>JAGCAK010000050.1 GCA_017652745.1 Lachnospiraceae bacterium
AATTCGGAAATGATAGCAACACCCTTTGGCTTACGAGCTTCAAACAACTCTTCAACACGAGGAAGACCCTGGGTGATATCGTCACCGGCAACACCACCGGTATGGAAGGTTCTCATTGTCAGCTGTGTACCAGGCTCACCGATAGACTGTGCAGCGATAATACCAACTGCTTCGCCAACCTGTACGGCCTGTCCTGTTGCCATGTTTGCGCCATAGCACTTGGAGCAGATACCCGTCTCGCTCTGACAAGTCAGTGCGGTACGGATCTTCACACTCTTTGCGCCACTCTTGATCACGGCATCTGCACGGCTCGGTGTGATCATATGGTTCTTAGCAACGATCACATTGCCTCTCTTATCAAGGATATCTTCTGCTGCATAGCGGCCTAAGATACGCTCGCGGAGATTTTCAATTTCTTCTTTTCCATCCATGAAGGATGCAACTTCCATGTAAGGAATTTCTTCTTCGCCTTCGCAGCAGTCTAACTGATTGATGATCAGTTCCTGTGCAACGTCAACCAGACGACGGGTCAGATAACCGGAGTCTGCTGTACGCAGAGCGGTATCGGAAAGACCTTTTCTTGCACCATGTGCGGAGATGAAGTATTCCAAAACGTCCAAACCTTCACGGAAGTTTGACTTAATAGGAAGCTCGATGGTACGTCCGGTCGTATCTGCCATCAGACCACGCATGCCGGCCAGCTGTTTGATCTGCTGATCACTACCACGGGCACCGGAGTCAGCCATCATGTAAATATTGTTGTATTTATCCAATGTGTTCATCAGGGCAGTGGTGACTTTACGGTCAGCCTCTTCCCATGTACCAATCACGCTGGCATAACGCTCTTCTTCTGTCAGAAGACCCATACGGTAGTCGCCCTGAATTGCTTCGACTGTCTCTTCTGCTTCCTTAATGATTCCCTTCTTTTCTTCCGGAACTGTCATATCGGAAACGGAAACAGTGAATGCTGCTTTGGTTGCATATTTGTAACCCATGCTCTTAATGTTATCGAGCACTTCTGCGGTCACAGTTGCGCCATGGATATTGATGACTCTCTCCAGGATCTTCTTAAGCGCTTTCTTGTCAACCAGCTGGTCGATTTCCAGTTTCAGGAAATCTTCATCTTTCTTTCTTTCGACAAAGCCCAGATCCTGCGGGATGATCTCGTTAAAGAGCAGGCGTCCCAGGGAAGTATCAATGATACCGCGGATTGCTTTGCCCTTTGCGTTCTTAGCATCTACTCTGACTTTAATTTTAGAATGGAGCGTGATGTCTTTGTTCTCATATGCCAGGATCGCTTCGTTCGTATTCTTAAAGACTTTGCCTTCACCAATTTCTCCGTCACGCTGCTGTGTCAGGTAATAGATTCCAAGAACCATATCCTGGCTAGGAACTGCAACCGGAGCACCATCTGATGGCTTCAGCAGGTTGTTTGGAGAAAGCAGAAGGAATCTGCATTCTGCCTGTGCTTCAGCAGACAGCGGAAGATGTGCTGCCATCTGGTCGCCGTCGAAGTCGGCGTTGTATGCGGTACATACCAATGGATGCAGACGGATTGCACGTCCTTCTACAAGGATCGGCTCAAATGCCTGAATACCTAATCTATGCAGGGTCGGTGCACGGTTCAGCATAACCGGATGCTCGCGGATAACTTCTTCCAGGACATCCCATACTTCCGGCTGAAGTTTCTCGACCATCTTCTTGGCCTGCTTGATATTATTTGCTTTTTCATAATCGCAGAGCTTCTTCATAACAAAAGGTTTGAACAGCTCTACTGCCATTTCTTTCGGAAGACCACACTGATAGATCTTCAGTTCCGGTCCAACGACGATAACCGAACGTCCGGAATAGTCAACACGCTTACCCAGAAGGTTCTGACGGAAACGTCCCTGTTTTCCTTTCAGCATATCAGACAAGGATTTCAGAGAACGGTTGCCAGGGCCGGTAACCGGACGGCCTCTTCTGCCGTTATCGATCAGTGCATCTACTGCTTCCTGCAGCATTCTTTTCTCATTGCGGACAATGATCTGCGGAGCGCCCAGCTCTAACAGTCTTTTCAGACGGTTATTACGGTTGATAATACGACGGTACAGATCATTCAGGTCGCTGGTTGCAAAACGGCCGCCGTCCAGCTGAACCATCGGACGAAGATCCGGCGGAATGACCGGGATCACCTTTAAGATCATCCACTCTGGTTTGTTCCCGCTCTTGCGGAATGCTTCTACGACTTCCAGTCTCTTGATCAGTTTTGCCTTCTTCTGACCGGTGGAATTATCCAGTGCATCATGCAGTTCCTTGGACAGCTCATCCAGATCAATTGCTTCCAGGATCTCTTCAATTGCTTCTGCACCCATGCCGACACGCAGTGTCTCTGCTGCATCGCCGTTACGTTCTAATGCTGCATTGTACTCTGCCTCATTCAGAACATCTTTGTATTTCAGATCTGTCTCGCCCGGATCAAGTACGATATGGCTTGCAAAGTAAAGGACTTTCTCCAGTGTCTTCGGGGAAAGATCCAGGATCAGACCCATACGGGATGGGATTCCCTTGAAATACCAGATGTGGGAAACCGGTGCTGCCAGTTCAATAGAACCCATGCGCTCACGGCGGACCGACGCCTTGGTTACTTCTACGCCGCAGCGGTCACAGATTACACCTTTGTATCTGACTTTCTTGTATTTTCCGCAGTGGCATTCCCAGTCTTTGCTTGGTCCAAATATCTTTTCACAGAACAGACCGTCTTTTTCCGGTTTCAGTGTTCTGTAGTTGATCGTCTCCGGTTTGGTGACTTCGCCGTGGGACCATTCCCTGATCTTTTCAGGTGATGCAAGACCAATTCTGATCTTGTCGAATGTCATCGGCTCATAGCTTGAGTTTACTAATTGTGCCATTCTTCGTCCCTCCTATTCTGCGTCGTCCGCTTCATCATAATCAGCGTCATAATCATCAACGTCTACCAGCTCTTCCGCTTCATTGAATTCCTGTACGGAGAAGCCGTGACGGGCTACATTCTCTTTCGGCTTCGGATAGTTGTTATTTGAGAGCATCGCATTAAAGTTTGTCTCACCATAATCAACCGACTCCAAAAGTTTGATCTCGGTATCATCCTCGTTCAGGACCTTGATATCCAGTGCCAGTGACTGCAGCTCTTTTACCAGGACCTTGAAGGATTCCGGTGTGCCTGCTTCCGGAATGTTGTCACCTTTGATGATAGCTTCGTATGTCTTGACACGGCCGACAACATCGTCCGATTTCACAGTCAGGATCTCCTGCAGTGTGTAGGATGCGCCATATGCTTCCAGTGCCCAGACTTCCATCTCACCGAAACGCTGACCACCGAACTGTGCTTTACCACCCAGAGGCTGCTGCGTAACCAGAGAGTACGGGCCTGTAGAATGAGCATGGATCTTGTCATCGACCAGATGGTGCAGTTTCAGGTAATGCATATGTCCGATCGTGACCGGTGCATCAAAGAATTCACCGGTGCGGCCGTCACGCAGCTGCACTTTTCCGTCGCGGGAGATCGGAACGCCTTTCCATTCTGCTCTGTGATCCAGATTCTTTTCCAGATATTTCATAATGGCCGGATCTACCGATTTCTCATATTTCTTTTTGAACTTCTCCCAGTCCCCATTGACATAATCATTCGCCATATCCAGCGTGTCCATAATGTCAAACTCGTCCGCACCATCAAAGACTGGTGTTGCGATCTGGAAGCCTAGTGCCTTTGCTGCCAGGGAAAGGTGGGTCTCCAGGATCTGTCCGATATTCATACGGCTTGGCACACCCAGAGGATTCAGCACGATATCCAGAGGACGTCCGTTCGGAAGGAACGGCATGTCTTCGATCGGAAGTACGCGGCTGACAACACCCTTATTACCATGGCGGCCTGCCATCTTATCACCAACGGAGATCTTTCTCTTCTGTGCGATATAAACACGAACGGTTTTATTTACGCCAGGGCTTAATTCATCTCCGTCTTCTCTTGTAAATACTTTTGCGTCCACAACGATACCATATGCACCATGCGGTACTTTCAGGGAGGTATCACGGACTTCTCTTGCCTTCTCACCGAAGATTGCACGAAGCAGTCTTTCTTCCGGTGTCAGTTCTGTCTCACCCTTTGGAGTGACTTTACCAACCAGAATATCGCCGGCATGTACTTCCGCACCGATGCGGATAATACCGCGGTCATCCAGATCTTTCAGAGCTTCCTCGCCTACGCCTGGTACGTCTCTTGTGATCTCTTCCGGTCCCAGCTTGGTGTCACGGGCTTCTGTCTCATAACGCTCAATATGAATGGAGGTATAGACATCATCCCTGACAAGACGCTCACTGATCAGAACAGCATCCTCGTAGTTGTAGCCTTCCCATGTCATGAATCCGATCAACGGGTTCTTGCCAAGAGCGATCTCGCCCTGAGAGGTGCTTGCACCGTCTGCGATGATCTGGCCTTCCTTGACCTTTTCTCCTTTGCTGACGATCGGTCTCTGGTTGTAGCAGTTTGACTGGTTGCTGCGGACAAATTTAGCAACTTTATAAGTACGATAGATGCCGTCCTTGCCGCGGATGCCAATCTCGCTGGCTGAAACATGCTCCACGACTCCGTCTTCTTTTGCCAGAACACAAACGCCGGAGTCTTTTGCTGTTTTTGATTCCATTCCGGTTCCGATGATCGGTGCTTCTGTTGTCAGAAGCGGAACAGCCTGACGCTGCATGTTGGAACCCATCAGAGCACGGTTAGCATCGTCGTTCTCCAGGAATGGGATCATGGATGTCGCTGCGGAGAAGACCATCTTAGGGGAGACGTCCATCAGATCGACTTCTGTCTTGTCATATTCACTGGTCTCATCGCGGAAACGTCCTGCAACCGTGTTACGGATGAAATGTCCTTTTGCATCCAGCTGGGCATTTGCCTGTGCGACTTTGTATTTATCTTCTTCATCTGCGGTCAGATAAACGACTTCGTTTGTAACGACCGGGTTGTTTTTATTGGTTTTATCGATCACACGATAAGGTGCTTCGATGAAGCCATACTTATTAACGCGTGCGTAGCTTGCCAGAGAGTTGATCAATCCGATGTTCGGACCTTCAGGTGTCTCGATCGGGCACATACGACCATAGTGGGTATAATGTACGTCACGGACCTCAAATCCGGCACGGTCTCTGGAAAGACCGCCAGGACCCAGTGCAGAAAGACGTCTCTTATGAGTCAGCTCACCAAGCGGATTACACTGATCCATGAACTGTGACAGCTGGGAGGATCCAAAGAACTCACGAACTGCAGCGGTGACCGGCTTGATGTTGATCAGAGACTGCGGTGTGATCGTATCAATATCCTGTGTCTGCATTCTTTCATGGACAACTCTTTCCATTCTGGACAGACCGACACGGTACTGGTTCTGCAGAAGCTCGCCGACGCTGCGGATCCTTCTGTTGCCCAGGTGGTCGATATCATCAAAGTTTCCAAGTCCGGAATCCAGATTCAGTCCATAGGAAATGCAGGCGAAAATGTCTTCTTTTGTAATATGCTTCGGAATCAGGTTATGCACATCTTTGCGGATCGCTTCTTTGAGATCTGCTTTCTTGGTGTTTTCTTCCATCAGGCGGGCAAGTTCCGGATAGTATACTCTTTCGGTAATGCCCATCTCTTCCATTTCCTTATTAGAAAGGTTGACGTATTCCTGAATATCAACCACCATGTTGGAAAGGACCTTAACAGCTCTTCCTTCTCCCTGAACCAGGACAGATGGAACAGCACCGTTCTGGATACGCTCTGCGAGCTCTTCATCTACAACGGTTCCTGCTTCAGCGATCACTTCGCCAGTGCCGCGATGGATCACATCCTCTGCCAGCGTAGCGCCAACAAGACGATTCTTATAAGCTAACTTCTTATTAAATTTATAACGGCCAACTTTAGCCAGATCGTAACGCTTAGGATCAAAGAACATGGAAGTGATCAGATTCTCTGCGTTCTCTACCTGCAGCGGCTCTCCCGGACGAAGCTTGTTATACAGTTCCAGGATACCACCCTCGTAGTTGTGGGAATTATCCTTCTCAAAGCAGGCAAGGATCTTTGGTTCCTCACCAAACATTTCCAGGATCTCTTCATTAGTGCCAACGCCAAGCGCACGGATCAGAACTGTGACCGGAACTTTTCTTGCCTTATCTGCATGCACATAGTACACATCGTTGGAGTCTGTTTCATATTCAAACCATGCTCCTCTGTTTGGGATTACATTACATGCATATAATTCTTTTCCTAATTTATCATGACTGAGTGTGAAATAGATGCCCGGGGAACGGACCAGCTGGGAAACGATAACACGCTCCGCACCGTTGATCACAAAGGTACCTGTCTCTGTCATAAGAGGCATGTCGCCCATGAAGATCTCGTGCTCACTGATCTCTCCGGTTTCCTTGTTGTTCAGACGGACTTTTACTTTTAAAGGAGCCGCATAAGTTGCATCCCGCTCTTTGCACTCTTCAATGGTGTATTTAATGTCATCGCGGGCAATCTGAAAATCAACAAACTCTAAGCTCAGAGATTGATTGAAATCCTCGATTGGAGATATGTCGTCGAATACTTCTTTTAAACCATCTGTAATAAACCACTGATACGAAGATTTTTGGATCTCGATCAGGTTTGGCATTTCCAGAACTTCTTCCTGATTGGAATAACTCATTCGGATTCCCTTGCCATATTTTACGGGACGAATTCTGTTTTTCTCCATGAAAGCAATCTCTCCTTTGTTTTAAAATTCGCGGCCGCCTTGAAACGTTGATTTTTAAGGATTTTTCGTAGTAATTTCCGCGGTTTTCCGTCTCGCATTAGTTTCCTTCTGCCAGGCGGTTTCCGAAAAAATGCGCGCACAAAAAGGCCACTTTTCCACAATAGTGCAGGATATAGTGTACTACAAGCGATTTTCCGTGTCAAACAGTTTTTTCTTTTATTATAAAAAGGTTTTTGTCAACAGAAAGGCCATTTCTATTGACTATTTATACAAAAAGTTTTAACATTCTTAAAATATTGTGGCAGGTTTACAGAATGGGGATTCCGATAAACAGATATCTGCCACCGGAGGTGAGACATGAATAACAACAGAGAACGTCTGGGAAGCCGTCTTGGCTTCATCTTACTCAGCGCAGGATGCGCGATCGGATGCGGTAATGTCTGGAAGTTTCCGTATCTGACTGGACAGAACGGCGGTGGAGCGTTCGTCCTTCTTTATATTATCTTCCTGATCATTCTTGGCATTCCGGTCATGACCATGGAGTTTTCCATCGGCCGCGGCAGTCAGAAGAGCCCTTTGAAAATGCTTACGGCCCTCCAGGGCAAAAAGCAGCACTGGGGCTGGTCTTCTCCATTGCCTTTTATCGGTAATGTCGTTCTGATGATGTTTTATACCTGCGTAGCAGGCTGGTTCCTGAAATACTTTGTTGGTTTTGTTTCAGGTGAATATGCCGGTTTGAGCGCAGAGCAGTCAGGAGAAGCGTTCGGAGCTATGATCTCCAACCCGGGCCAGCAGATATTGTTTACCGCAATCATCTGTGTGATTGGATTTTTGATCTGTTCTTTCAGTTTAAATAAAGGTTTGGAGCAGGTGACAAAATATATGATGCTGATCCTGTTCGTACTGCTGATCGTTCTGGTCATTCATTCCTGCACTCTGTCCGGTGCAAAAGACGGCCTGACCTTCTATCTGCTGCCTGACTTTACCAAGATCACCTGGGGTACGGTGAATGCCGCCATGAACCAGGCATTCTTCACTTTGAGTTTAGGTATTGGTTCCATGGCCATCTTTGGCAGCTACCTGGACAAGAAACGGTCCCTTATGGGAGAATCCATCAACGTTATTATCCTGGATACCCTCGTAGCTATCATGGCTGGTCTGATCATCTTCCCGGCATGCTCAACATTTGGTGTTGATGCCGGTGCAGGCCCGAGCCTGATCTTCGTCACTCTGCCGAACATCTTTGCAAATATGGCCGGCGGAAGGATCTGGGGATCTTTGTTCTTCCTGTTTATGACCTTTGCGGCATTATCTACGGTTCTTGCCGTATTTGAAAACATTCTGGCTATGTTCCGTGACTGGACCGGTGTCAGCCGTGTCAAAGGCTGCATCATCTGCGGGATCTGCATGATCATCCTGTCACTTCCTTGCATTCTGGGCTTCAACGTCTGGAGTGGCTTTGTTCCGTTCGCAGAGGGATCCGGTGTGCTGGATCTGGAAGACTTCATCGTCAGCAATCTGCTTCTTCCGATCGGCTGCTTTATCTACGTCCTGTTCTGTACCTGGAAGTTCGGATGGGGCTGGGACAATTTCACTGCAGAGGCCAATGCCGGAAAAGGTCTGAAAGTAAAGAAGTGGATGAAACCTTATATGCAGTTCGTTCTGCCGATCATTATCCTGGTCGTATTTATCGCTGGTCTTCTGACCTTCAAGTTCAGATAAAACTTTTAAGTGTACATAAAAAAGGGGCTCAACAAGCCCCTTTTTTGTTGTCGTTTTATGTCGATATTCTTTTCGGTCTTAGAATTTGATCTCCTTTGGTTCTCCGCCGAAGGATGCAAATGATGCAGTTGCATCTTCAAAATAGAAAACGATGCAGTTGTCATCATTCTCATCATACATTCCTCTTAAGTTCTCATAAGCATCCAGCATGCTCTTTTTTGCCTCGACTCTTTCGTCCGGGATCAATTTGCCCGCCAGTCTCAGCCATGTGCCGTCTTTGAAGCAGCAAAGCTCTGCTTTTGGATTTTCGATCAGCTGCTTGTAAACCGGTTTCACCTTTCCTGTCTGAATATAAAGTTTTCCGTCAAAAATATGGATGGTGCCAAACGGACGCACACGCGCCTGATCTCCATCGATCGTTGCCAGATAATAAGTGCCACATTCTTTAATGAATTCACATACTTCCTGCATATTGGTTCCTCCTTTTTTGTTTTATTATATCATCCCTCTGCAAAATGTACACTTATCTATTCTTTCATCGTCAAACCTGTCTCCAAAGGAACTATTATCTATGAAAAGCAAAAAAACAGGAGCGGTAATCCGCTCCTGTTTTGACATTCTAACAGATTGAAATTATTTAGCTGTACCTTTAGCACCTTCTTCTGCAAGTTTTGCAATAAGGTCATCAGCTTCTGCTTTTGTGATACCTTCTTTAATGATAGAAGGAGCTTTGTCAACGAGCTCTTTAGCTTCTTTCAGTCCGAGTCCTGTGTAGTCACGAACGATCTTGATGACTTTAACTTTGTTCGGGCCGATTTCTGTTAACTCAACATCGAATTCTGTCTTTTCTTCTTCTTCAACTGCTGCGCCTGCGCCTGCTGCTGCAACGACAACACCTGCTGCTGCGGAAACACCGAATTCTTCTTCACAAGCTTTTACTAATTCGTTTAACTCTAATACAGACAATTCTTTGATTGCTGCGATAAATTCTTCTGTGGTTAATTTTGCCATTTTGATTTCCTCCTCTAATTACTCGGCTGCAGGTGCTTCTGCTGCACCTTCCTCTGCCTTCACTTCTTCCTGCGGAGCTGCTTCTTCTACAGCTGCCTCCTGCGGAGCTTCTTCTGCTTTTGGTTCTTCTGCTGCGCCTGCGCCGCCTTTTTCAGCGATCTGATTCAGAACGCGGGCAAGATTTGCGATTGGTGACTGCATGCTGCCGAACAATCTTCCCAACAGAACGTCTTTTGACGGGATCTCTGCGATAGCATTGATTCCTGCTGCGTCATAGAATGTCCCTTCCACAACGCCTGCTTTCATTTCCAGAAGCGGTGCATTTTTAGCGAACTGGGCAATGATTCTTGCCGGTGCAGTTGCATCATCCTTGGAAATAGCAATAGCAGTTGGGCCTTCCAAAAGCGCTGCCAGATCAGCAAATTCTGTGTCTTTGACTGCGAAGTTGATCATGGTGTTCTTGTAAACTTTGTAGATGATCCCGTTTTCTCTTAACTGTTTACGAAGGACGGTATCCTGCTCAACAGTAAGGCCGCGGTAGTTTACCAGAACAGCTGCACTTGCGCCATTCAAATAATCACTGATTTCTTTGATGATTGGCTGTTTCTGTTCAACTTTTGCCATTTTTCTTCCTCCTTGTTAGAATATCTGCCGATTTAGAGGATATAGAAAATCCCTCTTTGCACAAAGACAAAGAGGGAGTAAGAATATCACTTAAAATCCTCGGTAGGTAGATCACTCGTTACGGTCCACGGAAAGATCCGCTTCCCACCTACTGTCTTCGGCAATTTATATGTTTACCACATGACAGGCATGCTGTCAATGATAAAACAACGTATTTGTTTTCCGGGAACAACCCGGATTGATTGAATGAATCGAATTTACTGGTTCAGAAGTTTTGCAACATTCACTTTGACGCCAGGGCCCATGGAAGAAGCAACGGTAATGCTCTTCAGATAAGTGCCTTTCAGGGCTGCCGGACGGGCTTTGATGATAGCGTCAGTCAGTGCTCTGAAGTTCTCCTGCAGCTGATCTGTGGTAAAGGAAACTTTTCCGATCGGGCAGTGAACAATGTTTGCTTTGTCCAGTCTGTACTCGATCTTACCAGCTTTGATGTCTGCGATTGCTTTTGCAACATCCATGGTAACGGTTCCTGCTTTCGGGTTCGGCATAAGGCCTTTTGGTCCGAGGATCTTACCAAGACGTCCGACAACACCCATCATATCCGGGGTTGCAACAACAACATCGTATTCAAACCAGTTTTCGTTCTGAATTCTCGGAATCAGTTCTTCTGCGCCGACAAAATCTGCGCCTGCTTCCAGAGCTTCTTTTTCTTTTTCACCTTTTGCAAAAACGAGGACGCGGACCTGTTTGCCTGTGCCGTTCGGAAGAACAACTGCGCCACGGATCTGCTGATCTGCATGACGGCCGTCACATCCGGTACGGATATGCACTTCCACTGTCTCATCAAATTTTGCTGTAGAACTCTTCTTTACAAGCTCAAAAGCATCTGTGCTGTCGTATAAAGACATACGGTCGATTGCTTTTGCTGCTTCCTGATATTTCTTTCCGTGTTTCATCTTTTCCGACCCTCCTTACTCTTCAACTAACACGCCCATGGAACGGCATGTTCCTGCGATCATGCTCATTGCGGCCTCTAAAGAAGCGGCATTGAGATCCGGCATCTTGGTCTCTGCGATCTGCTGCAGATCTGCTTTGGTGATCGTAGCGACTTTCTTTCTGTTCGGTTCGCCGGAACCAGACTGAATCTTGCAAGCCTTTTTGATCAGGACCGGTGCAGGAGGTGTCTTGGTGATAAATGTGAAACTTCTGTCTGCATAAACAGTGATAACAACAGGAATGATCATTCCCATCTGATCTGCTGTTCTTGCATTGAATTCCTTGGTGAACTGCACAATGTTCACGCCGTACTGACCGAGAGCCGGTCCGACTGGCGGTGCAGGGGAAGCTTTTCCAGCTTCGATCTGTAACTTAATGTAACCGTCGATTTTTTTTGCCATAATAAAATCTCCCTTTCTACTGAATTTTCCGAAGTCAAGGTCCTCTCCGGAATCTGTATGTTAAGAACGCTGCGCTCCAAACATCAATTACATTTTCTTGATATCCATGAAACTAATATCTACCGGGGTCTCTCTGCCAAACATGTCAACGTTGATCGTGACCGTCTGTCTGCTTTCATTCACAGCAATGACTTTTCCGACCGTGCCTTCCCATACGCCGGCAATTGCGGTAACCAGATCTCCCACCTCGAAGGAAACAATGATCTTTTCGCCTGTTGCGATCAGCGGTTTGATCTCCTCCTCGGAAAGTGGAACCGGTTTGCTTCCCGGTCCGACAAATCCAGTCACACCCCTGGTGTTTCTGACAACATACCATGTGCTGTCATTCATGATCATATTAATAAGAACATATCCAGGGAACTGTTTCTTCTGAACCTGTTTTCTGGCACCATTCTTGATTTCGATCACATCCTGCATCGGAACAGTGACCTCGAAGATCTGGTCCTGAAGTTTTCTGTTCTCTATTGTTTTCTCTATGTTGGCCTTTACCTTATTCTCGTAACCGGAATAGGTATGCACAACATACCAATTTGCTCCATCTGCCATACGTTAACTCCTTTAAGCAATCAGAGACAACAGTGCCTGAATGCCTGTATCTAAAAGTTTAATTAACACGCCTAAGATAATGGTTACGACAATGATCAAAAGAGTTTTCTTTGCGACATCTTTGGTGTCAGGCCAAATGATTTTCTTAAACTCCAGTTTAAGATTCTTAAAGAAATTGCCCTTTTCTTTTTTTGCAGAAGTATTTTCTGTCATGGAATTACTTCGTCTCCTTATGCATTGTATGCTTTTTGCAGAATTTACAATACTTCATGGTCTCCATTCTGTCCGGATGGTTCTTTTTTTCTTTGGTCGTATTGTAGTTTCTCTGTTTACACTCTGTGCATGCTAATGTGATTCTTGTTCTCATTTCGTTCTCCTCATCAAAATATGCGATTTTTCCTGTATTTACGCGATCATTTGATTTGTGGGACCCCGCGTCCGGGGCTGAAAAAATAACAACGTAAAAAAAAGAGCCTTTTGCTCGCCTGAGTAATATAGCATAGGCCAGCCAGTGCCGTCAACTGTTTTTTCTGCTTTTTCTAAGCACCTGTAATAGCTACAGATGCTTAGCTGTTCTTTATCCTTTTGGAAGTGCTGTGGTCTGATCCTGATCAATGCCTTCCGTGTTTTCTTTTTCAAACAGGATTTTAATGGTCTGCACCATGCACTTGATATCCAGCCACAGACTGTAATTCTGAATGTAAGTCAGATCCAGACGCAGCTTGTTATAAGGCGTCGTATTATATTTTCCATAAACCTGGGCATACCCCGTCAGGCCGCCTTTGACTTTTAATCGGTAATAAAACTCCGGTACATTCTCTTTATACTGCTGCATGATCTCCGGGCGCTCCGGTCTAGGGCCAACCAGGGACATGGATCCGCCGAACACATTAAAGACCTGCGGCAATTCATCCAGATGCATTGCCCGGATCACCCGTCCGACACGTGTCACACGGTCATCTTCTTTTTTGGAAAGCTGCGGTCCTTCTTTTTCCGCATCCATCTTCATGCTGCGGAATTTGATGATACGAAAAACTTTTCCATCCCTGGTCAAACGTTTCTGCCGGTAAAAAACAGGACCTTTGTCATCCATCTTGATCGCAATCGCGATCAGGATCATCAGCCAGCTGCTTAAAATGATCATCAATCCGGAAACAACAATGTCCATGGTGCGTTTGATCAGACGCTGATCGAAGGTCAGGCCGAAGTTCTTATTTAAAAGGACCGGCGAATCAAAAACATGCAGTTCTTCGGAACTGCGGATGATGATATCCGTCAGTTTCGGGAGCATATATAACTGCTTACCGGAAGCATAACAGTATTTAACCACATCATTGCGCTCGGTGGCAGGAAGGTCAGAGATCACGACAGCTTCATGCTCTTCAATGGCTGCCATGACTTTATTCATTCCCTCATTAATATTAACCTTTGCCTTGATATGATAGCGGTCATTTCTCTGGTTCATGCTTCGGACGATGTCATCCGCCGGATAATCTCCATGAATCAGCACCATATCATGCGGCGGATAAATATGATTATTCAGGATCCGAACGATAATAAACCATACTGCAGTGATCCCGCATTCAATCAGGAACAGGAGCAAAAGCGGCACTATAGAAGGATAAGAGGAACGGATGAGCAAAAGCAGCTCAAAGTACATCAACAGATTAACAAAGAAAAGAGTGGCAAGAAAAGAAAGGATCAGATCCGCAACTCTGGCCATCGCCAGGCGGAAGATCCCAAACACTTTTCCCAATGCTAACATGAGGATCGGATAGATAGCGATCATGGCCCAGTTACCACGCCTGAAGAACGGCAGTTCGATGGACTCTTTATACTGGCTGTTCCAAAGGACTGCAAATAAAATGGAATGCATTACAACCAGTATGATCACTTCTGTGAATACGATTAATCTTTTATAAGGTTCTCTGCCTTCGTTACCTGTCATATATTAGTGTTATCTGCCGTATCCATCCGGGTTTTGGCTCTGCCATCTCCAGGTGTCTGCGCACATTTTCTGCAGATCATATTCTGCTTTCCAGCCCAGTTCTTTTGCTGCAAGTGCCGGGTCTGCATAAACCGTGTCTACATCGCCGTCCCGTCTGCCAGTTATCACATACGGGATCTCCTTGCCGCATGCTTCTCCAAAAGCTTTGATAATATCCAGGACACTATAACCGGTACCAGTACCCAGATTATAGGTCTTACATCCGACTTGTCCTTCTTTCTCGATTTTCTCGATCGCTTTGATATGACCTTTTGCCAGATCAACCACATGGATGTAATCCCGCACGCCGGTTCCGTCCGGTGTATCATAATCGTTTCCAAAGACGCTGACCTTTTCCAGTTTTCCAACAGCCACTTTTGCAACATATGGCAAAAGATTATTCGGAATACCGGAAGGATCTTCTCCGATCAGACCGCTCTCGTGAGCACCGATCGGATTAAAATACCGAAGCAGGATCACATTCCAGGATGGATCAGAACGATAGAGATCTTTCAAGATATCCTCGATCATCAGCTTTGTCCGGCCATACGGATTGGTGGCTCCGGTTGGAAAATCTTCCCGGATCGGTACGCTCTCCGGTTTTCCGTAAACAGTTGCAGAAGAGGAAAAGACCATGTTTTTGCAGCCTGTTTTTTTCATAGTATGAAGGAGCGTTAAGGTCCCTCCAATATTATTATCAAAGTATTTCAGAGGAATCTCTACGGATTCTCCAACCGCCTTCAGTCCCGCAAAATGGATGACCGCATCCGGTTTTTCCTGTAAAAAGATTTCTTCCAATTTGATATCATCACGGATATCAGCTTCGTAAAAAGCAACTTTCTTTCCTGTAATCTGTTCTACTCTCTCCAGAGAACGGGAAGAAGCATTGGACAGATTATCGATCACAGCGACTTCATGTCCTGCCTCCAGTAATTCCACTACGGTATGGCTTCCTATATAGCCGGCTCCTCCGGTCACTAAAATTTTCATGTCGAGTCCTTTCTAGATGGTTGGATCAGTTACTTCCTCGCCGTTTGTTACTCCGTTTTCTTTTTCCTTTGTGATCGTTGCTGTAATCGTAACGCTTCCGGTGTCTTTATACAGGGTCACCCCCTCCGGCAGATAAGCTGACAGATCGATCGTGATCTTCACATCCTCTTTCGCGCCTTCAATATTCAGCAGCTCTCCCGGAATCTGCAGAGCTTCAATGCCTTCCAGTACTTCTGCATCTCCCTTCAGGGTCACTCCGCTCTTTGAATAGCTGATGCCGCTCAGCGTATATTTGTCCTCCGGAGTTCCAACAGGAGTAATAGTAAGCGGAACCAGTTTTGTCGCCTTAGTCATAATGTTCACTGTCACCACTGGATAATCCAGATATACATCGTCATTTTGTGCAATGACTCTTCCGTCAAAACCATAGATGACTGGTTCACACTCCAGCTGCACATCCCCCTGCACCTGAGTTGCATCCACTTCTACCGCGATATGGGAAACTCGTGCTATCACAGATTCCGGTGCCGTCAGGGTCACCATCGCAGGTGAAGTATCTGCGTCTTCGATGACCAGACCTTCCTTTGGCTCTCCTCTTAAAGATACCTGCACATCAAAAGTCTGCTCCACGACATCTTCCAGATTGATGACCATGCTCATGGTCTTCTGGTTGATCGTCACAGAGTTAGCGTATCTGGCTTTTTCACCCGCCAGTTCAATATGGATCGGAACTGCGTTTGTCAGGGACAGTTCCGCGAAGTTTGCTGTCGCGGAAAAATCTGACGGTGTCAGAGTATTGATCACGCTTCTTTTTCCGGAAACAACGACTGTCGCTGTCTCACCCATCTCCACAGTATACACATGTGTGCCGTCCAGGATCACCGATTCATTTTCGATCGTGACCGGGATATTGGAAATAGTACGTGTCATATCCTGATCCGTTGTGTTTAAGATTACCAGCCAAAGGACAAAAGCAAAGACAATGGCCAAAATCTTATAACCAATATTATTGACGATCCACTTCTTCAGGAACGCTTTGACTTTGGTCATGGTCTTTCTCTCCTTTCTTAATTTTAGATATCAGGCTTTCTTCAATCGTTCCAGCCTGCGCATCCAGAAGCCTCTTCTTGAGCTCTCCTGTATCCAGATCTTCGTACAGATGTCCGCCAAGTGCCAGGGAAATGGCGCCGGTCTCTTCTGATACCACGATCGTAAAAGCATCCGTCACTTCGCTTAAGCCCAACGCTGCGCGATGACGGGTTCCGTATTTTTTATTCAAAGTTCTGCTTGCGGACATCGGGAGATAACAGGTCGCTGCGACGATCCGTTCATCCCGAATGATGACTGCTCCATCATGCAGAGGTGTTTTATCTTCAAAAATATTTTCCAGCAGCTGACTGGAGACCACACTGTCCAGCACAATACCGGTATGCTCATATTCGCCCAGTCCGACATTCATCTCCAGGCAGATCAGCGCTCCTGTTTTATCTCTGGAAAGATCGGTAACAGCCTTCAGGATCTCCTCTACCATTCTGTCAGAGAAGCGCAGTTTCTTAGACCCGGAAGAGAAAAAGATCCCGCGGAAAATACTCCGCCGTCCCAGCTGCTCCAATGCTCTGCGGAGTTCCGGCTGGAAAATAATGATCAAGGCGATGACACCCACGCTCAGTGTTTTGGAAGCGATCCAGAGGATCGTATTGAAATTAAAGATTGCTGCTAACAGTACAACAACCAGGATCACAACAATCCCTTTGAACAGCGTCCATGCTCTGGTCCTTCTAAACCAGATAAGCAGGTAGTAAAAAAGGATCGCAATGATAATGATCTCGATCACATCGATAACAGTGATCGAAGTCAAAGAAAAGTATTTATGAAAATATGAAATGATATTTTGTAAAAAGCTCAAAGGATCTTCCTCTTGTTAATACGTTTGACCTGTACGCGCTCCTTTTCAAAAGTCGCTTTCGGTACTGCTTTTACATAATAGTTGTATTCGTCATCTTCAAATTCCACGGTCTCCGTACGAGAGTAATCCAGTGGACGATAGATGCTGTTGATCAAAAGCGCCAGGGCGCCGGAGACAAGACCTCCGATCACGAAAGTTAAAAGCCGCTGTGTTGTCAATGTGTGCAAAGCCAGCTCTGCTGCCAGCGACAATACAATATATGCGCCTGTTCCGACCGCAATTGCAATCTCCACAGAATAATTGGCATTGATGCGTTTCAGGAAATGCACGATCATGAAGACTGCAAATAAAACTGCAAGGATCAAAATATATTCTTTATTCCGGAACACACCTTCTACCAGGATCTCTACTTTTGTAAACTCCAGTGTCCCGGTAGCGCTGGCAAATGTAGCGGCATTCATATCCAGGTAATAGATCAGGTAATAAAAGATCGTTCCAAATATGACGACGATCACAGAAACCGCAGGACCCATAATTGCCAGAAGGATCGGGATCAGAACCGGTATGCGAAGCAGGAACATAATTGGCAGCAGCATCAGCGCCGGTCCATAAGTAGGAGCATACCGGAAAAACAGCAGGTACATGATCGCCAGGATGATCAAAAAAACGATTCCCAGCGCCGTGGACAGGGTAAACACCTGCGCCACAGTATATGCCAGCACGATTACCATTAGAAAACGCAGCGGCACAAATCCGCAGATGACCGATAAAAGGATCACAACCCACAGACTGGATAGAATGCGGTTAAAATCCACACTGCTGCGCAGGATCATCAGACAGGCAAAGGTGATAAGCATTCTTCCGATAAATCCCAGCACACGGCTGTGTTTCAGGTAAATGCTCTCTATTCTATTTCGAAAACTTATCAGTTTGTTCATTCTGTTCTTCGGAATAGATCGTTTCTAATCTTTTGAGATCTAATCCATATCTTCTCAGGTTTCCTCGGTGTCTGTCATATTTCAGCTTAAACATATATGCCGAGAAAAAGCAGTACAGCACAACGAAAACCACAAATGCTCCGACATATATCAATACCGCTAAAGTTCCCCCGATGCTGCTGTATAATTTCAGCGGCCAGTCAGTATCCAGGCAAAATACCAGGGCTGTAATCAATAAAGCCGTTAATATACCAAGCGGCAGAGAACTTAATAACTTTACGGATGTATAATCGTCTTTGAGATATTTGTTCAGTTTTAATGTCTCCTTGCCTTCTCCGTGTTCGTAGAGAGCAATTTTCGACATGATCTGAACTTTTTTATTATTTAGCATAGATCATTCCAACCAGTTTATTCGAAAGACCGATCGGCAAAAGCTTCATGATCAGACAAAACAGTTTATTCTTGAAACCGACTGCATAATACGGCTTCACATTCTTTTTAAATGCGATCTTTGCAATGTAGGCGCCGGTAACGCTTGGGTCTGTCCCATTCATTTCGTCATGCTCCATCACTTTCACGCTGCGGGAGATCCTGCCTCCGTAAACATCGTCACCCTCTATGGATTTTCTTCTGGCTTTTGTAAAGCCGGTGGAGGTATCGCCTGGAAGGATCGCACATACGGAGATACCAAAAGGCGCCACTTCATTAGCTAATGCACAAGTATAAGAACTGATGGCAGCTTTGCTGGCTGAGTAATAGGTCTGGAACGGAATCGGGATTGGTGCTGCAACACTGCTGATATTGATGATCCGGCCGCCCCCCTGTTTGCGCATGATCGGAAGCACTGCTTTGTTCATATGCACCATACCAAAGAAATTTACTTCCATTTGGCTTTTTGCTTCTTCTGTTTCCGTAAACTCTGTAGCTCCACTGATGCCAAAACCTGCGCAGTTTACTACCAGATCAATACGACCTTCTTTTTCCATCACCTGCACGATGGCGCTGACAACTTGTGCCTCATCTGTTACATCGGCAGTAATATGCAGAAATTCTTCTGTCCCGTTGTGACGGCTCAATTCATATACAATACAGCCCTTTTCTTTCAGGCTCCTTGCAGTACATAATCCGATGCCGGAAGATCCGCCGGTAACAACTGCTACTTTTCCCATTTTAATCCGATCCTTTATCGTTCAAACTTCAGCTGTGCAAGGATCTCAGAATCATCATGATGCATCACCTTTGCGATGATATCGGATGCTTCATCGATCAGTTCGTCTGTGTGACTTGCCATCAGGCTGGTTCGAAGGAGACACTCTCCCGGCGCACATGCCGGAGGCAGAACGGAATTTACATAGACTCCTTCTTCATACATATTTTTCTGTTTCAACAGAGTATTCTCTGCTGAGTAGGTATAAATCGGAACGATCGGTGTAGGTGCTTCGATGATTGCCACATTTCTGTCAATCAGGTTCTTGCGGAAGCGGGCTGCATTATTCTGCAGTTTCTCCGGCAGTTCCGGGTGGGCTTCCAGATAACGCAGAGAAGCCAATGCGACTGCCGTCTGTGCCGGCGGAATAGATGCAGCAAACATATATGGACGAGCCGTATGACGTACATAGTCAACGATCTTTGCATCTGCTGCCATATAGCCGCCAAGGCTGGCAAGTGATTTGGAGAATGTGCCCATATAAATATCCACGTCATCTTCCAGATCAAAGTAATTGGCCGTTCCTCTGCCACCTTCGCCTAAAATACCAAGTCCGTGTGCATCATCCACCATCACACGTGCGCCGTATTTCTTTGCCAGAGCGACGATCTCTGGAAGTTTTGCGATATCACCGCCCATGCTGAACACACCGTCTGTAACGATCAGCGCACCGCTTTCATCTGGAACAGTCTGAAGAACGCGCTCCAGATCTTCCATATCTGCATGTTTATAACGCACCATTTTGCCATAGCTCAGCCGGCATGCATCGTAGATGGAAGCATGATCTTCTCTGTCGACGATGACATAATCATGACGTCCGACTACTGACGAAATAATTCCAAGATTGCTCATGAATCCGGTTGGAAATGTGATGCAGTCCTCCTTGCGAAGGAATGTTTTCAACTCATTTTCCAATTCATAATGCATCTGCAGTGTTCCATTCAGGAATCTGGATCCCGAACAACCGGTACCATACTTTTCAATTGTTTTCATACCGACTTCTATAATTTCCGGCTGCACAGTCAATCCAAGATAATTGTTGGACCCCAGCATGATCCGGCGTTTGCCTTCCATAATAACTTCCACATCCTGACGGCTTTCCAATGCACGAAAATATGGGTAAATACCCGCCTCTCTCAGCAGATCCTGCATTTGCGGTTCATAGCATTTCTCAAAAATATCTCTCATTTCAGTTCTCCCTTTTCAAGTGTTCCGACCGTGTCCGGACACGCAAAAAACTGTTGCAAGGCTACAACAATCAAACGTCAGGGCATAATGACGCAATTTTGATTCAATTCATTATACAGGGAAACACTTTTTACGTCAACAAAGCAGAGTGGTAAATTGGCTGATAAATAAAGGAAAAAGACCGTTTAAAACGGTCTTTTTCCCTCTCATTGCAATGGTTTGTTTTATTCTAAATACTCCCCGTATTTTGCTTTTGCCATTTCAAAAGCATCTGCATCAACAAGCGTTAAATAAAAGTCCAGTTTTTCATTTTCTGCTGCCGCTTTTGTAAGTTCCTCCACTGCGATATCCAGTGCTGCCTCTTTTGGATAGCCATAAACACCGGCTGAAATCAGCGGGAAAGCCACACTGCGGCATCCATGGGTCACTGCCAGTTCCACTGATTTTGCATAAGCACTGCGGAGCAACTTTTCTTCATCATGATTTCCGTCACGATAGATCGGTCCAACTGCATGGATCACATAAATGGCATCCAGATCATAGCCCCAGGTGATGACAGCATCCCTAGTTTCGCACCCGCCTATCTCCGCACAGGCTTTAGCCAGATTCGGACCTACAGCCCGATGGATCGCGCCATCCACGCCACCGCCGCCGGCCAGCTGTGCATTTGCTGCTGTTACGACAACGTCGACTTCCATCTCTGTGATATCTTCATTCACAATGTAAAATGCCATTCTGTACTCCTTCCATATGTCCTCTTTTACACATTAGCTCATTATTATTATAATCATTCGTCCTTTTATTTTAAGAAAAAATCTTCCGTTTTTATATAAAAAAACGAGGGCTGATAACCAGTCCCCGCCCGCAAAAGCAATTCGTTAATAAGCATATTTACTGAGAGATGTAATTTTTCAAGACTTCATAGATTTCTTCGCCTGAAGGGGGGCAGCCCAAAACGCTGCACTCAAAATCCTTTGTGCAGTTTCCCACACCCAGCTTTCCACTTTTGCCGCGCCATCCCTGGCCAATACAGATCTTCTCCTTCAATCCGGAAAGCAATCCTTCCTGCTCCAGACGGTCCAGCGCACTCATCAGCATGCCATAGCATGCGCTGCAGGACTCAACCTCATCCACATTATAGGAAATATCCAGGACGCGGCGGCTTTTTGGCATATCCTCATCATTCACACCTTCCACAGTAATGATATGTGCTGCCGAAATATCACTGCTGCCGACTCCCAGTTCTGCTGCCAGAACCACATACGGAACATCGTCCGTGCGATAGCCCAGCAATTTGCAAACATACGCATCCGTCAATACCGGATCCATAGCAGCCATCACACAGTTTTTCACCAGCGGATGACCTCCATCCTCAAAATCCGGATCACCGCAGATATGATCGATCACAATAAAGTCCTGCTTCAGCGCTGTATTCAGATGCGCGATCGGTCTGTGCAGTCCCTGCGTATGAAACGCTCTCTTTTCCGAATTCGGAATCAGGCCTTTCATATTCTTTAAGGCACAGGTGATCTTCGTCTGACAGTGTCCTTTTAAGACCGGAACATTGATCAGATAATCCACAGAAAAAGCACAGTCACAGATACGGATCGAAAGACCTTTGCAGTCCGTTTTTGTTGAGGAATCCTGTTGGGAGTCAACTAGCGGTACTCCTGTTCTCGCGGAAATATCGCGGTATCCACAGTACTCAAAGGCCTGCGATGTTTTATCCCCAACCCAGGAGCCTTCCATGATCTTAATCTGTGTGTATTCTTTTTCCTGCAGATATTCGATGATCCCTTCCACGATTTCCGGATGCGTAGTAGCTCCAAACTGTGCAGGTGTCGGACTAACCAGATTGGGTTTGATTCCAATCCGGACATCTTTCTTATCTCCGCATTTCTTTTGAATCTGTTCCTGCAGGTCCGCACGGACAAGGAGACGTTTTGTCATCTCTTTATAGTCCGTTCCATATGCTTTTAAAATCTCATTTTTATCCATGTCTTTTCTTAAAAAGAAGGCAGCTGATTCAGCTGCCCAGGATCGTTACAATGTTTCCGCTGCGGCGATACTCATTCATATCGATCAGCCGCTGATTCTCACTGCCCCGGAATTTCAGCGCCAGGTTTTTCTGTTCCTCAATGAACGGCCCGTCCACCAGGATGTCCACGTAAGAAAGCAGTTCATAGGTATACTCGGTATACTTCTTCCCTCCCGGAAGAAGATCTTCAAACATATATCCTGTAAACGCCCAGACGTTTTTACTGGCATGCTTTTGCCCTTTGGAATCTTCTACATCCGGAAATCTTTTTTTGAACTCCCGCATGAACGGGATCAGATCCCTCTGGTTCTCCTCTTCAAATGGATCTCCGCCAAGAAGCGTTAATCCCTGAACATAATCCGGGACCAGACTGTCCAGTACTTCCTCCCAAACTTTTTCATCAAAGACCGGACCATTTTCAAAATCCCATGTCTCCGGCTGAAAACACCCTTTGCAGTGGTTCCTGCATCCGGATACAAACAACGTAGTCCGAACGCCAAGGCCGTCTGCTATATCACAAGTTTTTATTTCTGAATAATGCATGTTTATACCTCTCATGCAAAAATGCAATGTAAAAAAATGGGACACTCCCTTTTTCAAGAGAGTGTCCTCAAATTTTACTAAATATCCGCGTGTTTTTCAAGTTTTTTACAGATGCAGTACTCTGTCTTTGATTTCCTGTGTTCTGCCCTGATTCCAGAACTGTGTACCAATGTACCCACAGGTCCGGCGCGCTACGTTCATCTTGTCCTGGTCGCGGTTTCCGCAGTTCGGGCATTCCCAAACCAGCTTGCCGCTGTCATCTGTTACGATCTGAATCTCTCCATCGTAACCACATACCTGACAATAGTCACTCTTTGTGTTCAGTTCTGCATACATGATGTTATCGTAGATATACTGCATAACTGCAACAACTGCATCCAGATTATCTTTCATATCCGGGACTTCCACGTAGCTGATAGCGCCGCCTGGGGAAAGGGTTTGGAAATCGGACTCGAATTTCAGTTTATCAAAAGCATTGATCTTTTCCGTTACATGAACATGATAGCTGTTTGTAATATAGTTCTTGTCGGTCACTCCCGGAATCACGCCAAAACGTTTCTGCAGACATTTTGCGAATTTGTATGTAGTGGACTCCAGCGGGGTTCCGTACAGGGAAAAGTCCATGTTGTTTGCTTCTTTCCATTCTTTGCAGGCATCATTCAGTTTCTGCATTAACTTCAGAGCAAATTCTTTTCCGCCTTCCTGTGTATGGGAGCATCCCTTCATGTAGTAAGTGCATTCGTACAGACCTGCATAGCCCAGAGAGATGGTGGAGTATCCGCCGAATAACAGTTTATCGATCGTCTCTCCTTTTTCCAGACGAGCCAGTGCGCCATACTGCCAAAGGATCGGAGCAGCATCACTCTTGGTTCCCATCAGACGGTCATGTCTGCACATCAGAGCACGGTAGCAGAGCTGCAGTCTTTCATCCAGGATCTCCCAGAATTTCTGCTCATCTTTTCCGGAAGAGCAGGCAACATCAACAAGGTTCAGTGTCACAACGCCCTGGTTGAAACGGCCGTAATATTTCGGTTTTCCGTTCTCGTCAATATATGGTGTCAGGAAGGAACGGCAGCCCATGCATGGATAGCAGTGGCCTTCTCCGTTTGCATCCACTTTCAGTTTCAGCATCATTTTCTCGGAGATATAATCCGGGACCATTCTCTTTGCGGTGCACTCTGCGGCAAGTCTGGTCAGATCAAAGTAGCGGGTGCCTTCGCGGACATTATCTTCTTCCAGAACATAGATCAGTTTCGGGAATGCCGGTGTGATGTACACGCCTTTTTCATTTTTGACACCTTTGATTCTCTGACGCAGCGTCTCTTCAATGATCAGCGCCAGATCGTCACGGGTTCTTCCTTCTTCTACTTCATTCAGATACATGAAGACTGTGACAAACGGAGCCTGGCCGTTCGTGGTCATCAATGTGGTCACCTGATACTGGATGGTCTGGATACCCTGCTTGATCTCATCGCGAACTCTTTGCTCCACGATCTCATTCAGCATTTCTTCTGTATATTCCATGCCAACCTGATCAAACTGTTCTTTTGTCTTCTTATAAAGTTTCTCACGGCTCACCTGTACAAATGGTGCCAGGTGAGAAAGGGAGATGCTCTGTCCGCCATACTGATTGGATGCGATCTGTGCGACAGCCTGTGTAGCAATATTGCAGGCAGTGGAAAAGCTCTTCGGGCTTTCAATCATGGTCTCGGAAATAACCGTGCCGTTCTGCAGCATGTCTTCCAGATTGACCAGACAGCAGTTATGCATATGCTGTGCATAATAATCTGTATCATGGAAATGGATGATGCCCTTTTCATGCGCTTCCACAATATCCGTCGGGAGAAGGAACCGTTTTGTGATGTCCTTGCTGACCTCACCAGCCATATAGTCACGCTGCACAGAGTTCACGACCGGATTCTTGTTGGAGTTTTCCTGTTTTGCTTCCTCATTGCTGCAATCCAGCAGAGAAAGGATCTGTTTATCAGTGGAGTTTGCCTTACGGGCAACAGCACGTCTGTAACGATAGGTAATATAATTGCGCGCCACATTAAAAGCGTTCTGTTCCATAATATGATTCTCGACCATATCCTGGATTTCTTCCACGCTTGGTGCACGATCCATCAGAGAACATTCTTCTGTAACCGCATTCACGATCAGGTGGATCGTTAACGGTCTCATCCGCTCTGTTTCTGCGACGGAATTATTAGCTTTGATAATGGCGGCTTCTATTTTAGATGCGTCAAAAGTGACTTCTTCTCCGCTTCTCTTAATGATCTTCATGTCTTCCCAACCCTTCCTTTTTTGCGCAAACTACCCAGAAACATCGCATTCATCCTCAATTTGCAATGCTGCATTTTGCATTTTATTCTCGATAAAACAGGGGTAAAAACTCTTGTTTGCAGAAGTTATTATACTATATCTTGTGGTCAAGTCAATAGTCTATGTCCATATTTTGTGTTTTTTTCGAAAGATTTTTTTCTCTTGTGGTTCGTTTTTTTCAACATCTATTTTCAAAATGTCTATTAACTGGTTTTTCCGCCATTTTCTCCCGATTTCTGCTACAATGAACCATACCACAAGACTATTTTAACATATCAAATATAAAAGGGAGGAATCATGGACCGTTCTTATTTTATGCAGAAGTTTCAGGAGACATTTGGCCGGGAAGCTGCAGATTTTGCATCTGCTCCGGGAAGAGTAGAACTCCTTGGCAACCATACGGACCATCAGAACGGAAAAGTACTGGCGGCTTCAGTAAATTTAAAGATCTACGCGGCATTCGCCCCGCGGGAAGATAAAAAAATAGAATTGTTTTCCGAAGGCGTAGGGCGGATCTCGATCCAGGCAGATGAATTAGTACCGGTAATCAGTGAGCAGAACACGTCCAAGGCTTTGCTGCGAGGAATTGCAAGAGGTTTTTTAAACAAAACCGGAGCAAAGGAACTCCCTTATGGTTTCGAAGCATATATCAAGACAGAAGTTCTGATGGGCAGCGGCCTGTCTTCCTCTGCCGCTTTCGAAGTGCTGATCGGAAGGATCCTGAACCAGCTATATGTGCCAAAAGTGGCAAAAGAACCATTATCGGACATCGATATTGCAATTATTGGCCAGTATGCTGAGAATAAATATTTTGGCAAACCTTGCGGGCTGATGGATCAGATGGCCTGCTCTGTTGGTAAGATCGTCTATATTGATTTTCAGGATCCGGCAGCTCCGAAAGTGGAACAGATCGCTTTTGATTTTGAAAAAGCCGGTTATGCGCTTTGCGCTATTGACAGCGGCGCTTCCCATGATGATCTGACAGAAGAATATGCCGCAATTCCTGCAGATATGAAAAAGATTGCCAACTACTTTGGCAAAAACACACTTCGTGAAGTTGACAGGGGACTTCTGACGCCTGACCAGGCACTTTTTGTCGGGGATCGTCCGCTGAGGCGTGCAAAACACTTCTATGCAGAAATGACACGTGTGGAGGAAGCGGTGAAAGCATTAAAGGAAAACAATATTCCGGCATTTCTTAAGAACGTTAATGCATCCGGTATTTCTTCCCGGGATGTGCTGCAGAATGTTGTTCCGGCTTCAGATCCTGCAAATACTAAATATCTGGACGCGATGGAACTGGTCCGCTCTCTTTTGGGTGAAGAAGGCGCCGTACGCATTAACGGGGGCGGCTTTGCCGGAACGATCCTGGCTTTTGTTCCTCTTTCCATTCTGGATTCATTCAAGGAGAAAACCGAGTCTGTTCTTGGAAAAGATTCCTGCCATATCCTGCAGATTGAAAGTTAAAAGAAAAAAAGCCAGCGTTTGCTGACTTTCTTAGGAGAAGGTATTTATTTTATGGGGTGTAAAACTTTGTATTGGGGGGTTGTTTTACAGTCAGTATAATAACACGAGTCTATCTGTAAGTGTTACCAAAGTTTACAAAAATTAAAGGCAGTTTTTGTGTGTTTTGTACAAAAACTGCCTTTTTCTGAATCTTTTTCGATTTTTCTATAATTTTATACAGAGATTGGTGCGATAGAATCCGGACCAAACGCTGGTCCATCATACCCAGATGGGTTAAACGGTTCCTCCGGTCCCGGTCCCTGCTTTGGTCCCGGATCTGGTTCCGGTTCCGGATCAGCTGGTTTGAATAATGCTTCAAACTCTTCGCGGGTGATTTTTTCTTTCTCAAGCAGCAGCTGTGCGCAGTTCTCCAGAACATCCCTATGGGCAATGATCAGATCTTTAGCTTTCTGATAGCATTCATCAATGATAGCCCTGACTTCTTTATCGATCATGGAAGAGGTCGCATCAGAGAATGATTTAACAGTGCCCCAGTCACGTCCGATAAAGACTTCATCGCCTTCCGAAGTTGAATAATCGATCGGGCCGAGTACCTCACTCATACCATATTTTGTAACCATCGCTCTGGCAATATCGGATGCCTGCTTGATATCCTGGGATGCTCCCGTAGTAATATCATTAAAGATCAATTCCTCTGCGATCCGTCCACCAAAGGAAACCATGATATTCTCCAGCATCTTCTGTTTGGAGTTGAACATTTCGTCCTTCTCCGGCAGCGGCATGGTGTAACCGCCTGCCATACCGGTCGGAATAATAGATACCATATGGACCGGTCCGACTTCCGGAAGCAGATGGAACAGGATCGCATGTCCGGATTCGTGGTATGCTGTGATCCTTCTTTCTTTTTCTGAGATCACACGGCTCTTCTTTTCTTCACCGATACCAACCTTAATAAATGCTTTTTCAATATCTTCCTGTTTAATATAAGCTCTGTTCAAACTGGCTGCATTGATAGCGGCTTCATTCATCAGGTTTTCCAGATCGGCACCAGAGAACCCTGCCGTCGTCCTGGCAACTGTTTCCAGATTCACATCCTCTGCTAATGGCTTATTACGGGAATGTACACGAAGGATCTCTTCTCTTCCCTGCACATCCGGTTTGCCGACAAAGACCTTCCGGTCAAAACGTCCCGGACGCAGAATAGCCGGATCCAGGATATCTACACGGTTGGTTGCAGCCATTACGATAATTCCTTCGTTCACACCAAAGCCGTCCATCTCCACGAGGATCTGGTTCAGAGTCTGCTCTCTTTCATCGTGTCCGCCGCCAAGGCCTGAGCCTCTGCGTCTTGCCACAGCATCGATCTCATCGATAAAGATGATACATGGCGCATTCTTTTTTGCTTCTCCAAAAAGATCACGCACACGGGATGCACCGACACCGACAAACATCTCTACGAAATCAGAACCGGAAATATGGAAAAATGGAACTCCCGCTTCTCCTGACACTGCTCTTGCGAGCAATGTTTTACCAGTTCCCGGAGGGCCTACAAGCAGAACACCTTTCGGGATTCTTGCTCCAACCCTGGTATATTTCTGCGGAGCTTTCAAAAAGTCGACAACTTCTTCCAGCTCGCCGCGTTCTTCTTTTAATCCGGCAACATCACGGAATGTGGTTTTGTTATCCGGCTGTGCCATCATCTTCGCTTTACTCTTGCCGAAATTCATCACGTTTCCACCGGCTCCTGCGGAACGCCCGGAAACCACCAGGAAGAAAACGATCATGATGACAAACATAATGACCATAGGCAGGATCGTAGACACAAAGTAACTCGATCTTGTCACATCATGCAGAGTATAGGTAATATTTTTTTCGTTCAGCAGTTCTGTAATTGTACCGACGTTTTCCACGTAAAGCAGTTTTTTTGTTGTATCGCGGAAAGTCACCGTTACCACGCCAGTCGGGATCTCACTATTCTGTCTGATCGCAATTTCACTGACAGCGTTGTCTTTCAGATCCTGCTGGAATTCACTGAAGGTATAATTATCATTCGTCTGACGCGGTGTGCTCATAATATAAATGAGGGCAAACACCGCAGCAATGATCACGCCGTAAATGATAATACCTCTAAATGGTTTACTCATTCTGTTTCCTCTTTATTATTCTTTTATTACCCCGATATAAGGCAGGTCTCTGTATTTCTGATCATAGTCCAGCCCCCATCCAACAACGAATGCATCCGGGATATCAAATCCTACATAATCTGCGTCCAGACAAACTTTTCTTCTGGACGGCTTATTCAAAAGTACTGCCAGTTCCAAACTGGCCGGGTTGCGTTCTATCAGCATTTCTGTCAGCAGATGCAGCGTCTGTCCGGTATCAACGATGTCCTCAACTATGATGACATGATCGCCTTCAATAGAACGAGCCAGATCCTTTGTGATCAGCACTCTGCCTGATGACTCCGTACCGCTGCCATAGCTGGACGCTGCCATAAAATCGATCTCTACAGGAATTGTCATCTTCTGAGCCAATTCTGCTAAAAAGAAGACTGACCCATTCAAAATCCCCACCAGAAGAACTTCCTCGCCTTTATACTTTTCACTCAGCTCTGCTGCCAGTTCACTGATTCGTTTCCGTATATCTTCTTCCGGAATCAACACTTCAATTTTCGTATTCATCGATGCCTCCGCTTATCTTGACAAGAAGTGCCAGTTTTGTGTCTTTTGTAATTTTATGATCCTCCGCCATGCGGTAACCGATGATCCAGAGGACATTCCTCTCATCTTTCAGGACCGGTATTTCCTTTCGCAGATCCTGCGGGATCTTTTCATCAGTAAAAAATTTCTTGAGTGTTTTCCGTCCTTCTTTCAGACTGATCACATCTCCGGAAACTTTTCTTCCCAAAACAAGATTTCCGCTTATTGTATCATAATCAAACGCTTTCGTATACTCATTTTTCTCCAGGAAGACATCTCTGTTTTCATCATTGACCTGTGTAACAAGAAGAGAAATCGTCATATCATCTGAAACCGGAATTACTTTTGTCTGCTGGAAAAGTTCTTCCATATCTAACGGGATTTCAGCAATGACTTCCTGCACCTCTTCTGCTTCAACATCCGGCCGAATGGAGATATCATAATAATTTTTCACTGCGACCAGCTCTCCCGGAAGATCGATCTGCTTTCCGGTCTGTTTTCTGCAAAGCCCCAGCAGTTCGTCTACGTGCACGCGGGAGATATCTTTCACCGTACCCTGTGCCCTGCCGATTGCCAGGTATAAAACACGGCGTTGGATCAGCGGGTCAAGCTGAAGGAGCTTATAGGTGTTTACGATGACTTCGCTTTCTTTTTCCGACACAACACTGGTATAGGCTTCTTCGGTCAATGTGCCAAGGAACTCCTCCACTTGTGCCAGTTCTTCAGCCACATCTGCAATATGCTCTGCTGCTTTCACATTGATCAGATTCAGTTCCGGCATGACGTTGTGACGGATCCGGTTGCGGGCATAAGTGACATCCTGATTGGTCTCATCGTCCATATAACGAAGCTGATTTGCATCCAGAAATTCCATGATCTGGGCATGGGTCCCCTTGATCAGCGGACGAATAACACGGCAGCCCTCTAACTCACCGTACTCATGCATCCCCGTCAACCCTTTTAAGTTTGATCCTCGGATCAGATTCATAAGAACCGTCTCTGCATTATCATCCTGATGATGCGCAACGGCGATCACGCCGTCAACAGATTGAGCCGCTTTTGCAAACGCTTTGTAGCGCATGATCCGCCCTGTCTCTTCTACACTCAGGCCGGTTTTTTTGGCAAGTGCAGGAATATCCGCTCTGGCAATAATGCATTTGATCCGCAGATAATCACATACTTCTTTCACAAATGCTTCGTCTTCATCCGACTTTTCCCCGCGGATTTTGTGATTAAAATGAACGGCAATTACATTAAAGCCGACACGCTTGCTGTACTGGTACAGCAAAAACAGAAGGCATAGTGAATCCGGGCCGCCGGAAACACCAATTACAACATTATCACCCCTGCCAATTTCACGCTGTTCATTTGCCCATCGATCAAAGACATCCTCGATTCTCGTCTCCACTAGTTTTCCTTTCTGAATATGATCTCGTCCGGGTAGACATATCCGATTGATTTTGCTTTTTCTTCTATATATTTCTTAGTCTGTATATAGACCCTCTCTTCTTCCAATGCTTCCGAACGAAGCGTTTCTTCCGACAGCAGTTCTGTCAGTCTTTCTTTGCGTGCTTTTAGTTCTGTGTTCTGTTTTTTCAGGTTGTAGATCTGCAGTCCCAAAAAAGCGCAGCCAAAAACCACGATAATCAATACAAGGATCATAAGCACGGTTCGCCTGCTTTTTGAACGTCTTTTTTTCATACTAATTCAAACATCTCTTTCGCATCTTCTTTTTTTGTACTGTCCGCTACAGAGATGACTTTTGCCTTGACTGTTTTTGTTCCAAAGGTAATCTCAATAACGTCTCCGATTTTTACATCGTAAGACGCTTTCACGACTTTTCCATTTACGCTGATCCTGCCTGCATCACAGGCTTCGTTTGCAACAGTTCTTCTTTTAATAAGTCTGGATACTTTTAAAAATTTATCTATTCTCACCCGTATATTCTACTTTGTTTTTTTTGGGAAATCAAATAGTTCACTGTATTTTCATAGTTTTATACATAAAAAAGCGCTGTCGCATTTCTGCGGCAGCGCTTTTTGTTTATCACAATTCTGCTTTAATTAGTTTACAGCATCCTTGAAAGCTTTGCCTGGTTTAAATTTAGGTGTCTTGGAAGCTTTGATCTTCATAGCTTCGCCTGTCTGCGGATTGCGGCCCTTGCGAGCTGCTCTCTTGGAAAGTTCAAATGTACCAAAACCAACTAACTGAACCTTACGTCCCTTTTTAACCTCAAATTCAACTGTTTCGATGAATGCTTTTAAAGCTCCCTCAGCGTCTTTTTTGGAAAGACCTGTTTTCTTAGCCATAGCTTCAACTAATTCAACCTTATTCATTGTGTATCCTCCTCTAAAAATAATACTCTCTTTCTTCATATTCATTCCGAAAGCCAATAATACTTATACCTTAAAAATGCTTATTTGTCAAGGAAAATTGGCATTTTGAGGCCTTCTGTCGATTGACTTTTCAGCCTCCTTGAAATATACTTTTTGTGTTGTTTTTATGTGGAGAGACATACATGCATTTTAGTAAAAAAGACATTTTCGCGATACCCAATATTCTGACTTATGTAAGGATCCTGCTCGTACCGGTTTTTGTCGTGGTATACATGAATGCTCAGTCCCTTTCCGGTCATATCTGGTCTATCGTGATCGTTGCGGCATCCGCACTGACGGATATTGTTGATGGCGTCATAGCCCGAAAATGCAATATGATCACAGACCTCGGAAAGATCATTGATCCGATCGCTGATAAAGCCATGCAGTTCGCAATGCTGTTCTGCGTGGTTTATAAATACCACTGGATCCTTGTACTGATCATTATCTATGCAGTGAAAGAAATTGTTTCCTTAATCTTCAGCAGTTTTCTTTTTAGCAAGGGCAAACACATTGCAGGCGCCATGTGGTGCGGCAAGATCTGTACCGTCATTTTATACGGTGTCATGCTGGCGCTAATAGCTTTTCCAGAGATCGATCCGCACGTGGTTACGATCCTCATTGGCTTTTCCGCCGCATTTATGCTTCTAGCCTTTTTCGTATACATGACTGCATATCTGCAATTATATAAAGAATATAAAAAAGAACAGAAAGAAGACAAAAAAGAAGAGTGAGCATTCGGCTCACTCTTTTCTTTTACAGAAACTGTTTGATCTTTTCATAAATTCCGTCAGCATCCAGTTTATATAATTTCAGGAGTTCTTTTGCCGGACCGGATTGTCCGAATTCATCCTCTATGCCAATCGGCAGGATCTTTGTCGGACAGCGTTTTGCAGCCACTTCACTGACTGCACTGAACAGTCCGCCGATGATGGAATGTTCTTCCACAGTCACCCCTTTTCCGGTCTTGGACAAAGAGGCGCAAATGGTTTCCTCATCGATAGGCTTCAATGTATGAACGTTGACCACTTCTGCATCGATTCCTTCTTCAGCCAGCTTTTCTGCAGCCATCAGGGATTCATAAACTTCCAGGCCTGTTGCAAATATCGTCAGGTCCTTCCCTTCTCTCAGCACAATGGCTTTTTCCATTTCAAACTCGTAAGAATCCGCATTCAGGATTACCGGAACAGCCAGACGTCCGAAGCGGAGATAGACCGGCCCTTTATAAGCAGCCGCCCAGGCAACTGCCGCTCTCGCTTCTACATCATCACATGGATTGATCACGATCATGTTCGGAATAGAACGCATCAGTGAAAGATCTTCACAGCATTGATGGGTCGCACCATCCTCGCCGACCGAAATACCGGCATGTGTAGCTGCCACTTTCACATTCAATTCTGTATGTGCGATTGTATTCCGGACCTGTTCAAATGCTCTGCCTGTAGCAAACATTGCAAAAGAAGAAGCGAATGGAATCTTTCCGCAGGAAGCAAGTCCTGCTGCGATTCCCATCATGTTTGCTTCTGCAATGCCGCAGTCTATGTGTCTTTCCGGAAATGCCTTTTGAAAGATCTCTGTTTTGGTTGCTCCGGCAAGATCAGCATCTAACACAACCAGCTCCGGATACTTTTCACCCAGTGCTACCAAAGCTTTTCCATAGCTTTCTCTGGTTGCAATTTTACTCTCTCCGGATAAATTCACTTTTACTGACATAATTTTGCTCCTATTTCTTCCAGGTCTTTCATTGCAATCTCATATTCTTCGTCGTTTGGAGCTTTGCCATGCCAGCCGGCATTATTCTCCATAAAGGAAACGCCCTTGCCCTTTACGCTCTTCGCAATAATTGCCGTAGGCATACCTTTTGTCTCTCTTGCCTCTGTGAATGCATCTTTCAGGGACTGAAAATCATGTGCATCCGCATGGATGACATTAAAATTGAAGGACATGAATTTTTCATCAAGCGGATATGGAGAACAGACCTTTGCAATATCTCCGTCGATCTGCAGTCCATTGTTGTCCACGATCACTGTCAGGTTGTCCAGTTTTCTATGACCGGCAAACATACATGCCTCCCAGATCTGTCCTTCCTGAATCTCTCCATCTCCTGCAAGTGCATACACACGGTAGTTCTTCTGATCCATCTTTCCTGCGAGCGCCATTCCAACAGCTGTTGAAAGACCCTGTCCTAACGATCCGGTGGACATATCCACACCCGGAAGAAGATTCATATCCGGATGTCCCTGCAGGCGGGAGCCCACTTTGCGGAGAGTCAGCAGCTCTTCTTTTGGGAAGAAACCTTTTTCCGCAAGGGTTGCATACAACACAGGAGCCGCATGTCCTTTTGACAGAACAAAGCGGTCTCTGTCCGGATTTGACGGATCAGCAGGATCGATTCCGTTCATTTCCACAAAATATAAATAGGTAAGAATATCGGCAGAAGAAAGAGATCCGCCCGGGTGTCCGGCCTTTGCCGCATGTACACCTTGTATAATACCTTTTCTGATTTCATTTGCATGAAATGCTAATTCTAAGTCGTTCATTGCTTGTCCTTTACATGAAATCTGCTTCTTCTAATTGTTTTGCATTGCCTTTCCGTTTTTTACTTCCAAAACGGAATTTTCCACCGCCACGTTTGGATGCATTCGCAATCGCGTTATCATTGTTGCCCCTGTTATTATCGTATCCCTGACGTTCCGTCGGCACATTCAGTTCATCGATCTTCGCATGCAGTGCCAGAAGTGCCATGTCGCTGACTGTGTAGCCCTGTTCTTCCGCATACTGACATGCCAGGTCTGCCCACTGTGCTAAGCTGAGTTCCGATACATTCAGTCTTGTCTGGAACAATTCGTTCAGTTCCGGATGCTTGCTGATCATATTATCGATTGCCAGCTGATTTCCTTCCAGCGCCACCATGGAGGACATGTTCCGGCTGCGCAGAATATCAATTAAGCTGTCAACGGTCTCATCTGTCAGGTAGCCTACATTTTCAATCAACAGATCACTGCCGGCAATCTTCTCGAATACTTTCATCATATTCTTGCCGTTCAGGGCCTGCGCTTTGACTTTGGCAACACGGCTGTTGCCACCGATCTCCTGTCCGACTGCCTTGATCACAGCAATAGTCAGATACGTCTTTCCGCTCTTCGTATCACCGGTTACGATCAAATTGCCTCCCGTTGGGTCACCATGTCTCTTTTTCTCAATCAGGCTTCCGATCGTTCCATTGATCCGCTCTTCCATGCCGTCGATCAGCAGGAATTCAGCAAGCTCCTCTTTCAGTTCTGCCGGCATCATATAGTCGCCGTCTGCATATTCATAATCATCTTCATACTCGTCTTCGTATCCTTCTTCGTACTCATCCTCGTACTCGTCCGCATACTCTTCCTCGTATGTTTCTTCCGGCGCT
>JAGCAK010000051.1 GCA_017652745.1 Lachnospiraceae bacterium
ACATGTTTTCATGTTCTGCTCCTTTTTGATAGCAGCAAGCCTTTTCAGATATGCTGCTGCAATCGTTTCATAATCTCCTGATAAGCCTCTTCCACATTGCCAAGGTCACGGCGGAAACGGTCTTTATCCAGTTTTTCTCCGCTTTCGGCATCCCAAAGCCGGCAGGTGTCTGGACTGATCTCGTCTGCCAGAATGATCGTTCCATCTGACAATCTTCCGAACTCCAGCTTAAAATCTACCAATGTGACTTTGCATGCGGCCCAGAATGATTGTAACTCTTTATTAATTTGGAAGGAATAGTCTTTGATCGTTTGAATCTCTTTTTCTGTCGCCAGTCCCAGTGCCGTTGCATGATATTCATTCATCAACGGATCGCCTAATGCATCGTTTTTATAGGAAAATTCAATGGTTGGGTTTGAAAGAGGCGTTCCTTCCTCTACTCCGTAATTTTTGGCAAAGGAGCCTGCCGCAATATTACGGACGATGACTTCCAGCGGAACGATGGTCACTTTTTTAACGATGGTTTCTCTTTCATTTATTTCCTTTACAAAATGGGTCGGGATCCCGCGCTCTGACAGATAACGCATCAGCGCATTGCTCATCTGGTTATTGATACTGCCTTTTCCTTCGATCGTCCCCTTTTTCAGTCCATTAAATGCAGTGGCATCGTCCTTATAAGAAACGAGCAGGAGCTCTGGATCATCAGTAGCAAAAACCTTTTTCGCTTTTCCCTCGTACAGTTGTTCCCCTTTTGTCATTCAAGCCGCCTCCTAACAATTGGTTTTTATTTATCAGAAATTTATACTCCACTTTCTCCATAATTGGATAAAACCCGGGCAGATGGATCATCTACGTCACAGCCTTCCCACTCTTTGTTTGGCATCCAGAAATCCACCACCATTTCTGCCTGTCCCGGATAGTATTTTTCAAATATCTCCCTATAAAGAAGCGATTCCTTTGTAAACGGCTGTGCAAATGTATATTTTGCTCGTTTTTCTTCAAACTCCTTGTCAGTGTACTTCGTGGCGGCATATTCTTTCAGATAATCCACCATTGAGTGCCCGACAGCATCGGAAAATGCGGCCTTTTCTCTCCAAAGGATCGAATCCGGAAGGTATCCCTGCCCCTCGAAAGCATGGCGCAGGAGATATTTCCCTTTTCCATACTTATTCACTTTCTTCTCCGGATCAATACACATCACATATTCCACAAAATCCAGATCTCCGAACGGAACTCTGGCCTCTAAAGAGTTAACAGAAATGCAGCGGTCCGCGCGGAGCACATCATACATATGAAGCTCCCGGACACGTTTTTCCGATTCTTCCTGAAACGCTTTTGCCGATGGCGCAAAGTCTGTATATTTATAGCCAAACAGCTCATCTGAGATTTCTCCGGTCAAAAGTACACGGATATCGGTCTGTTCATGGATTGCCTTGCAGACCAGATACATGCCCATGCTTGCACGGATCGTAGTGATATCATAAGTCCCCAGCAGCTCGATCACTCTTTCAAGGGAGGATATGACCTCCTCCGGTGTCATATAGACCTCGGTATGTTCTGCTCCGATATAATCGGCTACCTGCTTTGCGTATTTCAGGTCAATTGCATCCTCACTCATCCCAATGGCAAAGGTCCTGATCGGTGTGTCGCTTTCCCGTGCGGCAATGGCACAGACCAAAGAAGAATCCAACCCACCGGAAAGCAGAAACCCGACTTTTGCATCGGCAACAAGGCGCTTTTGCACGCCTGCTGTCAATTTATCGTGAATCTTTTGGCAGATCGTCTCCAGGTCATCCTCGCATACCGTATCCACTTTTGTAATATCGCAATAACAGATGAACTGCCCATCTTTATAATAATGACCCGGTGGAAATGGCATAACCTTTTTCACAAGTCCTACCAGGTTTTTTGCCTCGCTGGCAAATATGATCACGTCTTTTTCATCATAGCCATAGTAAAGCGGCCGGATTCCGATTGGATCTCTGGCCGCCAGGAATGATTTTGTTTTTCCGTCATAAATGATGCAGGCAAATTCTGCATCTAACGCTGCAAAAAAGTCGGTTCCATATTCAAAATACAAAGGGAGAATGATCTCGCAGTCGCTATCGCTTTGAAAATGATAGCCTTTTGCCTCCAGCTCTTTTCTCTGTTTTTCAAACCCGTATAATTCTCCGTTGCATACGACATAACTGCCATCCAGCGCAAAGGGCTGCATGCCTGATGGCGTCAGCCCCATGATGGATAATCTGTGAAATCCTAAAAGACCTTCACCGGTGTCTATGATCCGGCTGTCGTCCGGTCCTCTGGAGATCGTACGGTCAAAACCTTCTTTAAATTTTTCCAAATCGGCATCTCTGCCGCAGTAACCCATGATCGAACACATATCAGAAAACACCTCCGGCCTTTTTATTCCACATCCTGAAGCGCATCATACCCTTCTTCGCCGGTACGTACTTTAACTACGTTCTCCACGTCATAAACAAAAATCTTGCCATCTCCAATATGTCCGGTATACAGTACGCTTTTTGCTGTTTCGATCACATCCCGCACAGGTATTTTGGAAACAACAATATCTACCTGTACTTTCGGCCGAAGATCCGTTTCCACCGGAACACCACGATAGTATTCCGTATGTCCTTTCTGCATGCCGTATCCCATAACATGGGATACAGTCATTCCGGTAATCCCCAGCTTGCTCATGGCATCTTTCAATGCATACAGTTTCTCTTCTTTAAATACAATTTCCACTTTTGTAAATTTATGCCCGTCCCCGGCAAAAGAAGGTTCCCGCTTCACCGGAACTGCCTCTGCCACCGGTGTGCTTCCGGTTACTGCCACAATATGCTCACCCGTTCCGAACTCAGCATATTTATCTACTGCAGGCATGAAGTCCGCATACGCACTAGGCAGTCCATGTTCGCTGCCATCCAGACCGGCCAGCTCATCCGCCGGTTCTGCCCGCAGGAATTTTATTTTCCTAAGAAGCAGGAAGAAAAGCGTCATCGTCACAGCTGCCCATGCTGCAACCGTTATAAATCCAAGAAACTGCAGACCAAGCAGCTTAAAGTCGCCTGTATAAAAGAGCCCCCTGAGTCCTGCCGGCGCACTTGGATTTGCCAGAAGACCTACGGCAAGCGTTCCCCAAATGCCGTTTGCACAGTGAACTCCCACCGCACCAACCGGATCGTCAATATGGAGTTTCAGGTCCAGAACCTCAACGATGACTACGACCAGAATGCCGGAGACTATGCCCACGATCCCTGCACCAAAAGCATCCAATGCATCACACCCGGCTGTAATTCCAACAAGGCCGGCCAAAGAGGCGTTGAGGCACATGGAAACATCCGGCTTTCCATTTTTGATCCAGGTATAGATCATGGTCGTACAGGTTGCGATTGCCGGAGCAATGGTAGTCGTCAGGAAAATGGATGAAAGTTCTGATGGCGAAGTGGCAGCAGCTCCATTGAAGCCGTACCAGCCAAGCCAGAGAATAAACACGCCCAACGCTCCCAGCGGGATAGAATGACCCGGGATCGCATTGACTTTTGTGACTTTTCCGTTTTTATCTGTTACATATTTTC
>JAGCAK010000052.1 GCA_017652745.1 Lachnospiraceae bacterium
AACATAATAAGAAAGAGGAGAAGATTTTTCTTCTCCTCTTTTTGGATTCGGTATTGCGCTAAGCGCTTCTTTTTAGTGGAAATATCTCTGAAGCAGTCCTTCAAATGCTTTTCCATGGCGGGCTTCATCCCTTGCCATTTCATGAACGGTGTCATGGATAGCGTCTAAACCAAGCTCTTTTGCTTTCTTAGCAAGTTCAAATTTACCGGAGGTAGCGCCGTTCTCAGCGTCAACTCTCATTTCCAGATTCTTCTTTGTGGAGTCTGTTAAAACTTCACCCAGAAGCTCTGCAAATTTAGCAGCATGCTCAGCCTCTTCAAAAGCTGCTTTCTCCCAATATAAGCCGATTTCCGGGTAGCCCTCTCTATGAGCAACTCTAGCCATAGCCAGATACATACCAACCTCAGAGCACTCTCCGTTGAAGTTGTCGCGAAGACCTGCGATGATGTCTTCCGGAGCGTCTTTTGCAACGCCTACGATATGCTCAGCTGCCCAGGTTTTGTCTCCACCCATTTTTTCAAAGTTCTCTTTGCCAGTCTTGCAAACCGGGCACTGCTCCGGAGGAGTATCTCCCTCGTGTACATAACCGCAAACTTTACAAATCCATTTCATGAATAAATTCCTCCTTCATTTATATTTGTTTTTATTTTATTGTTTTTAAACACTCGTTGCAAGTGCCATAAAAATATACATTGTGGCTTTGAATTTCCCCGTCACAGTGAGAAGCCGCTTTCTCATTCAGACTCTCATCCGCTTCAAAAAAGACGTCATCGACTTTTCCACAGCACTGACAGATGAAATGGGAGTGAGGGGAAATAGTACCATCAAAGTGGTCCACACCATCCAGCCCGGTCAGCTTTTTGATCTGTCCAAGCTCCGTCAAAAGCTTTAAATTCCGGTAAACCGTTCCAGCACTTAAATTAGGCATGCTTTTGCGGAGCGTCTGGTATATGACCTCGGCGTTCGGGTGATCTTTGCGTGACTGCAGCAGATCAAGGATCGCCTGGCGCTGTTTGGAATAATTTAAAGTAGACATAAATAAAAATTACTTAAAAATCAACAATTTCAGAAAAAATTAATAATCATTCCTGTTTTTTATTATCTTATACGAGGCTTCTATTTTTGTCAACCATATGTTATAATCTCCCCTATGAAAAATCTGGTTATTTTAGCTGGAGGCAAAAGTATTCGGATGGGGAAAGATAAGGCCTTTCTCCATATTAGTGATGAAACCTTTATTGAGAGGCTCTATGTTAGCGGACGGAAATTATTTGACCGCGTACTGATCTCAACGGATACCAAAGAGCATGCAGCTTTGATTGTTTCTGTCCTCCCGCCGGAAGAACAGAGTAAGATAGAGATCATTACCGACCGTTATCCGGATCGGGGTCCTTTAGGTGCGCTTTGCACCATATTTGAAGAAACCGACCTGGATATATTTGCTGTGGTACCGGTAGATGTACCGAATGCAAGTATGGATTTTTTGCTGGAGCAATATGAAAAGCTGGAAGATGCGGCTGCGGGGAAAGAAAAGACAAAAGCCAAGCCGATCATTATCGCTGAATCGGAAAGCGAAAAATATGAACCGCTGATCGGTGTGTACTCCAGAGAAGCTTATTCCGTATTAAAAGATGCATTGAATCGAAATGATAATAAAGTGATCCGCGTGATCGCCGGATGTTATGAGGCGGTGAAACTGAACGGAGAGCTGAAGAATGCTTTCCGTAACGTGAACACCAAAACCGACTATAAGGAGTTAATACAATGAAAAAACTTTGGGGCCTTATTCCTGCTGTTTTGTTATGCATTTTAGGAGCATTTGCTCTTAAAACCAATGCTGCCGAGATTCCAATCGATGTCGACAGCCCGGACTACTATTGTGGTCCTATTGACGACGGCAGTTACTATACGACAACCTGGTTTGATGAAGGTGCTGAGATCACCATCAGTTCAGATGAGGCAATCGATGGCGTTTATATCAAATGGGAAAGCATTCCAAACCCTTGGACACTGAAAGCTGGCGATGCTTCTATCAGTGCAGGTCAGTATGGTTTCCTGCATGAGTATGTCAAGGCAGGTAAAGGAACCAACTCCGTTACGATCCAGATTCCATCCGGCGGCGCAGAGATCGCAGAGGTATATGCGTTCTCTGAAGGTGCACTTCCGGATTATGTACAGCAGTGGCAGCCACCTTATGAGAGGGCAGATCTTCTTGTATTCACAGCGCACTCAGATGATGAGGTCCTTTACATGGGACCATCCATTGTCAATCTGACACATAACAATACCGCCCGGGTGCAGGTTGCCTATATGTCTGATCAGTATCTGACGGAACCGTTCCGTAATCATGAGCTTCTGGACGGACTTTGGGAAATGGGCGTGACTCATTATCCGCAGCTGGGCAAATTCTGGGATCTTTATTCGGAATCGCTGGAAGAGGCCCAGGAACATAATGATATAGAAGAAGTGAAGGCTTTTGTAGTTGAGACTATCCGCCGCTTTAAACCACAGATCGTTGTGACCCATGATCTGAACGGAGAATACGGACACGGCATGCACCGGATGATCGCAAAAGCTGTTGCCGATACAGCCGGCCTGACGGGCGATGCTTCCCAGTATGCGGATTCTGCGCAAAGATATGGTGCGTGGGATGTACCGAAAACATATCTTCATCTTTACTGGGAGAACCAGATCGTTCTGCCTACCAGAGAATCGCTTTCTGATTTTGGAGGACGGACGGCATTACAGGTATGCAAAGATGCTTTTGAAAAACATGGTTCCCAGCAGGGACCGACCTTCTGGGTAGATGACGGCTATGATGACGATGGCAGCCGGAATGATTATCAGTACAGCTGCGCAGAGTATGGCCTGTACAGGACAACCGTTGGAACAGATACTGGCAGCAGCATGCTGGAGAACCTGGTGACCTACGATGAGCAGGAACGTCAGGAAGCAGAGACTGCAACAGAGCCAGAGTCAGAATCACAAAAGGCACCAGACAAAGAGAAAAAGAGTGGTTCCGGCAAGATCCTGTGGATCATCATCCTGATCGTGGTCATCCTATTGATCATTGTGATCATTATTCTACTGATGCGCAGAAGAGCGGCAAAAGAAAGACAACGCCGTCAGCACAGAGAGCGTCTTAGGGTAAGTGATCAAAGGCCGCAGCGGACGGAACAGAGACCGCAGCAGAGCGGTGGACGTCCGCAACAGCGCACACAACAGAAAGGCTCCGGGCAGGCAGGAAACGGACAGCGTCCGCCTTCCAGACGAACCGTTGACCGATCCAACTCCAGAAATACAGGAAGGAAAGACAACCGATAAAATGAACTATGCAGTGATCCTTCCGGTTCTGAACCCGGATGAGAAATTCACCAATTTTGTACAGGAACTGGTCCGCTCCGGATTTGAGACGATCGTGGTCGTCAATGACGGAAGCAGTTCTGATTATGACCATTTTTACGATGACGCCGCAAAGAATCCGCAGGTCACCGTATTAAAGCATGAAGTAAATAGAGGAAAAGGGGCAGCGTTGAAGACCGCGTTTGCTTACCTGGCTGATAACCGGATCGATATTGATGCGGCAATTACCTGCGATGGAGATGGCCAGCATTCTGTCGCATCCATGAAGGATTGTCTGAACGCTTATGAAGAGCACGAAGGTTATGTGATCATCGGAGGCAGAGACTTTGATGATAAAAACATCCCTTCCCGCAGCAGGTTCGGTAATAAAGTTTCCAGTTTCGTCTATAAGTTTGCCTGCGGGATCAAATTAAAAGATACGCAGACAGGACTTAGGGTGATCCCGGCAAGATGTTTTGAAAGCTTCTCAACTTTAAAAGGAGATCGTTACGAATACGAAACAAATATGCTGATCGAGATCGTGAACCGTCAGATCCCGTATCTGGAAGTGCCGATCGAAACGATCTACATTGATGATAATGCGTCATCTCATTTTAATCCTTTCAAGGACTCCATGAAGATCTATGGAGTGATCCTGCGTTATTTCATCAAATTCATCATCAGTTCGATCGCTTCCTGGGTGGTAGACATTGGTGTCTATGCGATCCTGGAATTTGCGCTGCAGAACAAAATGGACCTGGGGACCAGAGTCCTGATCTGTACGATCGCATCCCGTGTGGTCTCCTCTGTATTCAATTATATATTGAACCGGAAGGGCGTCTTCAAATCCGTTGATAACGTTGGAAGTACAGCAGTGAAATATTATATTCTGGCAATCTGCCAGATGGGCGCTTCTTACGGATTGGTATATTTCTTCACACACATCCTTCATGTGAAAGGTGTTGTGGAACTGATAGTAAAATGTGTAGTTGATCTTTGTCTGTTTATCTTCAGTTATAACATTCAGAGACGCTGGGTATTTAAGAATAAAAAGTAGGCATCAAAGTAAATGAAACATGTACTCAGAACATTAGCAGTTATAGGGACATTCTTAGGGACCTTCATTCTTGCTGTCTGTGTTGCAGTTGTAATTATCATGAAGGGACCGTCGCAAAGTGCGGCGGAGCTGTTCACACTGTCCCTGAAAGAGACAAGTGCTTTAAAATGGATCCCGGATATCTTCTTCTCAGATGAAGAGATCCAGCAGATCATCGACAACAATTCCGTAAAGGGAACCGATGAAACGACAAACACAGATTTGATTGATACTACTGACACAGCAAGTCAGGACATAGAGATCTATGAGATCTCCGGTCCTACTTACATTGGCGATGTCATGCTGATCAAAGATCCTTCCCGTCTGTTTGTCGGAAATAAAGGACCGTATGACGGAAGCGGCGGAACCACTGTAGATGTGATCGCTGCCAGATACGATGCAGTTGCTGGGATAAATGGTGGTGGCTTTTACGATGCAGGTGGTATGGGAAACGGCGGCGTTCCGGATGGATTTGTGATCTCAGAAGGTGAATACTGTTACGGAGACCGCTATACTCCTTATGCAGCAATCGGGTTTACCCCTGATAATAAAATGGTGATCGGAACCTTTACCGGACAGAATGCCATTGATATGGGACTG
>JAGCAK010000053.1 GCA_017652745.1 Lachnospiraceae bacterium
ATGGAAGATCCCTTGCGTTCTCTGCAAACCACGCCTTCAGCGGCGCTACCAATGGGTAAAGATCAAATTCCTGCAACATAGGGGAATTATAGCATTATTCAGAGAAGATGACAAAAAGAGCCCTGAAATCTTATCCGATCAGCAGGCTGCGGATCATATCGTTCTCTGGGTTCACAATGACCGGAATACCCAGATAAACTGCATTCGATGCAACAGCATGGAAGCCTTCCGCATCATTTTCTAAAGCAGCGGTATCCAGCATGATCAGTCCGCATCCGTTTGCCACAAGGTCTTTCATTTCTACATCTCCGCTGCCTTCATAAACATTGGCTGCAGGGATGTTAATAACAATCGCTTCCTTTTCAATACCGGCCGGGAGCATCTCCTCTGCTCCAGATGGCACCAGCAGGTATTTCACGATTGGTTTCTGATACAGTTTTTCCTGTGCTGCTTCTACCGTAGTTGCCCGGGTAGTGACACCAATATCAGCTTCATTGATATCCTTATCCATCATCCGCACTTCCAGCAGATGAATGCCGTACTCATAAGTGAAGACCGTGTACCGGTCTGTCTCGATAGTAGCAGCAGGTGATGCTTCCGGTACGCCCGGGATCAGCGGCGCGGTTTCATCCATCTGTGCTTTGATCAACGCATATGGATCTTTGCCTGCATCTGCAGTTCCTGCAGAATAAACAAAGATCTGATATTCAATCTCATGCGCTTCCGACATCTTGGTTGTCTCGGCATAGATCGTAACGTTTTCATTCAGCAGAAGCGGGATCTCTGCGTAGGATGTATCTCCATCATGTTCGCAGTTATATTTATTCTCACCGACGCGAATGTAGGTATATGCATCGCTTTCAAATATGATCGTTGCAAAAGCGGCATCATTGCGCCAGACAATGTTTTTGCAGGAGATGCCAACTCTGCCAGTGCCTCCGCTGAAAGAGAACTTATCCGGCATCACTCCCGTTTCCTGTGATCCGCCATCGATGCTGCTTTCTGTTTCGCTGCCGCTGCCTTGATTTCCGCCGCTGTTCCCACCGCTGCCTTTTCCGCATCCTGCTGCCAGGATAAGGCAAAGCACCAGCGCTATGATCAAAGTAAGTTTTTTCATTCTGCATCCTCCATCATGGCACGGATCTGTTCCGTTACCTTCCGAGCCTCACTGTGATCTTTTCCGCTGGCCGTGATGCCTATCACGACATTGTCTTTCTGCACGACCCCCGGAAAGTAAAAATCACATAGTTCTTTTTCATGGCTGACATTCACCAGGACCTTCTTCTCTTTACAGAGAGTTCCAATCTGTGTGTTCAGGTCTTTATCATTTGTAATAGCCAGAACCATATCTGCGCCATCCAGATCAGATGTCTCAAACGGCCGCTGTTCAACCATCAGCACGCCTTCCGATGACGCTGCCATCTCCGCGATCTCAGAAGAAACCTCCGGAGCGATCACCTTGATCTTTCCAGCAAAAGGAAGAAGGGATCTCACACGGCGAGCCGCGATCTTCCCTGCGCCAATCACAACAATATTCTTTTGGGACAAATCCACAAACAGCGGAAAGTATAATTCCTCACGCATGGTTATTGTTTCCTTTTCTTCTTCAGGATCAGATTAAGGACAAATCCTACTACAAGAATGGCAGCCGCGATGATCAGCACCTTCTTGGCAGCCTCCTGCGGGATCTTGCCTTTAGATCCTACTGTCATGGAATAAAACGTCAGCTCATAACGGATCTCGACCGGATCGCCCATGGCCGTTGTATCTGCAATCACCGGGAACGCCTCGTCCATCACGACGATTGGGATCTCAAACGTGGAGTTGCCTCCATCCTTAGTCAGATTATAAAACGTCTTATTGCCGATGATCATATAATCATAATAAGCACTGCTCCAAAGAAGTCTTGCATAAGCCTTGCCGTCACGCACAAAAAGCCAGGTCGGAGAACTGATGCTGGCACGCCCGCTGCCGCCTATCATATTCACCTCAATGGAAAACTCGCCATCCGGATAATTGATATCCACCGGAATCGGTTCTCCTTCCCAGAGAACAGCATTATCTTTTACCTGGTCCGGATCAGCATCCGGGTCTTCTTCATTTGGAACCGTCTGGTTATTGATCATTTCCGATGCCTTTGCCGAATCGATGCCGTACGCTTTCAGTGCCTCTTCGATCAGAGCATAATCCGGCAGGTCGATCAAAACCGTTCCTTCCGGTAAGGTAGATGCATCCAGCACGATCTTCCGGTCGTACCACTTTTTCCGTGCCTTACTGTAAGCAGCGCAGTCGATCTCTTTATCCAATGCTTCCACCGGAATGGTAAACACAGTCTGTTTATTGACTTCTTTAAAATCGATCCATTCGGATTTCTTTGCGGCGATTGCCTCTTTTGCAGTCCCCATGAAAACGTACAGGTAACTCATACTCGGAATGGTGATCTTTGCAGTCATCTTTCCGTCTTTTACTGTCAGCTCTGCTTTGGCAATTTTAAAATAAGCGGAGTTGGAAGAACCTTCTATCTCATAAGTTCCTTCTTTTACATCCTGCGCATAAACCGGAGACATGCCGTATTTGCCGGCGTGCCGTCCGCGGATCCACTGCTGAATACCTTTGACATGCTCCCAGTAAGCAGCATCCTCGGCAGAATCATCGTCAGCATCCGTTGCAGTCTCTTCTGACGCTGTCCCGGCTGCTGATGCCGCATTATCGCCATCCGGATTCTCTTCCGTTTCCGCTATGACCGATGTCCCCGTTGTATCATCTGCAAAGGAAGGCATGACAAAAAGAGACAGGAGCAGTCCCATCAGGATCAACGCAAGCCCTATTCTTTTTGCCATCGTTCCTTTACGCATCTTATTTCTTAATTATTTGGTTCGCTCTTATGCTTCCTTTGCGTGCTGCACATAAAGCGCGCGGATCTCTTTGTATTCGCCCAGTCCTTTGATGATGCATTCCACTTCCGGACCTTCTTTGGCGATCTGGTTTTTCCAGGAATCCTCGTCATCGCCTGCCATATCATTGTTGGCGTGATCGCCTGCCACTACCAGGAGAGGTGCCAGATAAACCTTCTTCGGCTTCTGTGCTTTCACCTTCTCCAGAACCGGTGCGATACCTGGCTCAAATTCCACGGTGCCTACAACAATATTTTTATGTCCGCTCTCTTCGCAGAACCGGTTGATCAGGTCGTAAACCGGGATTTTTGTTTCGCTGCTGCCATGTCCCATAAAGACAGCCATCTCATCTTCCTTAATCCCTTCTGTGATCTCTGCCAGTTTCTCTACAAACAGACGGATATCCTCTTCGTTTTCCATCAGCGGCTTGCCAATGACTGCTTTTTCAAACGCGTCCATGCATGGCTTCAGTGCCGCCGTCACTTTTTCAAACTCGCCTCCAGCCAGCATATGCGTCGGCTGGACGAGAACATCTTTGACGCCGTCTTCTTTCATCTTCTCAAATGCCTCTTCCGGGGAGAGGATCGTCACGCCGTCTCTTTCTTTTAATTTCTTACGAATAAAACCGCTGGTCCATGCGCGGTAAAATACGCGGTCCGGAAATGCAGCAGTAAGATCTTTTTCCAATGCTGCGATCGTCTTTTCGCAGGTGTCCTGGTAGGACGTTCCAAAGCTGATCACAAGTAATCCTTTTTCCATGATGTCCTCCTTACAAGTTCTTCTTTTTATAGATAAACATGACGGATATAAATCCGAAAATTGCCAGATATGCCGCCAGTATCACAAACCCCAGCCATCCCGAGGATTCCCCATTGGCGATCTTTCGTATCATGTCGCAGCTCTGCGACAAAGGAAGAAAAGAGATCACCTGACGGAAGCCCACCGGCATCTGATCCGTCGAGAAGAAGGTGTTACACAAAAACGACATCGGCATGATGATATAAGACGTATAACGCGGCGCATCGGTATAACTCTTTGCAAGGAAAGACAATACCAGCGCGATGGTGGAAAAGACCGTTCCGTTCAAAAACATGATCACAAAAGATAACCCGTTGAACGTAAGGTCCGTACTGATCGGCAGGGTCAGAAGAAGGATGATGCAGCCTGCGTACATACCGCGCAGACTGCCGCCTATGACCTGCCCTAAAATAAACTGCCAGAGCGGTGTCGGGGAAACCATGACCTGATCCAGTGCTTTTTCGTACAGTCTCTGCACACTCATATTCTGGGCGATGGCGGAAAAGCTGCCTGTCATCGTTGCCATGGCAACCACGCCTGGCACCAGGAAGTGAAGGTACGGCTCACCGTGGGAAGTCGTCTGAATTCCCAGGCCAAAGATGATCAGATACATAACAGGCGTGATCAGAGCCGCAGCGGTGATCTTAAAAAAATCCCGCCGGAACTCGACCCATTTTTCCCATAGTACTGTTAAGATTCCCATACTGTTAATTCCGTTACTTTTATTTCCGTTCCAGTTTCTGTCCGGCTACATCCACAAACACATCTTCCAGCGTGGTCGCACGGAAGGAGGCATCCGGTCCTGCCTGTGACAGATAAGCAATAGCCTCGTCTCTATTGTGGAAGTACTTGGACAGCAATCCATCTTTGGATGTTTCATCCACCGCAAAGGCACCCAGGTCTTCGATCAGCTGTGTAGGCGTATCCAGTTTCTGCAGTTTGCCGCGGTTGATCAG
>JAGCAK010000054.1 GCA_017652745.1 Lachnospiraceae bacterium
CCCAACTCATGCTCTATCGCCTCCTTCCATTCCTGCCTGAATCTCATCTGCAGCTTCCTGCAGTATTTCTTCTGCTTCTTCCAAGTCCTGTGAAGCTGCTGCATTTGCTGCCTGCAATGCAGCAACGCCGCGCAGATTAATAGTTTTTGCTTTTGCCGCTTCTTCTTTATATTCGTCATAATACCGATAGCAGCTGACAACATGCGTATCGGAAATGCGGACTTCTTTCGGATAATCTCCGTTGCAGCAGTCCATGCACATCTCGCACCGGTCGCGGAAATAACAGTAGTTCGGCATGTTGACCGGGTTTGGAACCTTGCCCGGAATGGAATAAAGTTCTTCTGTCTCTACACCAACCACTGGTTTGGATGCCATCAGACCGATCGTATAAGGATGGCTCGGATGATAGAAGATATCCTCCGCCGTTCCTTTTTCCACGATACGTCCGGCATACATGACCACAACATAATCTGCCATCTCTGCGATCACGCCCAGGTCGTGGGTGATCAGCATAATAGATGAATTGATCTTATCTTTCAGGTTGCGCAAAAGGTCTAAGATCTGCGCCTGGATCGTAACATCCAATGCCGTTGTCGGCTCGTCTGCGATAATGATCCTCGGGTTGCAGGCCAGCGCCATAGCGATCATAACTCTCTGCCGCATTCCGCCGGAAAGCTCGTGCGGATACATTTTATAAACGCCCTCGCTGTTTGCAATACCGACCATCTCCAACGCTTCGATGGAACGCTTTTTGATATCCTCTTTACTCTTGCCCTCACCGTCATGCAGTGCAATGACTTCATCCAGCTGTGCACCGATCTTGAAGACAGGATTCAAACTGGTCATCGGCTCCTGGAAGATCATGGAAACCACGTTGCCACGGATCTCCTGCATCTTCTCCTGCGGAACTTTGGAGATCTCATATGCTTTATCGCCAAGGTTCAGACGGATCTCGCCCTCGACGACCTGACCCTGCGGCCTCTGGAGAAGCTGCATCAGAGAAAGACTGGTAACTGATTTGCCGCAGCCGGATTCTCCTACAACACCGACCGTCTTGCCGATTGGAACTTCATAAGATACGCCATCGACTGCTTTGACAGTCCCCGCATCCGTAAAGAAATAGGTGTGCAGATTATCAAACTCCACCGCATTCTTCAGATCATGCATCGTCGTCAGATATTCCGACTCCGGTACGTTTTTACGTTTTCTCTTTTTTTCTAATTCATTTGTGACCTTCCGGTTTGCCCGGGTGATCGCTCTTGCTTCTTTCGCAGTAAGGTAACCTTCTGCTTTATTCTTTTTAGCCATTCGAAAGTCCCCCCTTACCGCTTCATCTTAGGGTCAAATGCATCCCGCAGACCATCGCCTACCAGGTTGAACGCAAGGACCGTTGCAACCAGGCAGACACCTGCCGGGATCCAGATGAACCAGAAATTGGTTAATACGTATGTATTGTTAACATCGTTGATAATATTTCCCCAGGAAGCAAACGGGAACTTAACGCCCAATCCCAGGAAGGAAAGTGTTGCCTCGATCAGGATTGTGGAACCTAAGCTCATTGTCATTGTAACGATCAGCTGCGGGATAACGTTCGGGATCAGATGCTTAAATATCCTTCGACTCACCTTCAGTCCGGTTGCCTCTGTGGCTGTCATAAATTCCTGCTCACGCAAAGAGAGGATCTGTCCACGAACCAGACGGGCAATGCTTGCCCAGCCTAAGAGTCCTAATATCAACATCAGCCAGATCATTCGTATCTGCGGATCAACCCGCATTGCGTCCATTGCTGCACCAAGAATAATAATGATCGGGAGCGATGGGATACAGTAGAAAATATCAACGATACGCATGATCAGGTTGTCGACCCAGCCGCCAAAGTAACCAGAGATACCGCCCAGGATAACGCCGATTACGGTCTCTATAATTACGACGATGAAACCGATATACAAAGATACACGGCCGCCGTACATCAAACGTGTGAGCATGTCCATACCATTACGATCCGTACCAAGCCAATGTTTGCCGCTCGGCGGACTGTAGGTATCAAAGACTTTCGTGCTCTGACTCTGCATAACAGAGTATGCATTCGTTGCGGCATTATATGTGATGGTGTAGTCATAAGTTACTCCATCTGTATCTGTAAAGGTAAATTCCTTTGCGCCTTTTTCGATCTCTTCTATCAGTTCTTCACGGAACTGCCTGGAAAGGAAGACGTCACTCATAAGCGCCTGCACAATATACTTGCTGGCAAAAGCAATCTCTTCCTTGCCCTTTTTCAGAGAGCCTTCTTCATCAACGTCATAGGTTTCTCCTTCATACTCGAAAGAATCTTTCTCATCTGCCAGACTCTTCAGCAAAAGGTACTGAAGCATAAAAGGCACCTTTTCATTGCTGGTGGAAGAAGTAACAATGCTAGTCGAAGCAAAGGCTATCGGATCTTCTTGTCCTCCGGTATAAATGGAGAAGAAATCCTCACCTTCTTCTTTGTAAGTATAAATAGTACCCTGGTACTCAAAGCGGTCACTGCCTTTAGTTCTGGCCAGATAAAACTGTGCCTGTGCAAGTGCCGGGAATGTACCTGCTTCGCGCTCAACATAGCGAAGCTCTTTGTTTTCCGTAACTCCCGCATACTGTTTGTTCTGATTATCTTCACGGTAGAACAACTGATTCTCTGTGTATGGAGAGATCCATCCACCAATAAAGGAGAATACAAACATAAATGCAAGGATGATAAGACCGGTTACAGCTACACGGTTTCTTATGAAACGCTGCATTACAAGACGGCCTGGAGACAGGACCTTAACACGACGGTCATCGTTTAAGGAATATTCCTGCTGAGGGGTATTGTTGTTATCTTTTTCGTTCATACTTTCCCCTCCTCTCCTACGCAATACGAACACGCGGATCAACGACCGCGTACAATATATCTGAGATCAGGTTTCCAAGCAGCGTTAAGATGGCAAGGAAGACCAGATAAAACATCGAAAACGGAATATCACCGGATACCATCGACTGATAGGAAACATAGCCGATACCCGGAAGTGAGAACAGTGTCTCTGTGATCAACGCTCCGGAGAAAAGTCCCGGAAGGGAACCACCGACGATCGTTACGATCGGAATTAAGGTATTACGGAACGCATGATGATAAATGACCTTTCGTTCAGAAAGACCTTTTGCCCGTGCGGTCCGGATATAATCTGCGTTCAAAACCTCGAGCATATTCGTTCGGGTATAACGCATCAGGGAACCAATGCTGATAACGACCAGCGTTATGATCGGCAAGACGAGATGGGCCGCCTTGTCCCAAAATTGTCCCGCAGGAGAAAGCTGCTGGTACGATCGCCCGATCAGGCCGCCCAGGTCAAACCACTTCAGTTTGACTGCAAATACCAGTTTTAAGAGCGACGCAAAGAAGAACGTCGGCAGCGAGAAACAGGTCAACGCCACGATCGTGATCGTATAGTCTGTTTTACTGTACTGTTTTACTGCGGAAATAATTCCCAGAGGAATGGCGATCAGAAGCTCAAGAACAAAGGCGATTCCACCCATAATAAAGGACAGCCATACGGAATCATGGAATTTCTGGGTAACCGGAACGGTCCATTTCCAGCTGTCACCAAATTGTCCGCGGATCGCTTTCCCACACCAGGAAAAGAAGCCCGGAATGATACCTTTGTCCATTCCGTACGTCGCGGATAGCTGCTGCATCCATTCTTCAAACGATTTGGAACCCGGCTGCATGGATTTTGCCCTTGCAACCTCTTCCAGATAAGATGTCGGAAGACATCTCATAAGAACATAAATGATAAACGCAACAAAGATCAGAATAACAATGGAGATCAGTATACGTTTTATGATAAAATTTCTCACCTTTTAATCACCCAATTTCTGCCTAATATAGTATGAATAAGCCGTCCCGGGAGCGACGTCCCGGGACGGCCCGCAATATCGAATCAACTGTCTGAATCAGTCAGACAACTGCTTAGGTTCTTATTTCAGAACCGTATTCTCGATCTCGCTCATCCAACCATAGAAGGTTGTGATATCAGGTGTAACTGTGCTGATGTCTACACGCTCGGTGCTGAAGATAATAGCATTCTGTCTCTGGTATGTAGGAATTTCAACAGCCCAGTCAATGATCGTATCAAGGCAAGCTTTGTAAACAGTCTTTCTGTATGTCTGATCTGCGGACTGACGAGCTTGCATGATCATCTGATCAAGCTCAGGATCTGCGATCTTGTACATATAGTTGGATCCACCTGCCTGTGCTCCGCCGTTAGCTACGTCAGAGTAGTAGATCTGATACATATCAGGGTCAACCGTTGCGCCCCAAGCTGCACACCACATCTCGCCCTGTCCTGCTTCAAGTGCACTCCAAAGGTCTGAGGAGTTGGTAAGGTCGTTAACGATCAGGTTGATTCCAAGTTCTTTCATAGCATCAGAAGCCAATGTCAGGATCATGAATGCCGGGTGGTCACCAGTACCATCGCCAGGAACCATAACTTCGTATTCCATCTTAGCGCCGTTCGGAGCTGCTGTAACTTTTCCGTCTGCTACGGTGTAGCCAGCTGCCTCGAGGAAACCAAGAGCTGCCTTCTTAGCTGCTGCATATTTGTCATCAGTGCTCATGTCAGATGTGTAGATATCCTGTCCGTTTACATCCTTGGAGAAAGCAACTGCATAGCCTTCATCTGTTGGCTGCGGTGCTGCCCAGGAAGTATTGGAGATAGGATAGTTGATAACATCAGCTGCGTCTCCATAGTAGGAGTCGATTGCAACGTCACGATATACGGAGAAGATCGTTGCAAATGCTTTTCTCAGGTTCTTGGATGCTGCGGATGAAGAATCGCCGCCAACGCTGACGTTAACTGCATTGATACCAATATATCCGTATCCAAGGTTATCAACTGTATCCGTTGTGATGACAGGACCGACAACATCACCATTACCGTTTGTATCAGCAATGTTGTTAGCGGTGTCTTTACTGAAGGAAGGATCAGTAACATCGATAGATCCGTTGATAACGCCGTTCAGTTTATCCACATCCTGTACTTCACGGAACTGGATGTATTTGGTCTTCGGTGCGCCTCTGAAGTAAGTATCGTTTGCTTCAAAGTTAACAACACCGTTTTCAAATGAAATGAATTTATATTTGCCGGCGCCGAGAGGTGTTGTAGTCTTTGCGCGAACGCTGGAAAGATCACCTTTCGGGAAACCGAACTGATTATTGTCATAGTTGTAAAGGTCTTTGCTTCCGTAATAATGCATTGGAGCAATGTTTACGCCAAGCTGATAGATCATGGTTGCATCGAAAGAGGTAGCTACCACACGAAGTGAGTAGTCACCAGTCTTCTGGATACCTGTGATGCTCGGTGCGGACTCGCCATACTCAACCCACTCTGCAAATGCATCATAGTCTGGCAGGAAATCAGCTACGCTGCTGCCGGCATTTTCCACTTCGATCATGCTGATGACATCATCGCCATAAGCCTCTACAAGAGCTTTTGCGAAGTCATCTAATGTGCCGCCTTCAGGAACTGCGAATCCCCATGCTCCTGCTGCTGCAGAAACATCGTCCTGCGGTGCATATCCGTTATCCCAGCAGTATTTTGCGATTTCTTCAGCCAGTTTAGCAGGAGCGGTTTCTACCATATCCCAGTAAGCTTTCTGCTGATCTTCTGTCCAGAAGGTGAAATCTGTGTTATCTTTTCCAGCTGCTGCGATCAGGTTGATTCTCTGGTCGATACCTGCACGGTACTGTGCCATACCTTCGATCGGCTGTGAGAACAGTGTAGTGGAACCATCATATGTCGGGTCACA
>JAGCAK010000055.1 GCA_017652745.1 Lachnospiraceae bacterium
GCTGGAGCTGCCTTTGCTGCTGTAGCCTTCTTAGCCGGAGCTGCCTTTGCTGCTGTAGCCTTCTTAGCTGGAGCTGCCTTTGCTGCTGTAGCTTTCTTTGCTGGAGCTGCCTTTGCTGCTGTTGCTTTCTTTGCTGGAGCCTTAGCTACAGCTTTTTTTGTCTCTTTTGTTTCCTTTTTTGCTGCCATTAACTTTTCCTCCCGAAAATATTAAATTTTTGCAGTCTTTCTTGCTCTTTTTTCAACTCGACAATGCGGGAGATATCCTGTACACCATCAAGCTGGTTTTCTATACTGCTTTTCCGAATACGAATGATACAATCATTGATCGTTTTTTGAAGATCGCTTTCAGAAATATCTTTTAAAAACGAATCATGAAAAATATCCGCAATTTCTTCCTGGACATCGCTCTCTTCAAAAGCATTGATAATACTGTTCGGATTTACCTTCCCGGCTTTCAATTGCGAAAACAACAATTGCGCTGCCTTGTCATATGGCGGAAGACGAAAATCGCTTTCATCAATTACATCTGATACGTTGTCATAAAATGACGGTTCTTCAGCCAAAAATGACAAAACCATTTTCTGGCACTGAGCCAGCGCTGTTTTTGTCTCGTCTTTTTTCTTAATAATCGTTGGGGTGGTTGTAAACCCTTGTCTATTATCATTGCTCAAAGAAAGTTTTTTTGTCTTTTCTTTCAGCATAGAATACTCAATCTGAAATTCTTTCGAAACAGCCTGGATGTAATTTTCCTGTTCCAGGCGGTCTTCAATATAACTCAATCTTTTCGCTGTTTCGTTGAAGAATTTCGTTTTCTCGTCAGGATCGTTCAGATCATATTGATCCTGCAAGCAATATATTTCAAATATTAAACTATTTTTAGCATTTTTCAAGCGTTCTTTGAAAAAATCCGTTCCTTCTGCTTTGATCAGTTCATCCGGATCCTTATAAGGTGAAAGATCCAGCACTTTTACAGAAAGCCCTGCATCACGAAGTTTTGGAATAGCTCGGAGTGCAGCATCTCTGCCTGCTGTATCAGAATCATAAGAAATAACTACATTTTCGGTATAACGTTTCAGGATATCTGCATGTCCTTCTGTCAATGCTGTTCCTAACGATGCAACCGCATTAGTAAAACCTGCCTGATGCAGAGAGATCACATCCATATACCCTTCACACAGGATCAGCTCTTTTCCTTTATGCTTCTTTGCAGCATGGAGTCCATAGAGCGTTCGCCGTTTGTTAAAACAGATCGTTTCAGGAGAATTCAGATATTTTGGTTCCCCTTCTCCCATCACACGGCCTCCAAAAGCAATCACCTTGCTGCGCACATCCATAATTGGGAACATGACACGGTTCCAAAAATAATCATGTGTATCAGTTTCCCTAATAGAAAAGAGTCCACTCTCCTTTAAGATATCATCTGAGAATCCTTTACTTTTCATATACTGATACAGATCATCCCGATATTTATCAGAATAACCTAATCCAAAACTTCGGATCGTTTCGTCCGATAATCCACGGTCCGTCAAATACTTCAGTGCATTTTTTCCGCGTTCACTTTTCAGAAGATGATAAAAGTACTTAGCAGCTTCTTTATTGACTTCCAGGATCGCATCTTTCTTTCTGGATAAAGCTTCCTGTTCTTTAGAATAATCCGGCTTAGGGAGGGCGATGCCAGCGCGGTCGGCAAGCGTTTTTAATGCATCTGTATAAGAAACATTCTCATACTGCATAATAAACGTGAGGACTGTCCCCCCTTTGTGACAGCCGAAGCAGTAATACATCTGCTTATTGCCATTATCTGTCACAGAAAAAGAAGGTGTTTTTTCATTGTGAAACGGACACAAGCCAAAATAAGTGGAGCCTTTCTTTGTCAGCTTCACATAGGATCCGATCACATCCACAATATTATTCGATTCAATAACCTGGTCAACGACCTCCTGCGGATAAAACACTTACTTCCCCCAGAATTCAGGAATAAACAGTTCTGTAAAAACAGCGGTACAATAATAATCTGTCATGCCGGAGATGTAATCACAGACAGCTCTTTCCGGCTTTGTATTTTTCTCTGTGATCAGAGCTTTGATATCATCCGGTAGTTTCTCCTGATGATCCATATAATAATCATATAAAGTGATGACCATGCCCTCTGCCTTGTATTCTTCCGTCTTGCAGGATGAATTAAAATACAGATTATCAAACATAAACTGCCGCAGGTCGATCATTGCTTCAAAAGCCTCCTGCGACATAACGATATCGTCACGGTCAATTGAATTTTCAATAATATTCTTCACCAGAAAATCGAGTCTGGCTTTTCTGGTCGCGCCTAAAACATTCGCAATTTCCTTAGGCACATCCTCTTCGCTTAGGATCCCTGCCCGGATTGCATCATCCATATCATGATTGATATATGCGATCTTATCAGACAACCGCACGATCCTGCCCTCCAGCGTATTAGCCAAACGGCTCATGCTGTGGTTCACAATACCGTCTCGAACTTCCCAGGTCAGATTCAGACCTTTGCCTTCATCCTCCAGTTTATCCACGACACGCAGACTCTGTCTGCTGTGACTGAATGGATATTTTGTATTGAGTGCACGCTCTCCCGCATGACCAAAAGGCGTATGTCCAAGATCATGTCCCAAAGCGATTGCTTCTGTCAGATCCTCATTCAGGAATAATGATGATGCAATCGTCCGGGCAATCTGTGAAACCTCCAGAGTATGGGTTAATCGGGTCCTGTAATGATCTCCTGTCGGTGCAAGAAAGACCTGTGTCTTATGTTTCAGCCGGCGGAAAGACTTGCTGTGCAGGATCCGGTCTCGATCCCGCTGAAAACAGGTCCGGATATCACAAGACTCTTCCGGAACCTCACGTCCTTTAGACTCTGCACTTTTTGCTGCAAAGGGACTCAGATTGTTATATTCTGCTTTTTCTTTTTTTTCTCTGATCAGCATACTTTCAATTACCATCCACGGAAGAATCCTGTTCCAGAACAGCATCCGTCATCGACTGCATCACAATATAAAGGTTTTTCAGATCCTTATCCCTGCTCAGTGCGTTTTGAAGAGCTGCATCGGAATCCGCAAGAAGCTGACGGATCGGCATCATATATGAAGCAAGCCTGCTGAAACGGATCTTATCCACATTTTGATACATATCCCAGCAGATCTTATAAATGCCATCCTCTCCCATAACCAGATAGAAGCAGTCCACCGATGGAGCCAACGTGTTGATATTATTAAACTTTACGTCATTATAGACAAAAGCAACAAATTCATTTTCTTCCAGACCACCTGTCATATAAACAGCAAGGTTATCATATGATTCCACGATCGTAGAAACCCCCGCAGAAACATCAGCCTTGGCAGGATTATCATACATTCCCTCCAGGATCGTTGTATCACCCGCACTCATTGCATCATAATACTGCCTGAAAAACGCATTCGCAGGCTCATCCTCTACAAGACGGATCTCCTGCATTCGGAGCTGATCCATGAAATTACGGGAATAACCATTATGATCCTCTTTCTTTGCAAATACAATGATGCCTGTAACCACTGCAGCGACGATCAAAAGTGCTACCACACCAAGAACGATCTTCAGGATCATCTTTTTGTCTGGTTTTTTCCACGTGATCTTAGGAAGAGGGAGTTTCTTTTTGGAATCCTTTGACTGCTCTTTTTTAATAATATCATCAGTCTTTTCAGGCTCCTGAACTTCTTCTTTAGAAGTATCCCTTAAGATCTGGATTTTTTCCACATGACGGGTCGCCCGACGGCTTGGCATCGGCTGTCCTAATGAAAGACCGGCTTCTTTTTTTTCAGAACTTTCGTTTTTTTCCACAAAAAAACCTCCTAAAAACTCAGAATATAGTTTATCACGGACATGTAAAAAAAGCAAAAAAAACCAGGCCATGAACCATGCCATAGCCCGGTTGCTTTTTGAAAAAGATCACTCAGTCTGTGCCAAACAGTCTGTCTCCGGCATCTCCAAGACCCGGAACGATGTATCCTCTCTCGTTCAGTCCTTCATCCAAAGCTGCCAGGGTGATGTCTACATCCGGATGATCCTGCTCGATCCGTGCGACACCTTCCGGAACGCCAACCAGACAAACAAGAAGGATCTTCTTTGCGCCGCGCTTTTTGATGTTCGTGATAGCAGCGGATGCACTTCCTCCGGTTGCCAGCATCGGGTCTGTTACAATAACGATAGACCGATCCATATCTTTTGGAAATCTGGCATAATACTCATGCGGAGCCAGCGTTTCTTCATCCCGGTACATACCGATATGACCGATCTTTGCGGTTGGGATGATATCACGGAAACCATCTACCAGGCCGATGCCTGCACGAAGGATCGGCACAAGGACGATCTTCTCCGCCATTTCATAGCCAATCGTCTCACAGATAGGTGTACGGATGACACGTTCCCTGATCGGGACCTCCCTTGTGACTTCATATGCCATTAATTTTGCGATTTCGTCCAGATTCTGCTTGAAAATATAAGTAGAAGTGTCAGCTTCTCTCATAATGCTGAGCTTATGTTTGATGAGTGAATGATTCAGTACCGTTAACATATTGCCCCTCCTTGTGGAAAAATCCACTGTCAAAAGTGTAGCACGATGCATTTTTGTTTGCAAGAACAAAGAACGGCAGCCACATCAAACTGCCGTCCCTTGTCATTCGATATTACCCGATTTTACAATAATGATTACTCCAATTCCTCTTCCTGCATCACCTCTTCTTTCTTAATCGTTTTCAGATACTCACACTCGATGTGCTCTAACACAGCCTCGCGGATAAAAGCAGAAACGGATAAATCACGATTCATCGCGCACCTTTTCACAAGTTCATAGTCCAACTCTGACAGCCGCAATGAAATGACCATAGTATCACCTCCTTTCACGAGTGCGTCCTTAAGATAGCAGAAAAAGAATCAAGGTATTGCCTTTCTAGCCCAAATGGACAAAAAACTGACCTGAATGGACAAAACAATAATTTCTTGCCTAATAATTTCTTGCCTTTTAATAGAAGAAAAACTATAATATACAAGCTGTGCATTTCACTCAAATGACACAATTAACAGATAAGATAATCCGAATAATGAAAAAGGAGTCCGAAAAAGACAATGAGGAACGATTCCCAATCAAACGGAAAAATACAATACCAGAGCATTTCCCGAAACAACCGTGGACAGTACAGACAGACCCAAAATCAGGCGGTCCGGGGATCCCAGCGTAGAAACATTGAATCCTATAACATGCGCCAGGCTTCACGCAGAACATCTGCACCTGGGGATGATTATGATACATTTAACGACTTTCAGCAGGAAGGCGCTCGTAAAGAGAGCCGGCAGAAACCGCAGCAGCGGTCCACAAGCCGCCCTGTCAGTCAAAACAGACAGTCATCCGGGCATAAGCAAAAAACTTCCAGTCAGCAGCATCGTACTGCACCGCAGCACTCTTCTTCCGGCCATTCGGGCAACCATGGTGGAAGACCAGCTAATCCGCAAAAACAAAAAAGCGGAAATGGACGCAAGAAAAAAGGTCTGAAGAAAGACGTATTAGCATGGATCCTTCTGGGACTTCAGGCAGCTCTGTCTATCTGCCTGATCATCGTTCTTTTGATCCTGAACGTCCTGCCGCTTAAGTTTTTGATCCCGGTGATCCTGATCCTTGTTATCCTTTGGGGTGCCATCTTCTTTACCCAGCTGAAGCGTTATAAAAAGCTTCCGCTGATCGGCAAGATCATCAGCATCATCTTATGTATCCTGCTGGCGATCGGAAACTACTACATGATCATCACTAATAAAGCAATCGAGACCGTTACAGAAGAAACGGTTTATAACTATACCTATCTGGATGTCATCGTACTTGCAGACGATCCGGCCAAAACCATCAAAGATGCCAAAGATTATACCTTCGGCATTCAGGCAACCTATCAGCCTCTCAATCTGAAGACTGCCGTTGATGAGATTGAGAACGAAGTGGGCAAATCCATTGCGACAAAAGACTACGACACCGTTATGAATCAGATTGATGCTCTGTACGCAAAACAAGTCCCGGCAGTGATCTATAACCGAAATTTCAAAACAACGATCGAATCCGTTCATGAAAACTTTGAAGAAGAAGTCCGGGTCATAAAAACGATCTCGATTAAAGATGCGATCGATATCAGCTCCGGCAGCAAAGTCGATGTCACAACAGAGCCGTTCCTCTTCTACATCAGTGGAAATGACGAGTACGGCGAAGTCACCTTTGAAGGCAGAAGTGACGTTAACATTCTGGTAGCCGTCAACCCGAATTCCCGGGAGATCCTTATGATCACGACACCGCGTGACTTCTATGTCATCCTGCCGGATGTTTCCAACGGAACCAGAGATAAACTGACACATGCAGGCGTTTACGGCATGCAGTGCCAGCTTGATACCTTAAGCAACCTCTACGATTACGACATCGATTACTACTGCAGAGTCAACTTCTCATCCCTGATCGATATTGTCGATGCGATCGGCGGAATCGATGTCTATAACGAAATGGAATTCGAATTTGACAACAGCGACGGTCTGATCATTCCAGAAGGAAATGTCCACCTGAGTGGATATGAAGCACTCTGCTTCTGCCGCGAGCGCCACAGCTTTGAAGACGGTGATGCTGCCAGAGCAAGACATCAGCAGGCAGTCATCGAAGCCATCATCAACAAGCTGCTCTCTTCCACCGGCTTCACCGCTTACTCTCAGCTGATCAAGACACTGGAACGCTGCTGTATAACAAACATGCCGAAAGAAAGCATTTCTGCACTTGTAAAGAAACAGCTGGCAGAAGGCGGCGGCTGGAATATCCACAAAGTAGCAGCCGAAGGCGAAGCATTCCTGCAGCCAACATTCTCCATGGGAAGCATGCCATTGTATGTCATCATGCCATACATACAATCGCTGAATAATATCAAAACAATGCTGACACAGGTCTATAACGGAGAGCCGGTCACGGAGCTCTATATGGATGAATACAGTGATTACTCCCTGGTCGATCAGCCTGTCCCGGTGCAGACCATCGAAGAAGACGAGGAAGGATACACCGTCCGCCGGTCCGACCTTGTGGATGCCGATGGAAATGTATTCGGAGAGATGGTGCTGCATGTCGATGAAGAAAACGATGACAAAGTGATGAAGACCGAATACTTTGATCTGAACGGAAACAGGTTATCTGCCGATGAAGTAGAGGCTCGCCGGAAAGGTTCTTCCAATCAGGAAACCTCTGCCGATGACACTGATGATAACGGCGATGACACTGGCGATGACACCGGCGACGACGGCGGCGATGACGGCGGCGATGACTCTGGTGATGACGGTGGCGATGACTCTGGCGATGATGACGAAGGCTGAAAAAAGAAAGGATCAATAAAATGAGAAAGAAAAAGGCAAAAATGATCAAGCAGTACTCTGCCCTTGGTTTTTCCGTTTTACTGATAGGCGGACTGATCATCATGACAATAATCGAATCCAGCCAGAAAACGTCTAAATAGGCCAAATAAGGACGTCAAAACTAAAAACAAGCCCCCGCAACATGCGGGGGCTTTTCAAAACCATTCAATAGAAGCTTTTATTTATTCATAGCCTCAGCCACAGCAACTGCAACTGCAACCGTAGCGCCGACCATCGGGTTATTGCCCATACCGATCAGACCCATCATCTCCACATGTGCCGGAACGGAAGAACTGCCTGCAAACTGCGCATCAGAATGCATTCTGCCCATGGTATCAGTCATGCCGTAAGAAGCAGGACCTGCCGCCATATTATCCGGATGCAGCGTTCTGCCCGTGCCGCCGCCTGAAGCCACAGAGAAATACTTCTTTCCCATCTCCGTGCATTCTTTCTTATAGGTGCCAGCCACCGGATGCTGGAAACGGGTCGGGTTGGTGGAATTACCGGTAATAGAAACATCCACACCTTCCTTGTGCATGATAGCCACGCCTTCCACAACATCGTTAGCGCCGTAGCAATGGACCTGTCCGCGCACACCATCCGAATAAGCTGTTCGGGAGATTTCCTTCAGCTCGCCGGTCTTGTAGTCCATTTCCGTCTTCACATACGTAAATCCGTTAATGCGGGAGATGATCTTAGCCGCATCTTTCCCCAGACCATTCAGAATGACACGCAGCGGTTTTGTCCGCACTTTATTTGCCTTCTCAGCAATACCAATCGCACCTTCAGCAGCAGCAAAGCTCTCATGACCTGCCAGGAAAGCAAAACATTCCGTCTCTTCCTCCAGCAGCATCTTGCCCAGATTGCCGTGACCTAAACCAACCTTCCGCTGATCAGCCACGCTGCCAGGAATACAGAAAGCCTGCAGACCTTCTCCTAACGTAGCTGCAATGTCAGCTGCCCGCGTCTGCCCTTTCTTGATCGCCAGAGCCGCTCCAAGCGTATAAGCCCAGCATGCGTTCTCAAAACAGATCGGCTGAATAGCCCGGACCTGATCATAAATGTTCAGACCCTTATCTTTGGTGATCTGCTCTGCCTCTTCCAGAGAGGAGATCCCATATTGCTGCAGAACCTTTTCGATCTGCGCGATTCGTCTTTCATACGATTCAAATAATGCCATGTCATCTCCTCCTTTCTATTCTTCTCTCGGATCGATCAGCCTGACCGCATCCGCCACACGACCATATTCACCCTTTGCCTTTTCCCAGGCTGTGTTCGGATCATCACCCTTGCGGATGAAATCCGTCATCTTGCCCAGACTTACAAACTGATAACCGATGATCTCATCATCCGCATCCAGCGCGATCTTGGTCACATAACCCTCTGTCATCTCCAGATAACGAGGTCCTTTAGCCTTAGTTCCATACATTGTACCAATCTGGCTGCGCAGGCCCTTGCCGAGATCCTCTAAGCCGGCACCGATCGGCAGACCGCCCTCAGAAAATGCAGTCTGGCTGCGGCCGTAAACGATCTGTAAGAACAGCTCACGCATAGCCGTATTGATGGCATCACAGACCAGATCTGTATTGAGTGCTTCCAGGATGGTTTTTCCCGGAAGGATCTCAGCCGCCATAGCTGCCGAATGTGTCATACCGGAGCATCCGATCGTCTCTACCAGAGCCTCTTCGATGATTCCGTTCTTCACATTCAGTGTCAGTTTACAAGTTCCCTGCTGCGGGGCGCACCAGCCGATGCCGTGCGTCAGCGCATTGATATCCGAGACTTCTTTGACCTTTGTCCATTCCCCTTCCTGCGGGATCGGTGCCGGTCCGTGATCAGCCCCGCTGTGCACCGGGCACATCAGTTCCACTTCTTTTGAATAAACCATATAGTCCTCCTAATATATAAACTGCAGATGTGCAATTTCTCACTTGGTTCCGGTGCTGCCAAAACCGCCCGCACCGCGGACCGTCTCATTCAGTTCATCCACCTCATTCCAGGATGCCGTCAGGAAAGGCGTCAGCACAAGCTGAGCTATGCGCTCGCCATGTTCCACGACTCTCTCCTCTTTTGAATGATTAAATAATGAGACCATGATCTCGCCGCGATAATCCGGGTCGATGACACCGACCTTATTAGATGGCGCCAGGCCCTGCTTGGTTGCCAGCCCGCTGCGTGCAAAGATCAGCCCCGCATAGCCTACCGGGATCTCCATGGCCAGTCCCGTATGGATCAGGACCGCTTCACCAGGTGCAATTGTCACTGGCTCCGAAAGGCAGGCATACAGATCAGCCCCTGCGGAAAACTCACTCCCGTAGGTCGGTAAAACTGCCCGTTCATCCAGTTTTGTAACATTGATTGATTCCATAATGATTTCCCCTTTAGATTCTGGTTCAATTATAACAAAACCATGGGAAAAAGGAAGTGACAAATACCTAAGGAATCAGAGTGATCCCGTAAGAAGAATCTGCTGGAACGACGCATACGGTCATCCCGTCCTTCACCTCACCCAGATCAGGCGCGATCCGGGATACAGCATACTGGATCTCCTCATCCGGATCCGCAAATACTACATATTCATAGCCATCTTGCAGCAAATGAGATGCCCAGATAGAAGTCATCTCTTCCGGATCTGTGATCACACCATCTTCTGCTTCATTAAACAGCTTATCACACCAGATATTCCGGATATTCACCGAAGAACCGATCGCACACAGCGCATACGTTTCATGACTCTGGGACTGCTTGCGGATGTCACCGCCCAGGGCAAGGTAGCATTTTGCTGGATGCGCAGGATCTTTCACTGCATCGTCAGCAGAGCCAACGTAAGCATCTGCCGCCGCTATGATCCTCTCAGCATCACCCCACGCCTTATTCTCCAGCTGCCAGTGTTTGGCGCGGAAAAGGAGAAAGATGCCGCAAGAGAGCAAAAGAAGCCCCAAAAGGAGCAGCAGATACGCTTTCCGAATAGATTTAACAAAGGAAAAGCTGCCAGAGAAATGAATGCCAAATACCGCCCTCATCAGCAGATAGATAAAAAAGGCGAACGTAAATGTAGATGTGTAGCGGTGAATGGAAGAAAGCATCCATCCATAGTGACTGACATATCCATAGAAAAAGATCCCGAATGCAAGCACAAACCCACCTGCTCCGATCAGCGCAGTCCTCTTTGGCAGATCTTTCACCACAAACGTCAGCAAGATCCCCGCCGCAATAAAGAATAATGCATAATACAGGAACGGGATCTTGCCCCAAGTTGTCATTCCTTTTAACACATTCAGGAGTTTCTCCCCGGTAAAAGAGGACAGCTGCATATCGATAAACTCGCCGGTTCCCCTGGCGCGAATGATCCACTGCCAGGAAAGGTAAGAAATGGCCGCACCGGCCACCGGTATGATGGCAAAAAGGATGTTCCGTCCCTTCTTCTCCTTCTCCACCAACGTCAAAACAAACGCAGTCAAAAAGGCAACGCCCGCATACAATGCGCCGATATTTTTCATCGACGGCAGAACAAAAAGAACTAAGGTAAATGCCAGCGTGGAAAACCAGTCCTTTGAAGGCCTCATCACAGCCTGATAAAAAGCGTGCCCCATCAGACATCCCAGGATCGGATCAATATACAGACAGGTAAAGAAGTAATTCCAGTCGCCGCTGGCCTCGGCGCCGCTTACAGTCAGCAAAATCGGCATCAGGATCAGCAGAAAAAGAACTGCAGGAAAGATGTACCACTGTTTCCAGCTGCGATCTTTCATGGCCGGAAGCACCAGGGCACAGACAAAAATAAAATAGACAGCAAAAATACTGCCGTAGGAAAAACCTCCCGAAAAAGAGGTAAAGAAATACACTAAAAGCGCCATCCCCGGCGGGTAAGACTGCATGGTGGAATAAAGAAGCGAGCCCTCCCCTACCTGCAGGCTCTGTGAAAAATGAAGTGCTTTCGGCATCGCTGCCCAAAGCCGCAGTTCATCCCAGACAGACGGTTTCAAATCTGCGCAGAAAATCAAAAATAAAACGGAAAGGATCAGGAACATCACAATAGCCGGAGAAAAGAAACTCTTCCAGAAAGCCTTTCCCTCTTTCTTTCTGATCAGCCGCACGATCCCCGTTGCAAACAGCACAGCAATACCCACATAAAGGACAATGCGTCCGACAAAAAGAAGATTCACACAGTAAAAAAGATACAGAAAAACAATGGTGCCCGTAAAAGCCACGGGCACACATTCTTCGGTTCTTCTGTTCGTTAGAATGCCTAGCGCCGCTCCGCTAAGAAGAAGCAGCACAAGGCCGATCAATACAGTGATCATTTGATGTTTAGCCTGGCAGTTTAAAAGAACTCTTCAGTGAAACGATCCGGTTAAATACCAGCTTTCCGTCAACAGAATCTTTAGGATCAACACTGAAATAACCCTGGCGGACAAACTGGAATCGGTCATATGGTTTTGCCTCTGCCAATGCAGGCTCCACATAACACTCCTCACGTACAGTCAGAGAATTTGGATTGATGTTGCGCTCTTCATCTACCAGCTGCTCATACAATCTGGCCTCACACTTTGTAGCGTGAGAAGCGCTGACCCAGTGGATCGTTCCTTTGACCTTGCGGCCTTCAAAACCGGAACCGCTCTTGGTTTCCGGATCATAGGTCACATGGATCTCCGTCACATTGCCGTTCTCGTCCTTCTTGTAATCCACGCAGGTGACAAAGTAAGCATTCATCAGGCGTACTTCATTACCAGGGAACAGACGGAAATACTTTTTAGGCGGCTCCTCCATAAAGTCCTCACGCTCAATATAGAGCTCGCGGCTGAACGGGATCTTTCGGCTTCCCATTTCCTCATTCTCCGGATTATTGGATGCATCCAGCCATTCGACCTGTCCTTCCGGATAATTGTCAATGATCAGCTTGATCGGATCGATAACCGCCATATAGCGCGGTGCTTTTGGCTTCAGGTCTTCCCGTACGCAGTACTCCAGCATTGCATAGTCGGAAGAACTCTGTGCCTTAGCCACACCACTCAATTCTATAAACTTCTGGATCGATTCAGGCGTAAACCCTCTCCGGCGTAAAGCCGCGATCGTAACCAGACGCGGATCATCCCATCCATCTACCACACCATCTGCCACCAACTGCTTGATATAGCGTTTGCCGGTGATGACGCCGGTCAGGTACATCTTTGCAAATTCGATCTGCCGAGGCGGCATTTCAAACCCAACATTCTGTACGACCCAGTCATACAGCGGACGATGATCTTCAAACTCCATCGTACAAATGGAATGAGTTACGCCTTCCACAGCATCCTCGATCGGATGGGCAAAGTCATACATCGGGTAGATGCACCACTTGTCGCCTGTCCTGTGGTGACTGACATGAGCGACCCTGTAAATAACAGGGTCCCTCATGTTCATATTAGGTGAAGCCATGTCAATCTTCGCCCTTAAAACCCTTTTTCCATCTTCGATGGCTCCACTCTTCATCTCTTCAAACAGCGCCAGGTTTTCCTCTACGCTGCGGTCGCGATAAGGACTGTTGATACCCGGTTTCTCATAAGAACCGCGGTATTCACGGATCTCCTCTGCGGAAAGGTCACATACATAGGCCTTTCCATCTTTGATCAGTTTGACGGCTGCTTCATACATCTTTTCAAAGTAATCAGATGCGAAATACAGACGATCCTCAAAATCAGCACCCAGCCATTCCACATCCGCCTTAATGGATTCCACAAATTCCACATCTTCTTTGGTCGGATTCGTGTCATCAAAACGCAGATTAAAGATACCGTCATACTCTTTGGCCAGACCGTAATTCAACAGAATCGATTTCGCATGACCGATGTGCAGATAGCCGTTCGGCTCCGGCGGGAACCGGGTCATCACATGATCATACACACCCTCAGAAAGGTCCTTATCAATCTCATTTTCTATAAAGTTTTTTGAAACTCTGTTGTCATCCATATTAAGAATTCCCTTTAATGCATGTAAGCCGGACGAAAAACGCCCGGCCTACTATCAGACATAAAAATATTATTTCAGGTTTGCTTTAGCAGTTTCAGCCAGCTCGGTGAATGCTGCAGCATCATTGACTGCCAGCTCAGCGAGCATCTTCCGGTTCATTTCAACACCGGCAGTTTTCAGGCCATACATAAACTTGCTGTAGGAAAGACCATTCAGTCTTGCAGCTGCGTTGATACGAGCGATCCAAAGAGAACGGAACTGACGTTTTCTCTGTTTTCTGCCTGCATATGCGCTCGTCAGAGCTCTCATAACAGACTGCTTTGCGATTCTATATTGTTTTGATCTGGCGCCTCTATAACCTTTTGCCAGCTTTAAAGTTCTGTTGTGTTTTTTCTTGGCGTTTAAACCGCCTTTAATTCTTGCCATTTCTTAATTCCTCCTTTGATCTTCGAATTCTTACAGATATGGTAAGATCTTCTTCATGTTCTTTACGTTCGTGGCATCAGTCATAGTTGCTTTACGAAGGTTACGTTTTCTCTTCGTGGTCTTCTTCGTTAAGATATGGCTCTTATAAGCTTTGTTTCTCTTCAGATTTCCGCCGGCTGTTTTTTTGAAACGTTTTGCCGCAGCTCTTTTTGTCTTAATCTTTGGCATGTCTATTCCTCCTAAAATAATTGATTAACGTAATTCAAGTTTGGTCTTATTTCTTTTTGCTCAGGAACATGACCATATTCCTGCCTTCCACCTTAGGTGCTTTATCAACGATGGCGATGTCCGCAAGAAGCTCAGCAAAGTCATCCAGCACATGTTTGCTGTCCTGCATATGGGCCATTTCCCTGCCCCTGAAACGCAGTGCGACTTTGACTTTATCGCCTTTCTCAATGAACTTTCTGGCCGTATTTGCCTTAGTCTTAACATCGTTCTGATCGATGTTAGGGGAAAGCCTGATCTCTTTGATCTCAATGATCTTCTGTTTCTTTTTGGCTTCCTTTTCTTTCCTTGCCTGCTCATAACGGAACTTGCCGTAATCAATGATCTTACAGACAGGCGGCTGCGCCTTTGGTGCGATCAGGACCAGATCCACACCCGCTTCATCGGCCTTTGCTCTGGCTTCCTCGATGGAAACGATACCGATCTGTTCCCC
>JAGCAK010000056.1 GCA_017652745.1 Lachnospiraceae bacterium
TGGATAATTGACCATACCGCCGTCCACCGGAACATAGATCTTACCCATTGCAGGAATTTCATGTGCGGTAAACACGCTGATGGTTCCGCCGTTTTCTTTGCGCAGACCGTGTTCACGGTTGACCACGGCTTTCAGATAAACACTGGTGTCCAGTTTGCCTTTCATCAGGACTTCTGCTTTGCCTTCATGGATCAGATCCACTGCTTTCCATGCAGCTGCTTCATCGTCAGGTTCATCATAAATATCTTCATCCGGAACATTCAGTCCAATTTCTGTGCATACTTTCTTGATCTCATCTTTATGACCAACCAGGACAGGTTTTGCCAGTCCGCGTTCTACGGCCATTTTGACAGCACCCAGGGTGTGATCGTCATTTGCAGCTGCCACAACAACGCGGCTCATCTGCTCTTTTCCTTCCAGCTGTTTGATTATTTCATCGAAACTTCTATAAACCATTTTGTTCTCCTGCTTCTTTTATCTCATATTCACGATATGGAGAGGCTCTTCCCCAGCCATCATGCGTGTAATATTTTCAAGGCTCTTGATCAGCATCGTTGTGAATGCTTCATTTGAGGTTCCGCCGATATGAGGGGTAAGGGTCAGCTTGTCCATAGCCTTTTTGCTCATATTCATGATCGGCGCATCCTGAGGGATAGGCTCCGGGGTCAGTACATCCAGAGCAGCTCCATAGATCTCATCGTTCTCCAATGCCCAGACCAGCGCATCCTGATCAATAACTTCTCCGCGGGCAGTATTGATGACAAGCGCATTCTTCTTCATCGCCGCAAACTGCTCTTTTCCCAGCATCCCTATCGTCTCCGGAACTACCGGCACATGCATGGAGATCACATCACAGGCTTTGATCAGCTCATCAAACTCCATGTATTCCACATGATACTCTTTTTCTACATCCTCTTTCAGGCGGAAGACATCATAGTATGCAAATCTGCAGCCCCAGCCATCCAGCCTTTTGGCAGCTTCTTTTGCAATGTCGCCCATACCGACAAATCCGATCAGTTTATCCGTCAGCTCATGAGAACCCATCGTAAGATGATCTGTGTTAGCAACTGTAAAACCATCATGACGGAACTGCCTGTCAGCCAGCGCAATGCGCCTTAGCCCTGCCAGGATCAGTCCAATGGTAAGTTCTGCAACTGATCTTGCATTTACGCCCTTATTGTTGCACAGATAAATGCCCTTCTCTCTGGCTGCCTGACCGTCCACTTTATCAAAGCCAACACCTTCCGTCTGGATCAGTTTCAAATCAGAGCATGCATCGATCACTTCTTTTGATACCGGATGTCCGGATCCGACAAGAAGGTATTCCGCATCTTTAACTGCGGTTATCAGTTCTTCATCGGTATAAGGAAAAGGAACAAACGTCACATCCCATTCGGATGGAATGCTGACGCCAAATTGTTCATAGCGTGCTTTCGGTACAGTGATTACAACTTTTGCCATTATCGTCTCCTTTTAAGTCTTTCAAATGAAAAACTGACAGGATGTTTTCTTTCATCCTGTCAGTTTCAAGTGATTACATATTGTATCCCTTGTCAAAAGCTGCCAGGTTCAGGTCAACCGTTTTTGCAGGAACATTCTTTGCGATCAGATCTCTCCAGTCCACGTTATCCAGTGCCAGCTGTTTAACGAGAGCTCCGAGAAGAACGATATTCTGTGCTTTGACATTTCCAAGTTCCTCTGCGACTTTTGCTGCCTCCACGACGATGACATTCGGAACAACTTCCTTTAACTGATCAATTGCTTCATGTGGATACACTGCTTCTCCGGTCAGAACCGGCATCGGATTGATCTCACGCACATCAGTGACGATCGTTCCGCCTTCCTTTAGGAACGGAAGTGCACGAAGTGCTTCCAGTTTTTCGAAGGAAACAATAATATCTGCTTCACCATCACCAATGATCGGTGAATATACTTTTTCGCCGTATTTGATCTGCGTGACAACGGTTCCGCCTCTCTGGCTCATACCGTGGATCTCGCTCATTTTTACATCAAAACCTGCTTCGATCAGGCCCTTTGAAAGGATCGTAGAAGTGGTGATCGTACCTTGTCCGCCTACACCAACTAAAATGATACATTTATTCATATTATTCACCTACTTTCTCGATTGCGCCTACTTTGCACTGCTGCATGCAGAGTCCGCACTGGTTGCAGTTTGCCACATCAGCGATCATTGCTTTCTTTGCTGTATCATCGAAAGCGATGCTCGGGCAGGCAATCTTCATGCACATCTTGCATCCGACACATTTGTCAGGATCCACTTTGACGTGTTTGCCGGCATTAGCTTTAATGACTTCCTTAAGAAGTGCACAAGGTCTCTTGGTGATGATAACAAACAAACCTTCTGCTTCAAGACCAGCATCCAGTGCCTCACAAATTGCTTTTTGATCAACCGGATCAACGATCCTTAAGTGATCATCATCGACACCGCAGGCTCTTACCAGTGCTTCAATACTGATAGCCGGAGACTCATAACCCATCAGGTTCTTATAGGTTCCCGGGTTTTCCTGATGACCGGTCATAGCTGTGATGGAGTTATCCAGAACTACGGCAACTGCATTCGTTTCTGATGAAACCAGATCGATCAGGGATGTCAGTCCGGAATGGAAGAAGGTGGAATCGCCCAATTGACCGATCACCTTTCTAGTATCACCCTGAGCTTTAAGTGCTCTGGAGAAACCAACCAATGTAGAGAAGCCTGCTCCCATATCAAACTGGAAATCAAATCCATTCAAAGGCGGGTTAACAGCCAGTGCGTAACATCCGATATCGCCGGCTGAGACATATTTATCTTTATAATTCTTCAGCGCAAAATAGAATCCTCTGTGCGGGCATCCTGCGCAAAGGACCGGCGGACGTGCAGGAATATTTGCATTTTCCACTTTGTAAGTAAACAGGTCTTTCGCATCTGTCAGAGCATCTCTGACAACTTTCGTATTAAACTCACCCTGGATGGTAAGTTTTTCTTTTCCAACCACATTGTGGAAACCAAGTTTCTTAAGAGCATCCTCCAGATATGGCTCCCCTTCTTCTACTGCATATAAGGTCTCATATTTAGCAGCAAAATCTGCCATCAGTTTTTCCGGAAGCGGATAAGTCAGCCCGATCTTCAGAACGCTGACTGTATCACCAAAAACTTCTTTCACATACTGATAGGAAATACCTGAGGTAACAATACCGATCTTTGCACCAGGTACTTCTTCCACGCGGTTCAGTTCGCTTGTATTAGAGTATTCCGCCATCTTAGCAAGCAGGTCTTCACGGATCACATGACGGACTCTTGCAGTTGCCGGAAGCATTGCATATTTTTCTGCATGTCTTTCATATTTAATGACCGGAACATCTTCTCTTTCTCCCAGTTCCACAATGCTCTTGGAATGGCAGATACGGGTCGTCATACGGAACAGGACCGGAACATCAAATTTTTCAGAAAGCTCAAATGCAGCCTTCATAAAGTCCTTGCACTCCTGGGAATCAGATGCTTCTACCATGGCTATTTTTGCATGCGGAGCATATAACCGGTTGTCCTGCTCATTCTGGGAACTGTGACATGCCGGGTCATCTGCCGTCACTAATACAAAACCACCCGTAACGCCTGAATATCCTGCTGTAAAAATCAAGTCGGTTGCAACGTTCATTCCAACATGCTTGAAGGCACACATGGATCTCATGCCGCCAACGGATGCGCCAAACGCTGCCTCTGCTGCCACCTTTTCATTTGGGGACCACTCACTGTAAATATCATCTTTGTAAAGACCACCGATATTTTCCAGGATCTCGGTACTCGGTGTGCCAGGATAGGCCGATGCAAAACGAACCCCCGCTTCGTAAGCACCACGCGCGACAGCCTCATTGCCGCTCATAATCATCTTGCTCATTAGCTTGCTCCTCCTTTGTTTTGATTGCAAGTAAGCGTATATTGTAATTTTTTAATAAACTTGGTTAATTGGTTCTTTTCCACTCAATACGCGTTCAACAGCCTGAAAGCTCATTTTCGTCATTCGTTCAAAATCTTCATTTGTCACTCCGGCAACATGCGGGGTGAGGATGATCTTATCCATTGCTTTTTCACTCATGTTCAGGATTGGTGCGTCTTCCGGGAGTGGTTCCGGTGTGACTACATCCAAAGCAGCTCCATAGATCTCATCGTTCTCCAGTGCCCAGATCAAAGCGTCCTGATCGATCACCGGCCCACGGGATGTATTGATGACAAGCGCGCTCTTCTTCATGGCCGCAAACTGCTCTTTTCCAAGCATCCCAGTGGTTTCAGGCGTCACCGGCACATGCATGGAAATGATATCACAGGTTCTGATCAGTTCATCAAACTCCATAGATGTGGCACCATACTCTTCTTCTATTTCCGGACTCATATCCAAAATATCATTATACACGACTTTACAGCCCCAGTTTTTCAGTCTTTTTGCTGTCTGTTTGCCAATATCGCCAAAACCGACCAGTCCGACAAGACTTCCGGCCAGATCATGTTCGCCTAAAGCCAGATGTACCCTCTTGCTTGCTGTATATCCGATGGTACGAAGCTGCCGGTCCGTCAGCGAAGTCCGTCTCAAACCAGCCAGCATCAGACCGATCGCATGCTCCGCAACCGATACGGCATTTGCTCCTTTATTATTGCAGACCCAGATGCCTCTTTCCTTAGCTGCTTCTACATCCACTTTTTCAAATCCCACGCCTTCCGTCTGGATCAGTTTCAGCGAAGGGCATGATTCGATCACGTTTCTGCTGACCACATGACCGGATCCCACCAGAATGATCTCCGCATCCTTAGCTGCAGTGATCATTTCTTCATCTGTATACTTATAGCTGATGAATTCCGCATCCCATGCTTCAGGAATGGTGCACCCATATTGTTCAAATGCCGACTTCGACGTTGCGATGACAACTTTTGCCATTGTCTAATCCTCCTTGTCAATTCAGGTATTCCGGTACTGCTGCCTGTCCGCGGCTGGCGCGAAAGGCATTATAGGCCCAGCCTAATCTTCCGATGGTCCGCTCATAAGAAGCCAATGCTGCTCCTGTACTCTCTGCACCCCAGGAATAAGGATCTGTCTGATCATCCAGTGCAACAATGGAATAGGAACCGGTCCGCTCCACCCAGGTCGGAAGGATCTTAAGACCTGTGACCTTTACTTTACCGTTATTAAATTTAGAATACGTTACTTCAAAGATCAGACCGTCTTCTGTATAACCCCGGTTTCCGTCCTCATCCATAAGAGCGGCCCGCTGATTAGAAAGTTCATTGCCCATAGAATACAGGCATAAAGTCTGATGACCATTGCCAGCCGTTAAGGTATCATAACGCTGGATCACGTGCGGATGTCCGCCGACGATCACATCTGCTCCCAGTTCACATATTTCCTGTGCGATCTCCTCCTGGATCCAGTTCGGATCATCCTGATACTCATTGCCCCAATGGATAAACACGATCTTACTGTCTACGCCCAGCATATTCATCTGATGCATAGCGTCTTTTACATTCTGGTAAAGTTCTTCCAGATCTTCATAGCAGAAACTGCTGACCAGATCTTCTGCTTCATCCCACATTGGGATTCCGTTTAAGGATTTCTGATCATCCGGATACTGTCTGGTATCGTAGGTGAAATTGACCATACCGATCTTGATGCCGTTGACTTCCTTAACGACTATAAAATGTTCGTCCGTGTTTTTCCTTGTTCCCAGATATTCCATTCCGTTTTGCGTAATAAGATCCAGTGTCCGGAGCATGCCGTCATATCCTGTATCATAGGAATGATTATTTGCAGTCAAGAGCAGATCTACTCCAGCATTTTTCAAAGTTGGAATAATATTATCGGGACAGTTAAATGTCGGGTAACCGGAATAAGCACCTGCTTCTTCTCCACCGCAAGTGACCTCCAGATTGGCGATCATGATATCCGGCTGTGAATAATAAGGTGCAACCAGACGGAAACAGCCGGAAAAATCATAGCCCCCATCGTAATAGACGGAATCAATGATCGGAGAATGGATCAGGATATCACCCGTAGCACCGATCGTCAGACTACTTTCAATGCGCGGATCCTCCAGTATGATCCTGGTATCTTCTTCCGGTTCTTTATCTTTGCGCAGGAAAAGAACCGCAACCACTGCTGCGATCAGCACCAGAACAATGATCAAAATGATACCCGGTTTTCCTCTCCGCTTCTTCTGCTTCCTCATGTTCTTTTATCCTTCATCTCCTGTTCTTGTCACGAAATCAGCAATATAATAATCCTCACCGTCTCTGACAAAGATCCATGTCATGTTTGTATCCCATGTTTTGACAGGGTCGTATCCCTGATAGATTGTCTGTAAAAAGCTGATATCGCAGGAGAATACATCATCTGAATACTTTTTAAAATTCTCTGCTTTCTGATCTGTGATCTCTACATCACTGTGTTCCTGCATCCAGGAAACGTCTGCGCTGATAGCACTGTTATAAGCAGGTGAATCATCCAGCATGATCCGTGCCAGTGCTCCTCTGCCTGCTTCACCGGAGAAGTAGAACGCATATGGTTCAAACATATCGATCACGCGATCGTATTGCTCATCTATAAAATCCTGCGGTGCGTCAAAACCGCCGGTATAGGTATCTGCTGTCAGAATACAGTTATAAGTCCTGCCGGATGGATCCGTTGCCTGTACTTCCTTTTGGAAGTAAATGCCAGGTATCTCGTAAGTATCCATGGTCGGCTGTTCACCGATAAAGCCTTCCGCAATCAGTCTGGCGATCAGATTAATACGGTCGCCTTCTGATGTAACTCTTTCCCGTCCAATTGCCTGCCCGTTTACGATCAGCTGGTCGCTTTGCGGGATCTGCACTTTCAGTGTGGTCACCGGAAATGCATCGGAAAGAAGGATCGTTTCTTTTTCCTGCCACCCGGTAAAGCCAAAGGCATATTTTTTATCAGAACGCTCAATAACTGTCTTTAATATTTTTTTATCTCCTGCTTTGATCAGGTAGACTTTTGTATTCTCATCACTCTCTCCGTTAATGACGCGGAAGGTGATGCCGCCTTCCTCCTCTTCACTTCCCTCTTCTTTCTGAAGGATGTAAGAAGATATTTCAGCAGGGTCAGCCAGGATCTGACCATCTGTCAGGGATGCTCCATCTTCTGTTCGCAGATGCAGGTCATCCAGATTTCCTTTTTCTACCGCGGAAACGATCCGATGGATCGTATCTGACGGACGACTTTTTTCATAATTAGAAAGGAATACAGAAAGCAAAATCAATGCTGCTGCCAGAACAGCAACAAATGCCAACCATGCGATCAATAAGCCTTTACGGAACCTGCCCTTACCAGCAGATGCTTTTGTCTTCTTTGCCTGCTGAGCGCCTGCCTGTGTAGCCGGACGCTTTGGCTGCTGCGGTTTTGTCTGGACAGCCTGCGGTCGTGGTCTTGGCTGCGTTGGCCTAACCTGCTGTGGTCTTGGCTGAGTCGGGCGTTGCTGTGGTCTGGCCTGCTGCGGCTTTTGCTGAGTCGGGCGTTGCTGCGGTCTGACCTGTTGCGGCTTTTGCTGAGTCGGGCGTTGCTGCGGTCTGACCTGTTGCGACTTTTGCTGAGTCAGGCGTTGCTGCGGTCTGGCCTGCTGCGGCTTTTGCTGAGCTGGTCTTGGCTGCACTGGCCTTTGCTGTGTTGGCTTTTGCTGAGCAGGACGCTGCTGCACTGGCCTTTGCTGCACCTGGCGTTGCTGTGCTGGTCTTTGCTGCACTGGCCTCTGTGTGGTTGCCCTTGCCTGCTGCGGACGCTGCTGTGCCGGTCTTGGCTGAGCGTAACGTGCCGTTCTCTGCGGTGTTTTTGCAGGATGCTGCAGCTTTGGTTCCGGACGTTTGGCAGTGGACCGTCCTACTTTCGGACGGGTTTGTTTTTCAACTTCCTCATAATCCAGGAAATCGATATCCAGATCCTCAGGATGGCTGCTTTCTGCCGTCTGTTTCTTTATAGGTATATGTGTAAACTCATTCGGTCTCATCTTCTGATCAAAAATGCATTCGGTACGTCACGCGGTCCCGAAAGCGCATATGGTGTGTTCAGGAATTTTCCTTCGTAATACATCTGTGTGGAAGAACCGCCGTCTAGAGAAGCAGCATTTACGGCACCATAATCACTCATAATCTTGATCATGTCTGAAAATGTGGCACCTATAGAATTGGCCTGTCTTCCGTCTGTTGTAACAAAAATGATCGTGCCATCTGCGGTCTGTCCGATTGCAGTACGCGGGTTCAATCCACCGCCCACGCCGGCTACTTCCTGTTCTTCTCCGTTTAAGATCAGAACTGGTGCGTAAACCGTCTGTACACAGACGCAGTCCCGCAGTCCCATATCAATGGCATCCTGTCCGGTAAAGGTTCCGATCACCATTTTATTATCAGGGGTAAACCCGATTGCTGCATAAGGAGTATAGCGGTCTCCGTAACAGTATTCACCTTCTGAGATCACAAATCCA
>JAGCAK010000057.1 GCA_017652745.1 Lachnospiraceae bacterium
ACGAAAGCCTTCCTGCAGAAAGGCCGTAGCATCTGTCGATCCGCCAAAAAGCGGAACAACACCGGTTTGACAAGGAACGCCCGCCTCTTGTGCTGCTTCTCTAAACCATTTACAAAGCTCTCTGTCTGCACGGATCGTACTGTTCAGGTCGCGTCGGTTTACCATCAGATGTTTAGGATCATGGATCGTATCAAAACCGATGATATAAGTAGGTACATCACGGTAATCGTTTTTGTGCTTCCTTGCCCAGGCTTTTGCACCACGAAGACCGGCCTCTTCTGAACCGGTCAGAAGGACACCTATTTCCGTATGTTCCGGGATGATTCCCTTCTGCTCCATTTCCTTTAGCAGGGCGATTCCCATGTAACAGCCGGAAAGATTATCATTTGCCCCATCCACTACGCGTTTTGGATTATAGGTAAACGCCAGCAGCAGGAAGAATGGAACAAAGATGAGTCCGCAGAGACCTGCTGTATGGGCCCATTTCCCTGCTCCGGAGAGGATGCATATGCCAATAGCAACGTAGTAAAAAGCTCCAAGTGTCGCCATTGCACCAGGTATCTCAAATACAACGCCGCCAAAATAATAATTCAGAGGGAATTCCCATGCCGCGTCGGTGTGTCCATTTAGAAGCACGCGCTGCCGCACTTCCTTGCTGCAAGGCCTGATGGCGGTCACATTTACGCTCTCTTTCTTTGGGAATAATGGGTCGAGGATCTTTTTATACAGAACAAAGTGAAACAGGAACAAAAGAACGGACAAGCATCCGATCACAACGCAAAGCCACGGAAGGAAGAAGAAACAGATAGTGCTGAGGATATTCATGCCCGCTGAGATATAAAAGTAACCATAAAAAGAACTTGGATGCTCTTCAAAGGTCTCGATCTTAATATCTTTGCAGCCACAGTCCTCTTTCAGCACATCGGCCATATATTTGGCCGCTTCCCGTTCACCTTCACTTCCCGGTTCTCGTGATTTCATATCTTTACAGATATGTGTGATCTCACGCACCATGTATTGGACTGTTTCCCTGCTCCTGGTATTCAATTCCTTGATTGAACTGGCCATTTTTATTCTTTCTTCACTCGTTAGCTGGTCTTCCTCGATTGCCAACCTATTTATTATTTATTTTAGCATAACCTCAAAAGGGCCGCCATACCGGCGGCCCTTTATATTGGCATTCTCTCTGTTATTTATTTTCTGATGAATTCATCTTCTTCATTTGTTTCAACTTTGGTGTATTGTTCCACTCGCATATGAAGATCATATTTTTCTCTCAACTCAGAAATCTCTTTCATCATCGGTGATGCGTGATGAAAGGCCAATGCTTCCTCATTTTCCCACGAATCGATCAAAAGGATCGTATGTTTATCGTTAACAGGAACATAATATTCATAGCGCAGATTTCCGCTTTCCTTTCGGATCTTATCGGCTATACCGCACTCTTCCATTTCCTGCATAAACCTTGTGGCGTTATCGTTCTCTCCAGTATAAAAAATGTTGATCGTTATGCTCATGGGACTCTCCATTTTATTAGTTTTTGGAACTTCTGTTGCCAACAATCATCAACAGGATCCTCAGAATCTTGAAATAGATGTAAAGAATGGTATACGCAAGACCCCATGCTGCCATCCATTCATATTTCTCATCCACCTGATTAGTGACACAGCGCTCGATGGTGTCAAAATCCACCAACATAAAAAGTGCTGCTAAGATCACATAAATAATTCCGATCACTATGCTGATAATTGGACTTCCGAAAGCAGTGGAAATGCCGGAGAACAAACCGGAATTACGCACTGCAGGAATCAGAGAAAGCAGGAAATAAATGATACCACTCACGATAATCCCAAAAAAGATTGCTGTAATCACGCCCCGGAAACGGGCTGTCACTTTAATGATCCGTTTTGCATAAACAAGCATCATTCCGCCGACCAGTGCAAGTGTAATGAGCATGGCAAACAATGAGAGATACCTATATTCCTGTGCCAAAGCGATGGTGCTATATCCGATCAGCATTCCCTGTGCCAAGCTGTATAAAGAGCCCACGATCGGGATTGCTGGACGAACCAGCCATGCTATAAATGGTGTGATGATACTGATCGCCAGAACTACGATCATGATCACAAGTTCTCCGCCGGCGACTGTCAGATCATAAATACCATTCTTGGTATCCGCAACATGAGCTAATACTGCTGTCGGGCTGCTGATCATCAGATTATGCAGGATGAAACAGACAGCAACACCAATGATTGAGAGTGCAAGGAAAAAAAGGGTTTTAATAATAATGCCTTTGTATGTTGCTACATTGCCGGATGCATATTCTCCGTCTTTTTCCAGTTTCCGCAAGACCGGATTTGCAAGATTGCTGAAAAAGCCTTTTTTTCTTGGCTGTTCCATTGTTGTATTTGACATTATTTCTCCTCCATAGATATCTTAATTTTCGGTATTTTTAATTGCGTTGATAAATGCCTTAAATAGCGCTTTACTGGCGTCATCTATTTTATGCGAAGACTCCGGATGCCACTGCACTGCCCAGAGAAAACCATAGTCCGGCAGACAAACTGCTTCTACCAGGCCATCTTCTGATACAGCCATTATTTCAAGGCCATCTCCCAGTTTTCGGATTGCCTGATGATGTCGGCTGGTCACTGCCAGCTCGTCTTTCTCCAGCAGCTTCTGCAGCGGACTTCCTGCTGTCAATGTTACATTGTGTGCGGGCATATCAAAAGGCGGTTTCTGAGCGTGGCAGGTTTTGGAAGGATGCTGCGTCGGCAGGTCCTGATAGAGCGTCCCTCCATGGTAGACATTGATCACCTGCACTCCCCGGCATATTCCAAGGATTGGTTTTCCGCTTTTTTCTGCCGCATCCAACATTGCCATCTCCAGCTCATCCCGTGGCGGGAAGACCACAACCGATTGGTTGATCGAAGTCTCGCCATAATACTCCGGTGCAATATCAGGTCCTCCCGTAAATAAGAACCCTTCGCATATATCTGCACATTTCCGAATGGTTTCCTCATCACTCAACAATGGCAGCATGATCGGGATCCCGCCTGCCTCCTTGATCGCTTCAAAATAATCAGGAAACATCCTCAGGAATTCTCTCTTCTCATCTATCTGCGGCAAAACGCCAATTAATGGTTTCATCTGTTTAACCTGCTTTTCTTTTTTTACGCGCTTAACTGTCACCTGCTATCTTTAAAAACAGCAGCAAGCGTTTACACATTGAAAAGTATTATAGCACAGGAAAAACACCTTTTTCAGCATATCTTTTTTATGCTATTATTGTGGGCAGAAAAGGAGAATGATCATGAATACAGATGAACTTATCAAAAAGCAGACAAATTGGATCAAAGCTGTTTTTGGTGCGCTGGCAGCAATTGTTGTAGCATTAGTTATTTTTGGTGCGCTGCTGGTACCTAAAATCTACAAAGCAGTGGATGAAGTCGATCGCTCACTTAAGGAGATCAATGTCCTTGTCCAGGACGCAGATGAAGCTGTACAGAATATCAACAAGGTGGATTTTGATCATCTGAAACAATCTATTGATAACCTATCCACTATCACTGCTTTTCTTGCTAACATTTTTGGAGACTCTAAAAATTAAAAGAAATAAAAAAGGTGCCCTGGGCACCTTTTTTTGAACAACGTTTTTTAGTCATCATACTCCTCTTCTGACATGCTTCCCTTTTTATTTGATCTATGCTATTCTGCAAATGACTAATCTACGCAATTCTGCAATGACAAAAGTAACCAATGTGTCAGTAATTCGATAAGGAAAAAGAAATGAATGATTATATAAAAGAACCAGTACGCGAAACGCCCATTTCTGCTCAGACAGAAGTGCTTGTAGCCGGTGCAGGCATCGCTGGCATAGCTGCTGCTTTAGCCGCTGCGCGGCACGGAAAGAAGGTCCTGCTGCTGGAACGGGAATTCGCTCCAGGCGGCATGGCAACGCTTGGCCTTATTACGATCTATCTTCCACTATGTGACGGCATGGGGCACCAGGTTGTTTATGGCATAGGCGAGGAACTGTTTCACCTCTCGATCCGTTATGGATATGAAGGCGTATATCCAACAGCCTGGCTGAACGGCGGCTCGGAGGAAGAGCGCATTGCAAGGCGCTTTCAAGTGCAGTTCAATCCCCAGTTCTTCGCTCTCTCTGCAGAAGAACTGCTGCTGGCAGAAGGGGTGACGATCCTCTACGGCACCGTTGCGGTGGACACGGTCGTCGAAGATGGTGTAATAAAGGCTGTAATCGTTGAGAATAAATCCGGCCGCTCGGCGATCCGTGTTGAATCGGTAATTGACTGCACTGGCGACGCAGATCTCTGTACGCTTTCCGGAGCGCCTACTGTGATCAATCCAGCCGGAAATGGACTGGCTAGCTGGTACTATTACTTTGATGGCACTGATGTGAATTTAAAGATGTTCGGCCTCGCCGACGTCGTTCCTGATCGCGACGCAAAGGCAACCGATGGAAAAGAGACCTATGCTGCGGCAAAGACAGCGAGCTTAGACGCAGCACGTTTTTCCGGAGTGGATGGTTTTGAGCTTAGCAACGCTGTGCAGACCGGACATCGAAAAATGCTCGATGATATTCTTGCGCAGAAAAAAGAAAATGCCGCACTGGTTCCGGTCACGATGTCTACGATTCCTCTGGTGAGGATGTCCCGCCGTATCGCCGGCGTCAGCACTATGGACGTCTCTTCCGACCACGTGGCATTGCCTGACAGCATTGGTATGACCGGAGACTGGACAAAGCGTGGGCCTGTATATGAAATCCCGTTCAGTGCGCTGCACTGTGAGGAAATCCGCAATCTGCTTGCCGCCGGACGAGACATATCCACTACCGATGAAATATGGAACGTAACGCGTGTTATACCGCCTTGTGCTGTATCCGGTCAGGCGGCCGGCACAGCTGCTGCGCTCGGAAATGACTTCACACGCACAGACATACACGCACTGCAGGCCGCTCTTGAAGCGGATGGCGTAAAACTGCATTTATAAATGAAGGGAACTTTGGGGAGGACTAATATGGCACAATATCTGGAATATGGATTTGATGGTCGCGTAGCTATTATTACCGGTGCCGGCAGCGGCATCGGCGAAGCAGAAGCAATTGAACTCGCGAAAGGCGGTGCGAAGACTGTGCTTTTCGGACGTCATCTGGAAAAGCTTGAAAAAGTAGCCGACGAGTGCAGAAAGTACACAAATGATGTGCTGCCTTTAGCTGTAGATGTCAGTTCACGCGAAAGCGTGCAGGAGGGCGTTGGCAAAGTTCTTGAGACCTACGGCCGTGTGGAGATCCTGATGAACAACGCCGGCATTGAATCCCGTCTAAAACCGGGAGAGACCTTTTTCAACGATCTCTTCGACAAACAGGATGAAGAAACTTACCTCAGCTTTTATAAGGTGCATGCCTGGGGGCACTACAATATGAACCTGGCCTGCATCCCTAGTATGATAGAGAACCATTTTGGTCGTGTTGTGAACACCACCTCAGTGACAGGTATTCATGGCAACTACTCTACGCCCGGATACACGGCTTCTAAAGGTGCGGCTATCACGCAGACAAAAGCCTTTGCGATGAAGTACGGCAAATACAATATTACATTCAATGCCATCGCTCCAGGCATGGTTGATACACCAATGAAGATAGACGCCACGCCAAGAGAGTATGAGATCGTTGCCAACAAGACTCCGCTCGGGCGTGTTGCTTCAGCATTGGACATCGCGCGTTGTGCGCTTTTCTTTGCACAGGAAAATCTGTTCGTCACTGGTCAGTGCCTGACCTGCGACGGCGGCTCCGACCTTGCATGACACTTGTTGATCAGGGACAACCCAGATAGAAAGGAAAGAATCATTATGAAATGTAAAGCTGCACTTATGCCCCGTATGGGTGATTATCATGATATCGTTGTCGAGGATGTTTATGTGGATGAGCCAGGGGACGAAGAAGTACAGATCCACGTTATGACCTGTACCATCTGCCACAGTGATATTCATGCCCTGACCGGTGAACACGGTGAGTATGAAGGCCCTGGTATGGCTGGCCATGAGATTGCCGGTATCGTCACCAAAGTCGGATCAAAAGTCACTTATGTTAAACCGGGTGACCGAGTTCTCTGTTCTGAGGTGCGTCAGGGCTGCGGTCAGTGTATTCCTTGCATGACGGGTCATCCATGGCATTGCACCTCACATACCCGTACGGAAAAGCTCTTCCGTATTCCTGGCTGCCATACCCGTATGAACGGCGAACGCTGCATCCAGACTTGCTCCGGAACCAGCGGCTTTGCCGAGTACTCTAATGCACATGAGTCCATGCTCTGTAAGCTGGATGATGACATCCCGTTTGAAATCGGCTCTGCGCTTGCCTGCGGATTCATGTCCGGCTTTGGCGCCGTGCTGAACCGATGCCAGATCAAACCGGGCGAATCTTTTGCGGTATGCGGTTGCGGCGGTGTCGGACTGTCTGCCATCATGGGCGCAAAATACTCCGGTGCAAGCCCGATCATCGGGATCGACACCATGCCGGAGAAACTGGAGGCGGCAAAGCGCTTTGGTGCAACACATGTGCTCAATCCTAAGGAGTGCAATGTCGTCGAAGAAGTATGGAAGATCACCGGTTTCGGCGCTGATCATGGTCTGGTCGCTGTTGCAGGCAAAGGGCTGAAGCGCCAGATGATGGACTGCACCGCTGAATGGGGACAGGTGGTTGTCGTTGGACATGGTCATCGCCGTGATGAGTTTTGCGATGAACTAAACTATTTTGATTTTCTCAAGGGTAAGAGGCTGACTGGCTGCGTGATGGGCGGTGTTACTCTCCGCCGTGATATTCCAAAATACATGGAAATGTACCGCAATAAACAGATTGACATCGACAGCCTTCTGACGAATCGGTTCACACTCGATCAGATCCGCGAAGCTCTGGTCGATTCCTGCAGTGGTGCATTGAAAGACGTTGTCTATATTGGCTGCCCGATCCCTGAGGATCTTGCCCACAGGCCGTAAACAAAAGGAGGTTTTTATGTCGAGGACCGTAGTAAAGCTTACAGATGAAGAAAAGCGAATGCTTCAAGGCGAAATGGGCTCTGTCCGCCAGACCTGCATGGCATATTTAGTGGAGATGGCGGAGATTGCCGGTGCTGAAAGCCTGGTGGATCTTGATGGCACGGGCGATATGCACGCCCCAGGCATCGCGATGTCACCATACTATAGCATATCCATAGAAGAACTGAGGGAGCTTGTCGCCAATGGAGAACACTTCGCCGTGCCTACTTTCGCCGACAAGTCTCCATTTCCTGAGCAGCCGCCTATCGATGGCTGGGAGCAGTGCAATATTTGCTCTTTCCGTCAGCAGGACGTACGTCAGGATGATCCTGCTTTTCATGAGAAGGCTATGCACCGCGAGGAGTTTGATCTGCTGAGGAAGATGGGCATGCTCACTTCCCACTCCTGCGCGAATTACCTGACTGCAACCTATTGGCCGACCATAGGCCAGCACTGTTCCTGGTTTGAGAGTTCTCAGATACCTTACTGCAACGCTGTCCTTGGAGCCCGCACCAACTTTGACGGCAGTTTTGCCACATGTTTTCTCGGCAAAGCTCCATACTATGGGATGCATGTGACCGAAAACCGCTATGGCACCATGCTGATCCGGACCGACCGCCTGATAAGCACTGACCTCGAATGGGATGTCTTTGGCTACGCAGTCGGCGAGGCTGCACGATGCGGCGTGCCTGTCCTGACCGGAACGACAAAACCAACCACTACACAGCTGCAGAAATTCAATTCTGCTGTACACACCGGAGGCGCCGTAGAAATGTACCACATCCCGGGAAGCACACCTGAAGCACCGACGCTTGAGTTCGCATTCGGTGGCAAAAAGCCTGCTGAAGAAGTTCTGGTCGGTGAAAAGGAGCTGCGTGCTGCATATGATTATCTCAACTACCACGCAACCGACGAGGTAGATATGGTCTATCTTGGCTGCCCGCATCTGAACATTGTCGATCTGATGAAACTCTCTGTGAAACTGGAGGGTAAGAAGGTCAAGATCCCTCTGTGGATCATGACAAGTCCTTGGCTTTACAACACGGCGAAAGATCTCGGATATCAGAAGATTTTCTCCGATGCAGGTGCTGTACTGATGAGCGGTGCGTGCCTTGCCGCAATGGGTGCGGTACCGGAAGGTGTCCGGTGCATCGCAGTGGATACCGCAAAACAGGCAAACTACGTCACGGGCTGCTATCCGGAAGCTGATGCAAAGCTGGATGTCTGCTACGGCACGACGGACGAGTGCATAGATGCAGCGCTGACAGGGCGCTGGCGCGGTGAATGGAGGTAACAAAATGAAGACTATACGCATTTACGGACGCACGGAGTTTCCTGGCAAAGTTACAGCAGAGGCCCTGGTCTCCCCGATGCCGCTGCAGGGATTCACGAATGTAGATCCGGATCGTGGCTGTACGACGGAGCGCAACCATCCTCTGTTCGGCATAAGCTATGCGGGCAAGGTACTGGTGTTTCCTTCCCAGCGAGGCAGCGGCGGTTTTCTTAAATACGGCAGAGGTGACCACAAGCCGGCTGCTTTCATCCATACAGTGGCCAGTCCAATAAATGTGCTGTGTTACCTGCAGGCGCACGTGCCTGCGATGACAGATTTTGAGAAGGACCCTATGGATTATATCGAGACTGGCGATATCGTATTCGTCAACGCTGACGAGGGATATATAGAGATCACAAAGAAAGAGTAAGCCTATTTCTTATAAAACGTGTGAGCAACTTCCTCGATATATTCATTAACAAAGTATTCTCTGCGGACCATTTCTGTATCATGCTCCCGATCAGGGATAATGAAGGATATCATGAAGTTAAAGCCGCCGCCCGGTGCATACTTGTTGGCCACATCCCAGATCTTTTCCCGGATCTCATCATCAGTCATTTCCCCTATGAAGGTCTGCGAGGAGTTGACACAGCCTGCCATGGTCAGTTTATTCCCATATTTTGCCTTTATCGCCAAAAGGTCGTTACAGTTCTGTGCAGGGTTCCATTCGTTGATCCCGACTTCGTTCACCATGTCGTCGATAAAGCATTCGCATTTGCCGCAGTTGTGATAGGTGATTTTAAGATCTCTGTCGTGGGCGAACTGCGCCAGACGCTTATACTGCGGGAGTAAGAACTCGCGGAACATATCCAGAGATACAAACGGATTTCCCCAGGCGGCTGTATCATCGACAAGGGCCAGCACGTCTGGCTGATAATAATCGATGGACCGCTCGCAAAGGTCACAGTAGAAATCGCCCAGATATTCAAAAAGCGCTTTACATTCTTCCGGCTCTTCAAACAATGCGCACAAACCTTCCGTAAATCCCATAAAGGCCATCAGGTGCTGGAAGAATCCGACTCCGCCGGCCCCGTAGGAGACCGCCTGATTGACGCGGTCCGGTTTGGAATGCTCCAGGTCATGTTTTGCCATCTGCTCAAAATCGATCTCGTCCAGGTTTGGTGCCTTGATGACATCGTGCCATTTCGTGATATCATCCAGGATGAAATCCCAGCTCTTCGGCAGATACGCTCCAGCAGATTCTTCGCTCGTTACATACTCGACGCCCCAGATATCCTTATGATCACCGTCCGGCCGCTCCTGTATCCACATCAGGGACGGCTCTGCCATGGCAACTGGATGGATCCTTTTTGGACCACCCATCCCGATATGTGGGATCCATTCTGGCTGTTCTCCGTTTAAACACATCAGATAGTTTTCTTTTTCCGTTAACTGTGCCATGTGTGCTCCTCTCCCTTGGAAATGGCATGAATGCTGGTATTCATTTATATTCTACTCTTTCTTCAAAAACGCATACTGCCTTGATTTGTTTTTTCAGTTAATATGGATCCATATGAGGTCTGAATATACCATATTGAGTGGATCCTGGAACTGAATCATATAATCGTTTCCATTGGTGATGTATGACGAGTCAAAATACATGATACCGAAGTACTCATCCTGCTTTGCAAATGAGATTCCAATCGGTGCGGAAAAGTTGCATTGGTCAGACACATATACTGACTTGGAAAAGCCATTTTCATAATAGTGATCCTCAACCAGACTGAGCTCATACGTATAATATAGATCCAGATTTGCTCCGCTTAGCAGCGGAGCCCCTTTATAATAGACGCGCAGTGCAGTGCCGGTAACATATACATCACAGGAAGCAGAATATCCCTCTGCAGTTGTTGCCGTGATGACGGTATGCCCCAGTTCATGTGCCCCTACTACGCCGTTGGATACACCCGCCACACCTGGATCACTGGAAGTCCAGGTTACTGCAGAATAAGGATTTGCTCCATTTTCGAATGAAACAGAAAGCGGGTACATATCATTGGACACTTCATTGTTATGATAATGAAGGACCAGGTGATTCGTATTAAGACTGATACCCGGCTTCGCAGCAGATTTCACCTCCAAGGAAAGATCCGCCGTCTTATCTCCGCATTTCATGGTGATCGTCACATAACCTGGCTTTACCCCATAAATACGGCCGTTGGCGTCCACGGTAGCTATGTTCAGATCAGAGGAAGAAAAGATGATCTGCCCTCTAGCTGATTCTGGTGTGATCAGTACTCCCGGCTGACAGAAGCTCATTTCCTGTACCCAATACCAATTACTCTCCCAGGCAAGGCTTTCCACTTTGACTTCTTCCGGTTTATTTCCGGAACCTCCGCTGCTGCCGCTCTCCTTTGGATCGATCCAAATAGCTTTTAATGTAATATCCTCATTGACCGCGGAACCGAACTCATACTCTTTTCCGTTCTGTGTCCATTTATCAAAGATGTATCCCTCTTTTTTTGGGGTCTCAGGTTTGACGACTGCACTACCCTTTGTGATCGTCTGTTTTTCAATTGCATTACCGCCATCTGTATCAAAGGTGACGGTCACTTTTTCTTCTTCCAGCTTAATGCCACCACAATTACATGCTATTAAGCAAAACGTCATAGCAAAAATTAATATTATAACAAGTGCTTTATTCTTTTTCATTTTGCTTACCCCCAATACTTCCACAAAAATACCGACACGCACGCCTGTATTCCTCAAACTGCAAGCAACATTAACTAATGCTTTAAATAATACCGGATTATCCTTTTAATAAATTATATCTTATTATATGAAAAATAAATACAGATAGTTTTCTATATTCCTTTATTGGCGTTATACTTGCTATATTATATTATTAAGAAATAAAACCTTATCCAAAGGAGGTAAAACTATGGCAACCTTACAAATGAATTTTTTGTCTTTCACATGGGGCATGCAGGCGAATTTCAGCGTTTTTCTTCCAAGCCTGGTTCCCACGAAAGAAAATGCAAAAGAAACATATGAAGAAATTTACCCAAGAGATGTCAGGTTTAAAACGCTTTGGCTAATCGGAAGCGAGTATGGTGATGATTCTGAATTCCTGCGTAATTCCGGAATTGCGCGTTATGCTCAGGAAAATAATCTGGCAGTTGTTATGCCTTGCACCAATAACAAGCTTTATTCAGAGGATCCAAAAGGTCAGAAGTTTATCCGTCATATTACAGAAGAGCTTTGGACCATAGCAACCAGCTCTTTGGCAATTTCTGATAAACGTGAGGACAACTATATTGGCGGAGTTTCATTAGGCGCCTATGCAGCTTTGAAAGCGGCACTTATGAATCCGGACAAATACAGTAAGGTTGTTCTCTTTGAAGGTGCTTTTGAAGAAAACCTTAAAGAAACATTTCTGAAGGACTTCAATGAAGGCCTTGCGGAAAAAGGTGTTTCCATTCACGTTGGATTAGATGATGCTCTGCCTGATGATGCAGAATTATTTGATAAAGGCAAAGCGCTTGCAGAAAGCGGCGCACCTCTTCCGGAAATTTCTGTGTCATATAGGGGATGTGGAGAATTATCCGCTTATGCTGCCCGTGCTGCACAAAATCTTCGTGAGTTAGGCTTCTCAGTTCGTGAAAAGAAATATGAGATTGATGACCTTTGGGAGTTTTGCGACCAGGCGTTAAAGACAGAGCTTAATGAGTTCGTTTGTGCAGAGTAAAGGAGGTACAATATGGCTGTAACGAAATTAAACTTTTTTTCACGTGAGCTTGGAATGGCAACAAACGTAACGGCTATCCTTCCTAGCTTTGATCAGGGCTTTGACGTTGGATATCCGCTGAAAGATATTTATGGACCAGAGGAAAAATTCCCTGTTCTCTGGCTGCTTCATGGTGGAAGCGGTGATGATGCGGATTATCTGAACTGGACTAACGTTGCACGTTATGCGGTTGAATATAACTGCGCAATCATCTGTCCGTGTGACTACAATGCAGGATATTCAGACTATCCACGAGGTGGAAAATACTATAGATATTTAACAGAAGAATTATGGAATTTCATTTTCTCAAGATTCCCGAATCTTTCCGACAAGAGAGAAGATAATTTCATCGGAGGACTTTCAATGGGAGGCGGCGGTGCAATGAAGATGGCTTTGGATAAATGTGACCGCTTTTCATATGCACTCATTATGTCTGCCGGAATTCCGCCAAAAAGTACAGGCGCTGGTAATCCGACCACTGGCCATACTCAGTTCCGCGATAGAATGATTGCCGCTGGATGGGCTATGCCAAAGCAGCCGAATGATATTCCTCGTTCCGACATCCATAATACGGTAGAAACTAAGATTGCACATGGCGCAAACCTGCCAGTATTTATCATGGCTTGCGGTGATAAAGACCCTATTGCTTATACTGGTTCAGTTTATGGAGCAAAATACCTGAAAGAACTAGGATGCGAAGTGATCCAGTTTATCCTTCCTGATTACCGTCATGAATGGGATTTCTGGGAAATCTGTCTTCGTAAGGCTTTTGCAGAATGGCTTCCTGTTAAGAGGAAAGTTGTTTCCGGATTACTTGCAGGAACATGGGACGCAGATCCTGTGAAAGAATAAAAATCTTGTCCAACATTATCTGAATCCAGCAAAACAAGGTGCCACTGGCACCTTGCTTTGTTTTGACGGAGACGGTGGGATTCGAACCCACGTGCCGGTTGCCCGACAACCGCATTTCGAGTGCGGCTCGTTATGACCACTTCGATACATCTCCAACTTATAAAACGTTGCTATTATAAGGTCTTTTATGTTCTATTGCAATATGAATCACAATAAAAAACTCCCCCGCTGATACTCTGCGGAGGAGTTTTTGTTTTTCTTAAATGGTTACAGCTTATGCGGCCGGTTTAAAGGGTTGTTTTGGTTCCTTATCCGGGAAGAATAAGCTGAAGAGCACTGTTGTTACGAAAGCAACAACAACTGCTGCATAGGTCTCTGTGATTGCAAAGCTTCCGATCACGATCGGATAGTGTCCGGTAGCGATCTTAATTGCTACCCAGGATACTGCTACGATCGCAGTAAGGATCATACTGCAGATAGCACCTCTCTGACTGGATCGTTTCCAGTAAATACCCAGGAGCACTACAATGAATAGCGCGCCTCGCAATGAGTATGCAGCATATACCAGCTCCAGAACGGTGGATGCCTTCCAAAGGAAGATAGCACCTGCACAGCAGATAATTCCGGAGATTGCTGTGGTTACACGGCCCATTTTCAGGACTTTCTCATCGCTTGCTTCCGGATGCAGCACACGCTGATAAATATCACGGGTGACCATCGTACCGGATGCAAGGATGATCGGGCTGACGGTGGAAAGAACAGCTGCAAGAATTGCTGCCATAACAAGACCACCAGCGATCGGCGGCATTCCATGAAGCATCAACTGCGGCAGTGCACTCTTGGCAGCAACAGCTTTCTCAACGCCTGGAAGCAGTGTTCCGTTTTCATACATAACACGGGCTGCCATACCAAGAGCTGCTGTAAAGAAACCAAATGGCGCTGCAACAAATGCAGTAATGATACAAGCCTTACGAGCCTGACCAGCATTCTTAGCGGAAAGGACCGGCTGCAGACCTGCCTGTGCTGTACAAGCACCCAGCAGAGATGCGATGATCCAGCTTGATACTCTGTCTCCACCGATGGAGAACATATTCCAGAAGCTCTTCTCTCC
>JAGCAK010000058.1 GCA_017652745.1 Lachnospiraceae bacterium
CCCATGGACATACCGGTTACATAGATTCTCTGTGGATCCACTTTCCCTTCTTTGATCATTCTGCGGATGATGTCGCATACCTTGCCCAGATAGTCACGGGACCATCCATAACGAGGATCCGTTCCAAGGCTGGTGCCGGCAAATTTCGCATTGACATTCATTTTGCTCGGATCCATTTTCTGCTCAACAGCCATTGGTGCCATTACGTAAATGTCAGGATAATCTTCTGCAAAGTTGACCGGGCCGTAATCAGTAATGATCGATTTGTTATTATCCCGTTCTCCTTCATGACCGCCGTTTCCGCCGCCATGTAAAAAGAGGATCATTGGGCGCGGGCCGGAAGCCTCAGGCGTATACAGCCGGTACATAACACGGCCTTCTTCGATGCGTGCAAACTTATCATCTGCAGTGCGCGTCTGCACATCAAATTCTGCACGTGCAATCTTCTTATCACCGATAACGAGCGTCCAGTCATAGCGGTTGGTGGAAGGCTCCACACTGATCGTCAGAACACCGTCTTCTAATTTAACTTCGGTAACATCGCCAGGTGCGTGACCACGGGTCTCTTTTAAAAATGCATTGTGATCGGTATCGACTGCCGGTCCTTCCAGATGAATACTGTCAGCTGCAGGTGCATCACCGCTCCAATCCAATATTAAATCTGTGATCTCCTGGCCGGTCAGGCCGATAAAAGCTTTTGCTGTGTATGCCATAATGTTTACCCCCAATTTAAAAGTGTTCGATGCAAAACGCATTATATCATACTAAAAGTGTTCGTTCATCCAGGAACGGAGTGTGGATGTTATATCATAGATCGTCTCCGGATCGATCGGATCAGACAGGTGACAATCCTGCGCCAGTATGCGCAGTCTGGCTTCTTCCGGTCTGCTCTGGATGGTCAGATATGCTTCTTCCGCTTGATTGACGTTATCCTGTCCCAATATCCAAAGTTCCACCGCAACGATCATGCTGGCTGCGTAACTGAAATAGTAAAGAGGTGACTGGAATGTGTGTGGGATCGCGACCCATTCCTCTCCTGTGTAGCCAAATATATCATCCATACCATATTCTTTTGCCAGCCGGCCGTAAAGCTGATTGATCTCTTCCAGTGTCATGTCAGGACTCTCATAGACAGTTTGCTGGAATTCGTCTTCCATACAGCCTGAAATAATGACATAGATCGATTCCATTAGCTGGCTTCCCCTGAGAGCGTCAGCTTTGCGGCTTCCATAGAAAGTGTCATAGTTTTTCATCATGAGCAGTTCCAGACCCTGTGAGTCGATCTCGTCAATATCCAACGGATCCGATGCGTTCCATCCGTAATGCGGGTTCAGATAATAGTGGGCAAAGTGTCCAAACTCATGGGTCAGTGTAGCACAGTTATCAAAAGAATTTTCCCACTGCATGAAAATGAACGGAAGATGTGGGTCTGCTAAATAGATCGTGTAACTTGTCATCATTTTATTATTGTTTACTTCCAGATCGATCAAGTCATTCTTTTGCAGATAAGCCAAAGGCTCTGTCATTTCCGGAGAAAGGTCATAGATGGCTGCAGTAAATTTATCCAGAAAATCGGAATATGTGAAATGAATGGAGTCTTCATAATCCGAAGCTCCGGAATAGTAATAGACATCATCATAGGAATTTGTATAGAGCGGCACCAGATAATCTTTAACTGCCTGATGGATCTTTTTGGCATCTTCCGGAGAATAATCTCTTTCATACCCTTCGTACTGGTATTCAGTAAAAGTGGAATAGCCAAGCTTTTCGGCAATCTGTTTATTGTTCTGAACCAATTCTAAAAACAAAGGCCCGATCTTTTCATTCATCTGGCTGTAGTAAGCATTCACTTTCCGCATGTACTCGTCATAGTCTCCGTCGTAGGAATTGACCAGATCATCTTCCGAGTATTCTTTACCGTTATATATCATCCGGAACGTGGAGAGCATGGTGTCATATTCACTGGAGATCTCTGTGAAGCGGTTCAGGTTGTCCAGGATCTCTTCACTGTTGCGTTCTTTTGCTTTATAGGCGTTTTGTTCGAATGTCGGCCCATAAGCATCCAGAAGAGCATCCCCGATGCCTGCAGTTTCATACATCTTGATGGTGAGATCGGTCAGAAGAAGATCCAGATCATCTTCCTCTGCAACAAGATAAGTATATTCATTGTCATAATATTCCTCTGTCACATCTTTCGAATAAAGGATATAAGCAAGCGATGCCATGGTATCCAGGTGATCATAAGCAGCCAGGATAGCAGCATAATCTGCCAGGACCTCTTGAGCGTCAGCGCCGGAGTTGATTTTCCTGGTCAGGGACTCAATGGAACCGCGGATCGCATCTGTATCCGGTCGTGAATAGGATAGAGAAGAGAATGGAATGTCCTCCCTGCCGTAGGATATGTCTGTCGGAATATCGATTGGCACATCAGGTGGGATCTCAACCACCTGCTCACTGCTGTTTCCGATCAGCAGAATAGCAAGCGGGATCAGCCCGCAGCCGGAAAGCTGCATCAAAAGGGCAGCAGATATTAAGATCGCAATGAAGGATTTCAGTAATTTTTTCATAGACCTGTTCGCTCCTTTGTCTGTTTACTATATCATATTGCCGCAAAAGATGATAAGATATTAATATCTATAAAGTTCTATCTTGAGTTGGGGGAAAGGAGAAGGCATATGGCTTTTTTAACTGTTAATTTAAATACCCGGTGTTTATCTATGCATGCCACGAATGTTTCCATTATCCTTCCGGAGACGAATGATGTTCCAGAGCATGGATGGAAAACGCTGATGCTTCTGCATGGTGCCGGTGGCAGCAACCTTGAATGGGTCCGTTATTCTTCTATTGAACGGTATGCAGAGAAACGCGGGATCGCCGTGATCATGCCGGAAGGCGGACTTTCTTTCTACAATGACATGACTTACGGGGAGGATTACAAGACCTTTATTACAGAAGATCTGCGTGCGTTCTGCGCAGCGCACTTTAACACATCTGTGCGCCGTGAGGACAATGTGATAGGTGGTCTTTCTATGGGAGGCGTCGGCAGTATGACGATAGGCCTGTCGAGACCGGATCTGTATAAATCACTGATCTGTCTTTCCGCATCTAATTTCCCGGTAGAGGTCTTTCCAAAGCAGTTTAAGAATCCACCTTGGCCGAATTGGGTCAAGATGATGCGGGCCATTTACGGGGACACCCTTCCTAATTTTGAGGGCACCAAGTTTGATTTCTACCAGCTGGCCAAAGATGCACTGGCAGAAGGGAAAGAACTTCCGTCCATCTTCCATTCCATCGGTGAGCAGGAGATGGAAGATTCACTGAAATCGGCATATGCTATGAGGGACTTCTTTATGGGATTTGAAGGGAATCCGTTCCGGTATAAATTTGTAGGTTATCCGGGCGTCCACAATTGGGATTTCTGGGATGCGCATATTGAAGAGGCCCTGGATTATGCCGGATTTACACCAATTCAGTAAAAGACAAATATTTACTAAAAATGGGGCGTACGACCGATTGAAAAATAAAACAGATGCGATATAATAATGTCATCTATTATGGGGAATAAAAACAAAGGAGAAGAATAATTATGAGTGTAAAAACATATCTTGAGCCGGAAACATTGGTTCCAATTTATGACGAATGTGACGTTCTCGTAGTTGGCGGCGGATCCGCAGGACATTCCGCTGCACTCGCAGCAGCAAGAGCAGGCTGCAAAAACGTTATCCTGATGGAACGCTATGGATATTGTGGCGGAGATGTAACAGGTGGTTACGTTCTTCTTGTTCCTGCACTTTCTTTCTATGGCAAGACCTATGTACAGGGTATTCAGGAAGAGTGGTTCACCAGACTTGAGAAGATCCCACGTGCCGTTGCAGGACCTCCAATGGAGTTAGCAGGCAGCAAAGATCCTGCTCTTATCAAAAAGTTTGCCGGCGTCGGCGGTGCAACCATGGGACCAGATCCGAGAGTTATGCATGGCTTTACTGTAGATCCGACCGAAATGAAAATTGAAATGGACAAGATGCTGGATGAGGAAAAAGACCGTATCCGTGTCCTGTATCACAGCTGGGGCTGCAAGCCTATCATGGAAGGCAATGTTTGCAAGGGTGTGTTCTTTGAGTCTAAAGAAGGCCGTAAAGCCATCATGGCAAAGGTCGTGATCGATGCAACTGGAGATGCTGATATCTGCAGACTTTCCGGTGCGCCAACTTCTAACTCGATCGATGATGAGTGCCGCTGCGGCGCTTCCGCACTGGTCTACCGTGTTGGCGGATTCTCCCGTGCAGCATTCAACGAGTGGTTCCACACCGACAGGGATGGAGCAAAAGAATTCATGCAGGGTCTTGCTAAGATCCACGGATTTATGGCAGCTATGATCGACGGCCCGACCGATGAGGTCAGCTGGGTCAATAACTGGCAGCCAAACCGTGACTGCTCCAAGATCGTTGATCTGACCGCAACAGAAATGGGGACAAGACTGAAATTACGTGAAGTCATTGATTTTATGAGAAAAGCAAGCCCGGTATTGAAAGATGCATATCTTTACGATATCGCACCACAGACTGGTGTCCGCGGATCCCATAGAATCGTCGGCGAGCATATCATCTCCTCTGACGACTGGGCATTCCCGAAAGAGTATGAAGATGTCATCGCATGGCACTGCACCGTGGAAAGCCTCAACGACAATGCCCCGATCGAAATTCCTTATGGTTCGATCCTTCCGCAGAAAGTCGAAAACCTTCTTGCACCGGGACGTCATATTTCCGCTGATAAGATTGCTATCGACTGTGTCAACCTGGTTCCGCAGTGCGTCGGCACAGGCCAGGCAGCTGGTGTTGCAGCAGCAGTTGCAGTAGCAGACGGAACAACTACTCATTCTGTAGACATCAAGAAGGTTCAGGATATCCTGGCTGGCGAGCAGAACGTGCCGCTGCCTAGAAATGAGCACACAGATAAGAGCTACACGGAGAACCTGATCGAGCATGAGTATGGTCTGTACACGGAAGCAGCAAAGAAAGCAATCGCTGCTAAAGATGCTGCAGGTACCTATCGCCACTGGACACTGTCCAAAGGTGCTGCTCTGATGAACGAAGCATCTGAGAACATGAACGATATTACAGAGAAAGACAAATAATTTCGAAAAGAAGGTAATCATTAATAACGCAGACTGCCGCACTTCAGAGTGCGGCAGTTTTTATTTTGAGCAGATTTGAAACTGTGTCCCTGGAAAGGTATAATTTATCGTAGAAACAACCTATTTCATGAGCAAAGGAGGTTTTAAAGATGCTTTCTGCTTATATTATGCCGCATGCTCCGATTGCCAGACCGGCAGTGGGACGCGGCGAAGAAAAGAAGATCCAGAAAACACTGGATTCCTATCGCAGTGTTTCACATAAAATTGCGCAGGAAAAACCGGAGACGGTCGTTATCATATCTCCACACAACGTGATGTACCGCGACGCATTCTATATCTCACCAGGCGATGTTTATACTGACAGTCTGGTCATGTTCGGTTTTCCACAAGAGCGTGTGAGCCACCCATATGATATGGAACTGATCGACGAGATCCTTCACTTGTGTCAGGAAGAAGATCTGCCGGTCAGTCAGGATCCGCTTTATGAAAAGGAACCGGATCATGGGACCTGCGTTCCGCTCCTGTTTATCGATGAACAGTATAAAGACTACCAGGTTGTGCGACTTTCTCCTTCGTTCCTTCCAAATGAGGACCTGCTGAAAATGGGAAGAGTATTAGAGAGAGCCATTGCGCATACGGGAAGAAAAGCATCTATTCTGGCAAGCGGTGATCTGTCCCATAAACTGACAGTCGACGGCCCGTATGGATTTGCAAAAGAGGGTCCGGAGTTTGACCAGATGATCACGCAGCAGATGAAGGATGCAGATTTTGCCAAATTCCTGGAATACGACGAGCGGTTTCTGGATAAGGCGGCAGAGTGCGGTCTGCCGGGATTTATCATCCTGTCCGGGGCGCTGGAGAATGATAAGGTGACACCACATTTTCACTCCTATGAGGGACCGTTTGGCGTCGGCTATGCCATCTGTGATTATGATGTAGAAGATTATTGCCCGCGTCTGGCACAGATGTCGCTGGAAGCCTATGTGAAAGACCGGAGAGAAATAAAGGTACCGGATGATCTTCCTGCCTGGATGACAAAAGAACGGGCCGGCGTATTTGTCTCGCTTCATAAAAATGGAGAATTAAGAGGATGCATTGGCACGATCTCTGCATGTACAGAGAATGTAGCAAGTGAGATTATAGCACTTGCCATTGAGGCAGGTACCCGCGATCCACGATTTATGCCGGTTTCCGAGCGGGAATTAGCAGATCTGGAATATAGTGTGGACGTCTTGTCTCAGGCTGAACCGGCCACTATGCAGGACCTGGACGCAAAACGCTATGGTGTGATCGTGACAAGCGGCCATAAAAGAGGACTATTACTTCCGAATCTGGAAGGTGTAGACACACCGGCTGAGCAGATCTTTATTTCTCTGCAGAAGGCCGGTATACGGGAGGGAGAACCGTATCAGATTGAAAGGTTTACGGTAGAAAGGCATTGCAGATGAAATGTGAGATCTGTCCGCATCACTGTGATATACAGGAAGGCAAGAGCGGAATCTGTCATGCATGGACATTGCGCAATGGTGCACTTACCAGTTTGAATTACGGCAAAGTCACTTCTATTGCGTTAGATCCGATTGAAAAAAAGCCGCTGATGCAGTTTTATCCTGGAAGCAGGATCTTATCGCTTGGTTCCTTTGGATGTAATCTGATCTGTCCGTGGTGCCAGAACGACAGCATTTCCAGGGGAGAGGCAGAGTCTGTTTCTCTTTCTCCGGAAGAGATCGTGCAGAAGGCCAAAGAACTTGTGCCGGCGGGAAACATCGGTATCGCTTTTACTTATAACGAGCCAATGATCTGTCCGGATTTTATTGTAGATACGGCAAAACTGGCGCATAGAGAAGGGCTAAAAAATGTACTGGTAACAAACGGTATGATCACGGCCAAAGCGCATGAACGTTTTCTGCCATTCATTGATGCATACAACATTGATCTGAAGACAGCATATGCCAGTTCTTACCGATCGATCGGGGGAGATTTGGACGCGGTCGTTCATACCATTCTGCGGGCGAGCGAAAATGCGCATGTGGAAGTGACGACGTTGATCGTTCCGGGATTTAATGACACTGAAGAAGAAATGCGTACTATTGCACAGATTGTATCATCGATTGATCCTGAAATTGTGCTGCATGTGACACGTTTCTTCCCGGCAGGCAGGATGAAGCATGTGCCGCCGACGGATGTGAAAAAGGTATACCATTTTGCGGAAGTTGCCAGAGAATATCTGACTTCTGTTTTTACGGGAAACTGCTAACCATGGAACAGACCAAAATTGAATGATATAATTATAGAAAAAAATCGGAGTTTTTCTTATCATTAATATGAAAGAATACCATCATTATCATACTCCGGGGGGAAGCTATGTTAGGAATCGGAATTGATACCGGCGGTACTTGTACCGACGCAGTCATCTATGATCTGGATACGAGAGAAATACTCGCGACCGGAAAAACACAAACAACCAAATCAAATCTGGAAATAGGAATTGGCAAAGTGCTGGAGCAGCTGCCGGATGACTTGCTGCGCAAAGCAGAAGCCATTGCCCTGTCTACTACGCTGGCGACCAATGCCTGTGTGGAGAATAAAGGCAGTCGTGCAAAACTCCTTCTGATCGGTGCAGCACCTGAAATGATCGAACGCCTGCAGAAGACTTTGTCTGGTTATGGAATCAATGACATATCCCAGATCGTAGTGCTGGATGCAAAGCCGGAGAACTTGTTTTCAGAACCGTATGACCCGGATTGGGATGATCTGAAAAAGAAAGCCCCGGAATTATTTAACGATTGTGACTCCGTTGGTATTGTACAGACATATCCGGATGCAAATGGCGGACGCTTTGAAATGACCGCCCTGCGTCTGCTTCAGGAGGAACTGACGATACCGCTCACGATCGCATACGATATCTCTCAGGAGACAGATATTTTGAAAGTCTGTGCCAGCACCCTTTTGAATGCCAGACTGATCCCGTTGATCGCAGAATTTATGGGAGCCGTTCATCATGTTATGGAGAAACGGAATCTGGAAAATATTCCGCTTTATATTGTTCGCAGTGACGGATCGTTGATGTCTGAAGAAATGGCCAGGACCTGTCCGGTGGAAACACTCCTTTGCGGTCCTGCGGCCAGCGTCATTGGCGGCTGCGATCTGGCCGGAGAAAAGAATGCTCTCGTGGTAGATATGGGTGGTACCACAACGGACCTCGCACTGATCCGAAATCATGATCCTGCAATGGCCAAAGAAGGCATTATGATCGGTCAGTATAAGACCGCTATCAAAGGACTGGATGCACAGGCTGTATCATTAGGTGGTGACACTGCTGTCCGTTATCGGGATGGGAAATTATTCCTGGATACAGTCCGGGTTATCCCAATATCCATGTTGGCTGCAGAATATCCTCATGTTACGACCGACCTGAAAAAACTGGTGGCAGAAAACACTTCTCATACCAGATGGATCCATGAATTCTTTGTATTGCAGAAAGATATTGCCGGAAAGCCGGGATATACGGAGTATGAACAGAAAGTCTGTGAGATCCTGAAAAAAGGACCGTTGATCATGCGGGAATTCCTGAGGAAAACAGACGGCGATCTTTATCACATGGGAACTGACCGTCTGGAACAGGAAGGTGTGATCATGCGCAGCGGACTGACACCAACTGACATCATGATCATCAAAGGTGACTTTATAGGCTATAAAGATACCGCAGCAAAGGAAATGATCCGTTTCTTTGCAAGAAATGTGGATGATGATGAAGCTTCCATTCCGGATCGTATTTACAGCGAGGTTCACAGGAGAATGTATAAGAGCATTGCTTCTTTTGCACTCTGTCATGAGTTTGCAGGAAAAGCAGATTTTTATACACCGGGAAATATAGATGTTCTTCTGGATTCCTGCTATGAGCAGGCATGTGCGCGTGTGGATGGAAAAGATATGGAGGACAGCACGGCATTGATGAATCTGACTGTACCGATCCCGTTAATCGGAATCGGTGCTCCAATCCATGTTTTCTTAGGACATGTCGCTGATCTGTTAGGAACCAGAGCCGTCATTACACCTTATTCGCATGTGGCGAATGCAGTCGGTGCAATTGCAGGGCGTCGTATTGCCAGACTGGATCTTCCAGTCGTTGCTAAATATGATGGTTATTCGATCATCGGATATATGATCGTTGCTAATCAGCAGCAGTATATGATCAAACGCAGACCGGATGCTGTGGAATTTGGCAAAAAGACAGCATTGGAAGAGATCAAAAAACGTGCGCAGTTCCAGGGATTGGGAGATGATCCGCTGATCGAGATTGAAACAGAAGAAGTACGGATCCGTCCGAGCGGCGTGCTTCTGGAGATCGTGGTTCACGCCAAGGCAGAATATCGGAAATCGGAATGATCAGAGAACCGATGACGATAACATAAATCAACAATTCTGAAGGAGGGATATTTTATGGGACAGAATGAGAACAGAGCATTTGATGCACAGATTTGTGCATTTGCACCGCTAAAAGCGCAAACGCTGCCAGATAAGGCATTTTTCGAATATAAACCGATGGATACAGGTGTCCGCGTGAATGAGAATGGCGATGTCTATCTTGGCTATTGGGCTCCGGAAGCAAAGGAAGTGACAGCCTGCTTCGGTATGGCACCGCGCATTCCAATGGAAAAAGGAGAGGATGATATCTGGAGAGCCATCCTGCCATATGATAAGGAATTCGTAGGACCTAAGGCCTTTACGTTCCGAGTGGATGGTACGGATGTAGTCAGTCAGTTCTGCCCGACCTTTTTCAGCGGGAATTCCTTGGTGAATTATGTGGAGATTCCGGATCCGAATGCGCCATATGTGGAACTGCGGGATGTGCCACACGGATCTATCGTGACGGACTATTATTACTCGGATGTCCTGGAGGAGTGGGAACGGTGTCTGATCTATCTTCCACCGGCCTATCAGGAAGGCGGGGAGTATCCGGTCCTTTATCTGCAGCATGGCTACAGCGAAAATGAGACATCCTGGATCTATAATGCAAAGATAAATTTCATCCTGGATAATCTGATTGCAGAGGGAAAAGCGCAGCCATTTATTGTCGTGATGGCGAACGGCATGTTCCATGGGAAATATAATGTGTTCGCAGACTTCCAGGATCCATTTGAGAAATCGCTCTTAAATTGTCTTATCCCGTTCATCGAGGGAAAATACCGTGTGATCAAGGATAAATGGCACCGTGGTATCGCGGGATTTTCCATGGGATCTATGCAATCTTCACTGATTGGTCTGCATAACATGGACAAGTTTGCTTACATTGGCCTTCTGTCCGGATTCATGCGCCGTGTGGGCGGACCAGAGAAGGATAAAGATAAATCCCTTGAGGTCAACAACCACCTGCTGGCTATGTTCGACCGCGAAAACTTTGAAAAAGAGATCAAACTCTTCTTCCGTGGAATCGGTTCAAAGGACGGCACAAAGCTGGCATTTGATATCGATGATGAACTCCTGGAAGAGAATGGTATGACAGGCTGTCCGGTTTTGGTCAGGTTCATAGCAGAAGGCTATCCGCATGACTGGGGCACGATGCGCATCCTCTTCACAGAGTTTGCTCAGAAAGTTTTTAAATAAGGACAGCCATTATGGAAAATTATTATATTGGAATCGATCTGGGAACTTCCGCTGTAAAACTATTACTGGTGGAAAAAAACGGAGCGATCATCCGTGAAGTTTTAAAAGAGTATCCATGTGATTACCCGCATCCGGGATGGAGCGAACAGGATCCGGAAGTCTGGATCAAAGAGACCTTTGACGGTATCCGACAGCTTATAGAGGGACTGGATGTGCAGCTGGTCCGCGGTATCGGCACGGCAGGACAGATGCACGGACTGGTGGCGCTGGATGAAAAAGATAACGTTCTGCGGCCAGCCATCCTCTGGAACGATGGACGGACCGGAAAAGAGACCGCATACCTAAATGAAGTAGTCGGGAAGAATGTTCTTTCCGACTGTACGGGGAACATCGCATTTGCCGGGTTTACAGCACCTAAGATTTTATGGATGAAGGAAAACGAACCGGAATTGTTTGCACGGATCCGTAAAATAATGCTTCCGAAAGATTATTTAAACTATAAACTGACGGGAGTATTCTCCACGGATGCATCCGATGCATCCGGTACGCTTTTCTTTGACGTTGCCAATAAATGCTGGTCAGAAAAAATGCTGGAGATCTGTTCTCTTAAAAAAGAACAGCTTCCTGCAGTTTATGAATCTTTTGAGGTGACAGGAACGCTTCGTCCGGATGTGGCAAAGGAGCTTGGCCTTTTGGCAGAGACTTTTGTCATTGCAGGGGCAGGAGATAATGCGGCTTCCGCCATCGGGACCGGCACGATTACCGAGGGCACCTGTAACCTTTCTTTAGGAACGAGCGGCACGATCTTCCTGCCAGGAGAAACTTTCCGGGTCGATCAGAATAACAGTCTGCACTCCTTTGCGCATGCGAATGGAAAGTTCCATTTACTGGGCTGCATGCTCTCATGCGCCAGCTGCAACAAGTGGCTTTTAGAGGAGATCTTTGGCACACAGGATTATGACAGTGAACTGGATATTCCTTTGGAACGACTTGGGAAAAACCATGTTTATTTCCTGCCATATCTTATGGGTGAACGGAGTCCGATCAACGATGAGAATGCGCGCGCCGCATTCATCGGCATGACAATGGATACTACAAGGAAAGATCTGGTGCAGGCTGTCTTAGAAGGCGTAGCATTTGCATTTCGCGATTCACTGGAGGCAGCTAAGGCGATGGGACTTACCGTTTTGCGGAGTAATCTGAGTGGCCGCGGCGGGAGAAACCCTGTTTGGCGAAAGATCCTGGCAGCAGTTTTAAATATCCGGTTGGATATCCTGCAGACTGAACAGGGGCCTGGACTAGGGGCGGCTATGTTGGCGATGGTTGCAGATGGTGCTTATGACAGTATCGAAGAAGTTTGCCAAAACATTGTGAATGTCAAAGAGACTATCGAACCGGATCAGGAACTGGCATTGTTGTATCAGAAACGATATGAAGAATTCCAACAGTTATATCCGGCATTAAAGGATGTCTTTCATCGAATATCTGAATCAGAATAAAAAGAACCCTGCAGGCACTTTCCTGCAGGGTTTTCTGTTATCTGGCTTGTAAATATACAAAAGGGACTGATTACTCAACATGGAAGCCATTAATCTTCCAGGTGTCTTCCAACACAATATCCATAATAAGGTATTGTGTCTCCCCAAATGATTCAAATGGCACAGTAGCGATGAAATGACGGTCATCCAGATGCTCGATGCCAATGTCTCCGGTAGGTGTATAGTCCATAACTCCCGCTCCGGCCTGTAAGATATAAATGCCAGTCGGAACGGATCCATCCTGTACAAATTGGAAAAATGGTGCAGTGCCAGGGGCAGGCTGGATCATATATATCCATCGGTCATCTATGCAGCCATTTGTAAAGTTGTCATATAACATGTGATAGATATCATAAAAACTTGTAATGCCTGGATCTGTGACCAGGTTGTATCCATATCCAGTATTTGGATCCGTGTACACAATACTAGTATCTTTCTGCACAGCTCCTGCACCAACTCTGCTTACGTATTTAAGATTATCAAGCAGGGTCATAGTGATCTGCACACACTGTGCATCCGTTGGACCATAATCTTCTTCGTCATAGTTATACTGTTCTTCTGTCTGTGCTTCTTTTGTTTCTTCTTTTGTCTCTTCTTTGGTCTCGTCTTTTGCAGCCTGCTTTGTCTCTGTTGGAGCTGGTTTAACCTCTTCTTTCTTTTTCCCACAGCCACAAACTGTCAGAACAAGAATGATCAGGATCGCAGTAAGCAGAAACCATAGTTTTCTTTTTTTCATTCTTTCTCCTCCCGGTTTCATCCTTAATGTTTCTCTCGATTTCTATACAACAGGATCTGCCTTAATGATAGAGCGAAGGTTGACTTTTTTCAAGAGTTGCCCACAATATAAACAGGGTTTCCAGCGTGAAAACAATAATTATAAAAAGGAATCATCATATGACAGAAAAAATATTTTATCAGGATGCTTATCTGACGGAATTTGATGCAACCATCAAAAAGATCTGCGAAAAGGAAGGAATGCTTCTTCTATCTTTTGACCGCACAGCTTTTTATCCAGAAGGCGGTGGACAGGGTCCGGACCAGGGAAACATTACGACAGAAGGATCAACGGAGATTATTCCAATTCTGGATGTGCAGGAGGAAGGAGATGAGATATGGCATCATGTAGCTGCTGAAGCAAAGCCTCTTTTTTCTGAAGGAACGATCATCCACGGAAAGATTGACTGGGAGCATCGTTTCGATCATATGCAGCAGCATTCCGGGGAACATATTGTCAGCGGAATGATCTGCAAAGAGTTTCATTGTGATAATGTCGGTTTTCATCTGGGAGAAGATGAAGTGACGATCGATTACAATACACGTATTTCCATGGAAGATGCTTTGAAGATTGAAGAGAAGGCGAACCGCTATCTCTGGGAGAATCATCCTTTTATAGAACTGTGGCCGACTCAGGAAGAATTAAAAGATATAGAATACCGGAGTAAAAAAGAATTGGAAGGGGCGGTGCGGATCACACAGTTCCCGGGCGCAGACAGCTGTGCCTGCTGCGGGACACATGTCCGTTCTAGTGCAGAAGTGGGATTAATCAAAATTGTTTCTGCACACAACTTTCATGAAGGCACACGTTTGGTGCTTCTTTGCGGCAAACGGGCCATGGATTTTTTGAATAAGAATTATCAGGCCAATAAACAGACGGCTGTCCTTCTTTCCACTAAAGAAGAACGAACACCGGAAATTGTGCAGAAGCAGATGGAGGACCTGATTGCTCTGAAGGCTAAAATGTCGCGCCTGGAAGATGACTATTTCAAGCTGTGGGCAAAAAGCTTCCAGGGGCAGAAAAATGCACTGATTGTCACAGATAAAATAGATGCAGAGGAGGGCAGAGCACTCTGCGATCTGATCGCTGATGAGGTTTCGGGACTCGCCGCTGTTTTTACAAAAGCGGAAGAGGGATCAGGCTACCGGTATGCCTGCATGCAGCGAGGAGAAGAGATCAGCGAGCTGATCAAGGAGATGAATACAGCACTTTCCGGACGAGGCGGGGGCAGAAATGGATTTGCGCAAGGGAGCGTGCAGACAGATGAAAAAAAGATTCATACTTTCTTCACAGCGAAAAACTTGACGAACGAATAGAAACAATGCACAATAAGTATAAAGAAAACGGCAGACGGGATACTCCGATCGCCGTAAAAAACACAGGAGGTATTTATTATGGCAGCTATTGATGGAAAATGGAACATTGAGGTTCATACACCTTTTGGCGATATGAAGAGCGTTCTTGATGTGAAAGAAGTTGACGGAAAACTGGAAGGAAACGTTACTGACGGCATGAGCGGAGATGTCTCCCCAGTTGAGAACGGTGTGATCAACGGAAACGAGTTTTCTTATGAGATCAACGTTAAGACTCCGTTTGGCGATATGAAGAACACCCTGAAAGGAACGATCGAAGGCGACGCATTAAAAGGCAAAGCAGGAAACCCAATGGGCGAGTCCGATTTCGACGCAACACGTGCATAAGCATCTAATAATGGAATTCAAAAGTGCCGGCTATATGCCGGCACTTTTTCTTTGACAAATCTTACTTAAGTTGTGATGGGGCTCTCCCTTTAACAATAGCCATCAATTCATCTAGCTTCTGAATCGCAAGTCTTCCTTGTTCCTGAGGAAGGTTTTTGGTCAGAACCTTAATGAATTCCTTCTCCCCATTCAGCCTTTCCAGCTTCTTTGCAAACGTTTTATTGATTGTTAATAGCACTGTCCTTCGATTGTCTTCCGGCACTTTCCGGTCGACCATCTTTCGTTCTACCAACACATCTACAACTCTGGAAGCAGTGCTTTTTGGCTGACCGGTATGATCACAAAGCTCCTTCAAAGTCATCTGCTGATTGAACGTAAGAACCAAAATGACGTTGGCCTGATTCATATTCAGCTGATAGGCCTTACAGAAATATTGAAGGCTGTCCAATACTAATTGATACACGTATGCCAATCCCTGAACGGAAGGTTCGTTTCTTTTATCTTTTGATCCCATTTTTCTTTCCCTGTCTTTTTGTCTTCAACAGCTGCGTGGTACTGATCTTTAATTATGTGTCATATTATAAACTATTTTGCTGCATCTTAGAAGACTTCCTGTTACTTTCTGTCATGTTCTTGACAAAAAAGGTTCCGGTAGTAAAATGTTCTATAATGGAACAATCTAATTATGGAATATTTACCGGGAGGGAATCGATTTTATGCTTGCTTTACACTTCATCAACGTATACAGCACCATTATCCTGATGCCGGTTGTTTTCCTGGCTTTGCTTCCGTGGCCTTTCCGCGACATTGGGATGGCAGTGAAGCATAAAACCGGAAAAGATAACTGGCTGTTAAAAGTTTATCGTTTTCTAATGAAGATACACATTCCGTTAGGGATTTATACTCTGGTGATTGGTATTTTCCATACCATTTTTGCGTCCATCAATCATGGATGGGGGTTTAACTGGGGAATGGTGACCATGTTCTTTTTCCTGGTTGGGTTCATTGTATTTCTTCTGCGGAAAAGGATTGGAAGAGTATGGGTACCGGTCCATCGCTTTGCTGAATATGTGGCTGTTGCCTGTATGTTTATCCATTGTGTCCCAGCATTGAAAACGATATTTACATTGATCGCGCCGATGTTCTGGCATGCGGTATTCGGATGAGGAGGTGTGAGAAATGGAATTAACTGCTGGTGTTGGTAATTATATCAATGTGTTTGCATCTATTATTGTTATGCCGTGCGTCGCTTTGAGTTTTGCGATGTGGATCTTCCATGACATCGGTCTGGTCATGAAGAATAAAGATAACTGGTGTATGAAATCCTATCGGTGGCTTCGTAAAAGCCATATCGTAATCGGCGCAATTGCCGTAGTTCTGGGAACATATCATGCTATTTTTGCAACGATCGATCATGGATGGCAGGGGATCAAACTGGGGAATGTAACCTTCCTTCTGTTTGCGCTGGGATTTATTGTGTTTTTACTCCGTAAGAAGATCGGAGGGGCCTGGCTTCCGCTGCACCGTATTTTTTACGGTTCTGCGATCATCACAATGCTGCTTCATTGTGTGCCGTATCTCAAATTTATCTTCACCTTTATCCTGCCGTGGCTGATCACGGGTAATTTTCCAACCTGACAATTCATGTGAAATAATAAAAAAGAGGCTTGAAACAGCCTCTTTTTTTTATTGTTCATCCCATATAAATTCCCTGAATCGGTTCAACAGATCGGAAGGACAGTTGACTTTCAGCAAAGTTCCTTCCGGGAGGTATTCTTCTGATAAGATATGGGCCCGTTGATGCAGAAGATTAAGCAGGTCACCTTTTGCGAACGGCAGAAGAATCGTCAGTGTTTCACTTCCTGCATAGACTTTGGACAGGATCATGTCCAAAAGTTCCGGAAGTCCCGTTCCTTTTTCTGCAGAGATCCATATTTCATCCTGTTTGATCTTAGGCAGGTCATCCATCACTTCCGGCAGCAGGTCCGCTTTATTCATCACATAAATGCGAGGGATCGTATTTGCCTCCAGTTCTTTCAGCGTTTCCTCTGTCACTTTTTTGTGTAAACGATAATAATCATCCGAAACATCCAATACGATGATGATCAGATCAGCATGGACTGCTTCCTCCAGTGTGGAACGGAATGCTTTGATCAGTGTATGCGGCAGGTTTTCAATAAAACCAACGGTATCTGACAAAAGAAAGTCTTTGTTGCCTTCCGTATGGATACGGCGAATGGATGTATCCAAAGTCGCGAAAAGCATATCCTTTTGGAGAACTTTTTTATCTTCACTGCTGCCACTGTATTCCACCAGTTTGTTCAGCAGCGTAGATTTTCCGGCATTTGTATAGCCAACCAGTGCGACAGAAGGAAGTGTGCTTTTTAAACGTCCCGCACGCTGCACATCGTGTGTCCGCTTGATGGTTTCCAGTTCCCGGGATAGTTCGGCGATACGTGTGTTGATGTGACGACGGTCCAGCTCCAGCTGGGTCTCACCAATACCACGGTTGGACATACTGCCTGAGGCACCTGCCTGACGCCCTAAATGCTGCCACATTCCGGAAAGACGCGGGAGCATATATTGAAGGTACGCGGATTCCACCTGCAGCCTTGATTCTCTTGTCCTCGCGCGGCGGGAGAATATTTCCAAAATCAGACGCGTGCGGTCCCAGACCTCGATGCCGGTAATGTTCTGCAGGTTTTTCAGCTGTGCAGGACTCAGGTTACCTTCAAAGATACAGTATTCAGCACCTGTTTGCAGAACAGCTTCCTTCAATTCATTAGCCTTTCCTTTTCCAAGATAAGTACCGGCTTCCGGATGAGGGAGCTTCTGACGCACGACATCCACGACCTCCATGTTGCAGGCATCGATCAGGCTCAGCATCTCTTCCATGCTGTGCTCAAAGTCTTCATCACTATCTAATTCCAGTCCCGCCAGAACGACAGGGGCTTTTTCTTCTATCAAAATATCTTCATTCATATCGTTAAGAGTATAAGTGATTTTACAGAAAAAAACAGTTTTTTCTTATGAATTACGAAAGAAAAAGCGAAGGAGGAAAACAAAGGCATTGGAAGATGGCGGCTTGACATTTCCCGGCAGAATAGAGGACAATATTGGAAAACTATAGAAGCGGAGAACAAAAATGAAATTCATCTCATGGAATGTCAACGGAATCCGGGCCTGCATGGGAAAAGGCTTTATGGATTTCTTTCATGCAATCGATGCAGATATCTTCTGTCTTCAGGAGACCAAGATGCAGGAAGGGCAGCTGGAGCTGGATCTTCCGGGTTACTATCAATACTGGAATTATGCGGAAAAGAAAGGATATTCCGGTACCGCCCTCTTTACTAAAGAAGAACCGCTGTCAGTGACTTATGGTCTTGGTATTGAAGAGCATGATAAGGAAGGCCGCGTGATCACGGCAGAGTTTGCTGACTTCTATTTTATTACCGTTTATGTGCCGAACTCCCAGGACGAATTGAAACGTCTGGATTACCGGATGAAATGGGAGGATGATTTCCTGCAGTATGTGAAAAAACTGGAAAAGAAGAAACCGGTTATTTACTGCGGAGATCTGAATGTTGCACATAAAGAGATCGATCTTAAAAATCCGAAAACCAACCGTCACAATGCCGGGTTCACGGATGAAGAAAGAGGAAAGATGACTGTTGCATTGGAGAGCGGGCTCATCGATACGTTCCGTTTCTTTTATCCGGACATGGAACAGATCTATTCCTGGTGGTCCTATCGTTTCCGTTCCCGCGAAAAGAATGCAGGATGGCGGATCGACTATTTCATCTGCTCAGAAAGCCTGAAAGAAAGGCTCCTCGATGCCAAGATCCATACAGAAATCTTTGGCTCAGACCATTGTCCGATCGAGCTGGATCTGAAAGATTGAGCATCGCCAGGGTCATTTAACAAAACACCACATAAAATTTGACAAAAAGTCCAAATGGTTTTGACTATTCGTCAAAATATATAGACTTTCAAGCTTCATTTTTGTATAATCGCACATTATTAATTATTTGTCCGGGAAGTTTTCCGGCGGATAAAAATGGAGGAATAGCTATGAAAAATGTTAAGAAAATTTTAGCAGTTTGTTTGGTCGCACTGTTTGCAGTCGGCGTACTTGCAGCATGCGGACAAAAGGGCGGAGATACCCCGGCACCGGCAGGATCCGGCGCAGCTTCGGGCAACGTGAATGCTCCAAAACATTACATCATTGCTACAGACACCGTATTCGCCCCATTTGAGTTTGACGATGAAAACGGCAATTTCGTTGGTATCGACCTGGATCTTCTTGCAGCAATCGCTGAGGATCAGGGATTTACCTATGATCTTCAAAGAGTTGGCTGGGATTCCGCAATCGCTATGTGCCAGGCTGGTCAGGCTGACGGTATGATCGCAGGTGCTTCTATTACGGAAGAAAGAAAGAGCAACGGTTGGATCTTCTCAGACGGATACTATGATGACAACCAGAGCATGGCAGTTGCAGCAGATTCTGATATTAAAGGATTTGAAGATCTGGCTGGCAAACAGGTTGCTGTTAAGAATGGTACCATGAGTGACCAGTATGCAACAGAACTTGCTGATCAGTACGGATTCACGGTTGTCCGTGTTGATGACGATGATATGATGTATCAGCAGGTTGCAGGCGGCCAGGCAGCAGCTTGCTTCAATGATACTGTTGTTCTGCAGCAGAACATCAAAAAAGGTGTTGCTCTGAAGATCGTTGAGGGAACTGCAAATGAAGGTGCACAGTATGGATTCGCTGTTTTTGATGCTAAGAATCAGGAACTGATCGACCTCTTCAATGCAGGCCTTGCAAACGTAAAAGCTAGCGGCAAATATGACGAGATCCTTGCAAAATATCTTGGATAATATTTGACTGTAACTGTCTTTACAGACGGGATTAAAAAAGATTTACGAAAATACTCAGATAAGGGCATTGGAGGTATCTCCGGTGCCCTTATGATGAAGTTAGGAAGGTATATTCATGGCTCAGATTATTTCCCAATATGGAATGATCCTGCTTAGGGCGATGGGTCAGACACTGCTTTTGGCATTGTTTGGTCTTCTCTTCGGATGTATCCTGGGCATTATTTTCGGTCTTCTGAGCGTTGTAAAAAACAAGGTCTGCAACGCTATAGCGCTGGTTTATGTCAACGTGATCCGCGGTGTTCCGATGATCGTTTTGGCATTCTTTATCTATATCGGCGTTCCATATGCATTTAAGAATTATCTGCATATGCCGTTAGTCTTTTCTGCGCTGACAGCCGGAACCATTTGTCTGGCGCTGAACTGCGGTGCTTATATGGCAGAGATCATTCGTGCAGGCATTCAGTCAATCGATGTAGGACAGATGGAGGCTGCAAGAAGCTTAGGACTTCCTTACTGGAGAGGCATGTTCCGTGTCGTGCTTCCACAGGCTATCCGGAATATGATCCCAAGCATTGTTAACCAGTTTATTATTACGTTGAAAGATACTTCCATCCTTTCCGTTATCGGATTCCCAGAGCTGGTCAATAAAGCAAAAAACGTTGTTGCCATCACATTTAAATCATTCGAAGTCTATTTCATTATAGGACTTATGTATTTGATCATCATTCTTATTTTGCAGCAGGTGGCAAAGATCCTGGAAAGGAGGCTGAACCGTGGCAGAAGAAGGGCGTAATATCAAGATCCATGTGGATAATCTTCATAAGAGCTTTAAAACCAACGAGGTTTTAAAAGGCGTTTCCACCGATATCTACGAGGGCGAAGTGGTTGTGGTGATCGGTCCGTCCGGCAGCGGAAAATCAACTTTTCTGCGGTGCCTGAATGGATTGGAGGAGATCACTTCCGGCAACGTGATCGTAGATGGTGTGAATATTGCTGATAAAAAGATTAATATCAATAAACTGCGGGAAAACGTAGGTATGGTTTTCCAGCACTTTAATCTTTTCGCAAATATGAACGTGCTGCGGAATCTGACGCTGGCGCCGGTTGATCTGAAAAAGGCAACTAAAGAAGAAGCACAGAAAACAGCATTGGAGATGCTGGCGAGAGTAGGACTTTCCGAGAAAGTAAATGAACTTCCGGAGAATCTTTCCGGAGGTCAGAAACAGCGTGTGGCAATTGCCCGGGCACTCTGTATGAAACCGGATATCATGCTGTTTGACGAACCGACCTCTGCACTTGATCCGGAAATGATCGGTGAGGTGCTCCAGGTTATGAAGCAGCTGGCAGCAGATGGAATGACTATGGTTGTTGTCACGCATGAGATGGGATTTGCAATGGAAGTGGCAGATCGCGTGCTGTTTATGGACAGCGGCATCATCATGGAAGAGGGCACACCGGAAGAAGTGCTGCGAAATCCGCAGAATCCGCGTACCCAGGATTTCCTCAGCAAGGTCCTGGAAATCTGATCATGATATCAAAATAATAATTAAATAAAAAAGGCAAAAGAAAAAGCAAGTCGAGGATAAATCCTGCTTGCTCTTTCTTTAGGCCTGTATAGCTTTACGCTATATCAAATGAAGTTCTCATGTTCCTCCCCGAACAGTAGTGGTTCGAAAAAGAGCAGATCCCTTGTTTAAAACTGAAGTACCTCTCTTTTCTCTAGTACTCCAGAGAGACGGACGATGATCCGAAAATCTCTGATCAGCATAGAACCCGAAAACAGATTCCTGCAGTTTCTATAACAGACAGTTCCTTATTCCAGCTTGTCTATGTCGTCGGCTGAAAGCTGACCGGCTTCATAGCGCTCTACCAGGCTCTTAATTTTGGATGACGGATCCAGCAAATCGCTGATGGAAGCGTCATGATTGAGGGTATCAATGATGTAGGAAATGTACTTGGACATATCTACGCTCGTATAATACTCTCGGTTTAAGAGTTCCGGATTCTGGTAGGTCAAGTTGGTCGTCAGGACTCGGGTAAATAACCCTTTCTCGTAAGCTTCATCAAATTTGCTCATGCCATTCGTGAACAAACCAAAGGTAGCAAAGATAAATACGCGATTTGCGCCGCGATCTTTCAGATCTTTGGCCGTATCGATCATGCTGCCACCGGAGGAGATCATATCGTCGACAACGATTACATCTTTTCCGGCCAGGTCTGTACCCAGATATTCATGGGCAACAATCGGGTTTACGCCGTCTACTACTTGCGAATAGTCACGTCTCTTATAGAACATGCCCATATCAATGCCTAGGACACTGGCAAAGTAGACACTGCGGTCAATGGCGCCTTCATCCGGACTGATCATGACCAGATGATCCTTATCAAATTTGAGATCCTTTTCAAATTTGCAAAGGTTCTTCAAAAACTGATAGGAAGGTTTGATATTCTCAAAACCATTTAAAGGTGCAGCATTGATGACCCGAGGGTCGTGAGCGTCGAAAGTGATCAGATTATCGACACCCATATCATAAAGCTCGCGGAGTCCCAGTGCGCAATCAAGTGATTCACGACCGGTTCTCTTGTGCTGTCTGCTCTCATAAAGGAAAGGCATAATGACGGTAATACGTCTGGCCTTTCCGCCTATGGCGGCAATAATACGTTTCAGATCCTGAAAGTGATCATCCGGAGACATGCGGTTTGGTATGCCTGCCATCTTATATTCCAGACTGTTGTTACATACATCCACTAAAAGGAAAATATCTTTTCCACGGATGGTCTCCTTGATCAGTCCTTTGGATTCACCGGATCCGAACCGGGGAGTATCTGCTCCCACGAGGAAGGTATCTTTTTCATATCCCGAAAAAGCAATCGTGCCTTTTAATTCGCTCTCACGATTCTTCCTCCAAGTAGTAATATAATAATCTATTTTATTCCCTAAATCAACACAACTTTTCAGGGGAATAATACCAAGTGGTCCAACAGGTATGGATTCAAATTCAATCTCTTCGCGCAGCATCCCAGTCCTCCAATTTTTTCTTCATTCTGATATCGTCTCCAAGCAGCCGGATCAAGGTATACTTGTTAACTATTCTGGAAAAAACGCGTTCCGAATAATTGTCCTGTACCTGCTTTAATGAGAGATTTGTAGAGATGATGGTGTGTTTCTTTGCCAGCAGTCTCTCATTAATACACTCAAAAAGCTGTGTGCTGATAAAAGAGTTTACCATCTCCGTGCCCAAATCGTCAATAACCAGAAGATCACAATCAAAAATATACTTTTTCATCAGTTCGGCAGACGCCGCTCCGGCTCCGTTCTTCCTGGAACCGAAGGCGGCATCCGACAGTATATCAAACAGCCTGATGGCTGATAAGTACACTACGAAAAATCCACGATCGATCAGATCTTTTGCAATACAGTTTGTCAGAAACGTTTTTCCGACACCGGTCCCTCCTGTAATAAACAGATTCTCATCTGAAGCAGAGAAGTCTTCGATGAAGCGGTGTGCAGACGATACAGCCTGTTTCGCTACATCTAAGGCCTGGCCTTCCGGATAATACCGAAAAGAAAAAGTATCGAAATTCTCTTCGAGGAGGATCTCTTTAATGTTTGACTGATCATAAAGAACTTCCGTTATGCGTCTTTTCAGGCAGCTGCACATTTCTGATCCGACATAGCCGGTATCATGACATTTGTCACATTCATAGACGGCTTCCAGATCCGCAAGGGAAAAACCTGCTGAGGCGAGTGCCGCTTTTTTTTCTTCTTTTAAAGAACGGATTTCTTCTGACGCGTCAATGGAAGAATCTCCTGCAATGCGGGCAATCGCTTTGTTAACGGAAAGAGCAGCAATCCGGTTTTCGATCTCTTTCAGTCTTGGGACTTTTTCTTCGATCCATGCACGTTTCTGCTGCAGCATTCTTGCCGCGTTCAGCTGTTTTTCATCGTATTCTTTTAAGATCGTTTCAAAAGCTGAGCGGGAAATCATGAGTTAAAAAGTTTCTCCTCCAGCGTGGAATAATCGTAGGTACGCTGATCAAAGTGATTAAATTTGTTCGAAGAGGTGCCGGAGGCAGCCGGTTTGTTCCCCGATCCGGCAGACGACTTCTTAGAGGCTATTTTCTCAGCGCGGGCGAGGGAATCTTCCCTTTTGGCATCCAAGGCTTTGATATCTTCCATAGTCGATACATTGCCTGCTTTCCACCTGTTCAGGATGGAATCCGCATACTCGAAGCTCGGCTGATGAATTGCTTTCATGGTCCGATTACATGCCTCAAGAATGATTTCCATGGAGTAACCGTAGGACAGTGACCACTTTGCAACATAGTCCGCTTCACCTTTGGACGGCTGCCTTCCGGTAAGACCAAAAGCTTTCAGGACTGGATAACAGCTGCTGGAGTATATGGTGTTGAGGGCCTTAGCGGCAGAAAGGGAAGTGATTCCTTGTTCTGCCCAGCCAATAGCAGTTTTCTCGATATACCGCATGTTCTTATGACCGTTTGATACACAATACTCAAATAAGTACTCGATCACGTCCGCTGGCATACCCAGCGTATCGTAGAAGAAGAATACCGTATTGAGATCTGTGCCGGTAAGAGCGCGTCCCATATATTTCTGAATGATATATATGAGCTGGGATATATCTTCCTTTCCGGAGAACTGTTCGATCTCCGATGGAGAATACTGCTTCTTCTCCAATTCTTTCCTGCCGTACGAAGTCTGTGAATCCTTCGTCTGGACCTGGACCTGAACAGGAGAGGAAGACTCCTCATTGGAACGCGGCTCGTTCCCGCTTTCGCACTGGATCTAATTTGCTGAGATCAGCTGAAGAGAAACCAGTGTCTTATCTTCAAAAACAAGTTTAAGAAGTCCTTTACGCTCCCAGTATCTGAGGGC
>JAGCAK010000059.1 GCA_017652745.1 Lachnospiraceae bacterium
AAACATCTATCAGATAACCCACGGACTGAAATGCATAGAAACTGATCCCAAGCGGGAGCAGGATACCCAGTCCAGTCAGGAACGCCCTTATTCCTGCAGTTGGGAACAGCATTTCTATGTAGCCTTTCAGGATGAAAAGGATCCCAAAATTAAGGATCAGAACAGTCGCCAGGATCAGGCGTTTCTGCGTTTTTGTCTTGGTTTTGAATTGTTTTTTCTCTTCCTTTGACAGATCTGCTTTCTGCGTTTGATAGAACGCATCCCTTTTCTCCTGCTTTTTTTCAATTAGACTTGCACCGAAATAAGTAGTCAGGATCGTAAAGACAAGGAACGGCATGTATTTCAGGCAAACGATACCATAAAAAGTCCCGCCGGCCAGCAGAAGGATGATCCAGCGGAATTTCTTCGGACACACGTAATAAACTACCAGCGTCGCCGCCATAAATATGAGAAATGAAAAGGAAGTAAAGGTCATAAAACAATCAGCTGTTCAGCGTAAATACCTGCTTTACATCTCTGACCAGCGTCAGATGATCCTCCTCTTGTAAATATACAGCAGGGAGCTCACGGCTCAAAAAGAGCGCTAATCCTTCCGTTACGGAATACGCCCCTGTTTTTTCAAATACTAATCTATCTCCTATGTGAAGTTTTGGAAGCTGCACCCCTCTGGCCAGAATATCCGTCGTGGTGCAGAGGCTGCCACAAATGGTATAAACATTTTTCTCAGCATGATCATCTTCTGCACCTGCTTTCACTGCATGGATCACAGGCTGCTGCATTCCCATAGCCTGCCCCTGATATTTCACGTGGTTGATTCCTCCGTCACAGATAACATAGTTGATATCATGAACAGTCTTGTTGTCTACCACTTCTGTCACATAACTGCCGCAGTTTGCAGCGAAAAAGCGGCCCATTTCCACTGTCAGCGGCCACTCCTCAGCGAAAGCTTTGAGGATCGGCGAAACTTCTTCAAGCAGCATATCATCTTTTTCCTGCGGTGATGGCCCGTCCTTTTCTTTGGAAGGAAGGAAATATTCCACACCCAGGCCGGTTCCATATTCTACCTGCTTTACAGTGAAACTATTCTGGTTTTGCAGTTTTTCCAGGAAAGCAGAAAGACTGCCTAATTCTTTTTCGATATCTGCTGCTTTTTTCTTCTGCGTACCACTAAAGAAATGAATGCCGGTAATATCCAGATTTGCGTACGCTGTTTGATCCTTCCAGTCAGTAATGATCCCGGTCAGATCGTCTTCGCTCATACCAAACTGACTGCCTGCAGAAAGTCTGAGAAGCACTTTTACTTGCACTCCTTTTGATGCTGCAGCCTCCTGGATCAACTTCGCATGCAGAAGACTTTCAATCGTAAGGACTCCGACTGATAAATCTATTGCCCGCTGTACGGATTCTTTCGTTTTATTCACACCGGAAAAAATGATCTTTGCCGGATCTACTCCTTGTTTTACGCATATTTCCAGCTCACCTGGTGAGCAAACTTCCAGAAAATCAAGGATCTTTGGTGTTTTTCCTACCAAAAACGGATTGGCCTTTACAGAATAACAAAGACCAATCTCTCCCCAGGCCTGTTTTACTTTACCTATCTGCTCGTGAAATACATCAAGATCAAACAAGTAGGCCGGTGTATGCATTTCTAAATAATTCGCATAATTCATAAATTACTCTTCTTCCATGAGCTGTTCGATCAGCTCCAGAATAGCGTCTTCACTGTTAAAGTTTTCCGGGGTCAGCTGCTCGATCCCGATCGTCACATCAAAAGCCTCTTTGATCTCACCGACTATGGCTACGATATCCATGGATTCCAGGACACCTCCGTCAATCAGTTCTGTCTCATTATCAAAATCTACATCCGGTCGGATCTCTTCCAGTATCGCTCTTAAGTCTTCTTTCATGATTTTCTCCGTTCTGTCATTATATCTCTCGTCTGTATTTGCTTTGTTTTAAAAGCTTTAAAGCATACTCTTCAGGCTCTGCATATCAACCTTGCCGTTTGCCAATTCCGGCATCTGCTCCAGAAGAATAAATTTCCTCGGAACCATAAAGCCCGGAAGTGTTTTCCGTAATGCAACGGCGATTTCCTTTGTTGTAGCACTGCCGGTATAAAACAGATAGATCTGCTCGCTCTCTTCTTTATACAGGGATACGCATTCGTTTATTCCATCCACACGCTTGGCAGCTTCTTCGATCTCGCCCAATTCCACGCGGTGCCCCAGATGTTTGATCTGGCGGTCTTTTCGTCCGTGGAACAGGAGATTCCCATCTGCCGCCATACTGCCCAGATCACCTGTTTTATATACGATTCCATCTCCCCCGCGCGGATCTTTGATAAAGCTTTTTGCCGTCAGTTCCGGCGCGTTGATGTATCCCAATGATAAGACCGGACCGCCAACACAGATTTCTCCGATCTCCCCATCTTTTGTTAAATTCAGATCTTCATTCAGCAGAAAAACTTCATAATTGTCGTATGGTTTTCCAATTGGCAAAATATCATCGTCCGAAACGATTCCCGGGATCTCATAATACGTGCAGCTGGCGGTTGCTTCCGTCGGCCCATACTGGTTCACATATTTGGCATCCGGCAGATTTTCCTGCCAGATGCGCAGCACTTTGCACGGCATCACAGATCCGGAAAAACAGATCTTGTTCAGATATTCCGGGCGTCCCTTTTCAAACACGCCCATATTTGCCGGGATCGTCAGTGCATTGACACTCCATCCGATGGATGTGACTTTCTTTTCCGTCATATCCGCAAACAGCAGTGCCGGAGCTGTAAAGTCTTTCTTAGGAATGATATAAGTACTTGCACCTGTTTTGAGCGGGATATAAATATCCCGGATGGCTGCAATATAATCCAGCGGAGACTGATTGCCCAGTATATCCACCTGCGTAATTCCCATTACTTTTGTATAGGCATCAATATAGTTAATGAGCGAAGCATGCCCTGTCAGAACCCCTTTCGGAACACCGGAAGAGCCGGATGTATGGATCACATATAAAGGATCTTCCGGCTGCATAGCCTCCCGGACTGATCGGAAATATGCAAGATCCTCATCGGTCACGTCACTTTGCATCAGTTCTTCCAGACTCACTGTTTGGACAGAATCGTCCTCCAGCAGTTCTGCTGCCAGATCCTGAAACTCATCTGAAACGACCAAAGCAGCAGGATGCAGATTTTTAAGGATTATTTTCAGACGCCCCGTCGGTGCAGTCGCATCCAACGGCGCATAAAAGCAGCCAGCATAAACAACCCCTAAAAATGCAATTGGGGTGTTAACATTCCTTCCGGATAGAACGGCAATGGGCAGATTCACATCTTTGAGGATTCTATGAAGTCCGGCACTGATCTTCTGTGCCTTATCTCTTACATCCTCAAAGCAGATCTGCTCATTCCCATCATCAAAGGCTGTTTTATTCGGCAAACGCTTAGCGGTCTGCTCCAGCCATTCCAGTACGTTTTTAATAGTATTGCTCATTCAGTCAGATTACCATTGACGATAGCTGGAGATATCCTGCTCTTCGTGAGCTTTCTTTGCCATCGCGGTATATAAGCCATATTCTTTTTCTTCGCAGAGCTGTGTATAAGCCGGGTCTACATCATCGCGGCGAGGAAGCGGAACATCCTGTGCGACCAGGATATCCTGTACTTTGCGGATATCAACAGTATGAGTGGTCGTTCCATCTGCCACTGCCACAGCTGCTGCCACGCCGGCTGCCTGTCCGGTACCAACACACTGCGGGATCAATGTCAGCCAGTCAATTGCCACATCATCAGCGGAAATATGTCTTCCCGGTGCCAGGAGGTTTTCCACCTGCTGCGGAAGAATTGCACGGTATGGGATCTCCACCGGACCGCAGTCGTTGATCTGGCAGATCGTGGAATGCCAAGCGATGACATCGTCCTGTTTTGGTGCGAATGCAAAGTCTTTCATAGTCATGATGTATTCGCCCTTCAGGCGGCGGCTGCAGCGGGTTCCCAGCTGCGGTGCGATATCATAAAGATAAGCATCACGGAAAGCTACAGGAACTGCTTCCTTCAGATATGCCAGTACATCACGCATGGTGTCTCTGGTCTCGATCTCTGTCTGTGTCTGATCAGCGATCACGGAGCAGTCTTTATCTGCATGCCAGTTATTGACCCAGCACTGATCATTTTGATTCGTTGGCAGAGGCATAGCACGGAACCCGGCGATCCTGGATACATTCTCGCGGATCATATTGGTTCCATCCGGACGCAGACGTTTCCACTCTTCAAAGCGATCCCAGTTGATACCGCCTATACGCCATACCAGAGCCGTCGTATTGCTTCTTGTCTGGCTGTCAGCCAATGCTGCAAAAGGCGCACCTGTCTGATAGAAGATATCTCCGTCGCCTGTCGCATCGATCACGATCTTAGCTTTGATCAGCTTACGGCCTTCCTTGCTTTCAAAAATGACACCGGTAACTGCATCGCCTTCCATAACCGGGCGTACGCCAAATGTATGATAAACCACACGGATAGAATCTTTTTCTTCCAGAAGCATTTTATCCATTTCGATCTTCAGCTGGTTTGGCTCAAAGTAGACCGCGCGGACCAGGCAGCTTGGCTTGCAGCCTTCAAAACCGCCGCGGCTGACACAGTCATGGATTGCCGACCAGGAATCGATCAGCAGCGGATCTGTAGAACCGAT
>JAGCAK010000060.1 GCA_017652745.1 Lachnospiraceae bacterium
GTATTGATTTCCGGGTCTGCTTCGATATCGATCTGGTTCATCTGCTTTGCACCGGCAGAAATGAAGATATCACAAACACCGCCTGCGACGATTGCTTTGACCAGATCGCCGGAAGACTGATAGTTTACATTAACGGTTACATTTGGATGCAGTGCAGTGAAGAGGCTGATCACCTCGTCCAGAGACTCTGTCATAGATGCTGCTGCATAGATGTTCAGCTCACCGGAAATGGTATCTTCTACGACCGGTGCAGCCTCTTTTCCGGAATCCTGCGGGGTTTCCGGCTGGGCTTGTTTGCCACAGGCTGCAAGCATGCAGATAACCATAAGAGCTGAAATAATAAGTGCCATAATCTTTTTCATGGTTTTCTCCTTTCGCGGGTTTACCGCAATCAAAATAAAAATGCCCGTCTTCTCAAAAGAATGCGGACAAAAAACCATGCAAAGCATGCACCTATGATCCGCCTCCTTTTCATCGACAGATGCTTTTGATGTGACCTGCATCTGCCCCGGAAGGCCCTGCCGTTTCCCGCATGAACCCCGACACCTGCTCGTTCACTGAAGCGGTGTGGCTCTGATCCCATAGTTCCCCTTAGGCATCAAAGCTCGAAGACTGGTCAAATTATGCCACCTTTGGGGAAAAAAGTCAATTTTGGCATAAAAAATGCGCTTTTATTTTTTCCTGTATAGAAATAAAAAAAGCGGCGTGGAACACGCCGCTTGATAAAACATGCTTTATAAGAAAACGACTAACGCAGTCTGTCGATCCAGCTCTCTTTGACTTTTCCGTCTTTGCCGACTTTCTTAGCTTCGACCTGCGGACCACGGACTCTCTTTGCAGAGAGGACATACATTCCGGAAACCATAGCTTTGACTTCCTGTTTCGGAAGTACCGTCTTATAGACTTCCTGATCACAGACCAGACTGGTGATCCTGTTTCCAATCTTCACCTTAAGCATAGGCATTTTGCTGATTTTGCCAAGACGAGGAACCTGATCATAGACTGCCTTTGGAAGTCCGGCGTCTTTCAAACGAACTTTCTTTTTATCAATAATATAAAAGGACATTGGCTGTGCGCCTTTCTGCATCGCTGCCTCGTTTTCCTTTGTTTTCTTTTCTGCTCGTCTGCCAAAGAAAACCAGTGCTCCCAAACCAAGAGCGACAACACCGGCAACGATAATTACGATTATTAACCATGTAGGCATAAGATTTCTTCCTTTCTCTGAATGCTGACGTATTCTACACTATTTTGCTTCTTTTATCAATGTATTCAGAATGTATTTTTCCTGCACCTCGATATGTCTTTCTATCTCTTTGCAGGCTGCACGAACGTTTTTGGAAGCAATAGCATCAATGATCTTCTTGTGTTCTTCCACGATCGTGCCCTTGTTTTTCATATCTTTTATATATTCCAGACGGTAACGGAAGATGTGCTCTTTCAGGTTATGCAGCATCTGGACCAGACGATCGTTCTTTGTAATGGAATAGATAGCTTCATGAAAGGCAACATCCTGTTTTGTGATCTCTTCTATTCTTTCATTTTTGACAGCTTCTTCCGTCTTCGCGTTTATTTCTTCAAATACAACAACGTTCTCCGGCTGCACATTTTTACAAGCCAACTCGCACGCAAGACTTTCTAACACTTTCCGGATCTCCAGGACTTCCCGCAGATCCTTCTCGTTGATCGGGGCTACCTCTGCTCCTTTGCGGGCCGTCATAATGACCAGACCTTCCAGTTCCAGCTTCCGGATTGCTTCGCGGACAGGTGTCCTGGAAACACCCAGCTCATTGGCCAGCTTGATTTCCATCAGACGCTCACCCGGCTTCAGATCACCGGTAATAATTGCCTCACGAAGTGTTTTAAAAACGATATCCCTCAATGGGATATACTCATCATAGTTGACTTTTAAATTTACCATAGGTTTCTCCTTTAAATGTCTCAAAACATAAGTCTGCTTTTTTTTGATCATCGAAAATGCCGAAAATAACGGAGCCGGAGCCTGTCATCATAGCTCCCAGTGCTCCATGCTGCAGCAGTTGATCTTTCACTGCCTGTATTTCCGGATGTTCCGTAATGGCCACTTGTTCCAAAATATTCCCCATACCGGATGCCATTTTTACCAGATCCTGTTTTTCAATCGCCTTCACCATACCTGCAATATCCGGATGGACCAGATCCTCCATCTCATCTGCTCTGGCATACGCCCAGGCAGTTGAAATGCCAAAGGACGGCACGATCAGCACCAGATAGCCATGCGGCGCATCAGGAAGTGCTGTCAGTTTTTCTCCTATCCCTTCTGCCAGATAAGTACCTTCCCGCAGGCAAAACGGAACATCAGCCCCCAGTGTAACAGCAAGTTTGTCCAGTAAATCCGTATCCGCATGAAGATCAAACAGCTCATTGACCGCAAGAATTACGGCAGCAGCATCTGTGCTGCCTCCACCCATGCCTCCTTGCATCGGAATCTTTTTTTCGATATGGATCTTGACTCCTTCTGTAAGGCCAAAAGTCTGGATCATCAAACGTGCTGCCTTATACGCCAGGTTTTTCTCGCCGGTCGGAACACGTGGGTCATCACATGTTAAAACGATCCCTTCTTCCAGTCTTTCCACTGTAATCTGATCATACAGATCCACGGTCTGCAGGATCATCTTTACCAGATGATACCCGTCTTCCCGCTTGCCGGTAATATCGAGGGCAAGATTGATTTTTCCATATGCCTTTCTAGTGATCCTGCCTGAAAAATCTGCCGGCATCTGTATCCTCCCGCCTCATTTCCGTCAAAAACCTGCTATTTGAGGGCAAAAAAACAAGCCTGTTGAAAAACCGCCTGCTTTCGTCCAAAGACGATTGTATATTGTATACAGTATACTATCTGATTGTTTTTTATTCAAGCCATAATTCTATGTTTACCAATTTTCCGTAGAATGTTAAAATTTATCCATGAGCGTTTTTGATATTATCTCTTTATTAGGCGGTCTGGCCATGTTTTTATATGGCATGAGACTGATGGGGGACAGCCTGAAGGAAGGCTCGTCCGGAACACTGAAGGTTGTCATTGAAAAGGTCACGAACAACCCCATTAAGGCGTTTCTTCTTGGTCTTTTGGTCACAGTCATTATTCAGTCTTCCACGGCGACCATCGTTATCACTTCCGGCTTAGTTGCTGCCGGTATTCTTTCCCTTCACCAGTCTCTTGGCATTATCTTAGGTGCCAACCTTGGTACCACCATTACCGGTCAGATTATCCGGCTTATGGGTATCAATGCAGATTCTGCATCGTTCCTTCGGATCTTTCAGCCATCTACGCTCGCTCCGGTCGCACTGGTCATCGGTATCGTGCTGATCATGTTTTTCAAGTTTCGTAATTCTCATACGATCGGCAATATTGCTATCGGTTTCGGTATTTTATTCAGCGGTCTTTTAAATATGTCCGCATCCGTAAATGTCCTGTCCGAGAGCGGTCTGATCGACAATCTGTTCTCCACATTGGGCGACAACGTCTGGCTGGCTTATCTGGTCGGTGCGGGTGTTGCCTTTATGCTGCAGAGTTCTTCCGCAACCGTCGGTATTCTGCAGACCTTTGCGCTGGCAGGAACGGTACCGTTTAAAACGGTATACTTCATCATCGTCGGCATCTACCTGGGTGACTGCGTGACCACCGGTATCGTCTGCTGGATCGGCGCTCAGACTGAAGCTAAGCGGGTTGGAATCGTCAATATTGTTTACAACCTGGCTAAAACGATCCTGGTCATTCTGGTCGTTACTCTGATCCACCAATTCGGCGGTCTGACCACCCTCTGGAATGCTCCAATGACGCCAGGTACCATTGCCAACGCCAACTCCATTTTTAATCTGGCATGCGCTTTGCTCCTTCTGCCATTTGTTTCTCTGTTTGAGAAGCTCACCATAAAAATTGTAAGAGACAAGCCAAAGCCTGTCGGAAAATACAGCGATAAACTTTCCGAGCTGAATCCGGTCTTCTTTGCCACTCCTGCGTTAGCATTTCGCAGCTGCTATGACATCCTTCTGACCATGCTGGATATCGCTACTTCAAACATCTATAAGGCACTGGATCTGTTTTCCAGTTTTAACAGAAAGCAGTTGGAAGAAATCGAAAAAGAAGAAGATAGTATCGATGAAATGACGGACAGTGTCTGCAATTATCTGATGCAGCTTTCACCGCATGTGAAGGAAGATCTGCATATCTCTATTCTGGATCAGTACAATAAACTGGTAACGCAGTTTGAACGTTTAGGCGATCACGCCATGAATATCGCAGAAGCGGCGGAAAGCCTGCATGACAGCAAATCATCGTTCTCAGAAGATGCTATGGCAGAATTAAGCGTGGTACGCTCGCTCCTGGATGAACTTCTGCAATATACACGTCAGGCATTTGAAAAAAGAGATGATGTGGCTGCCCGTCATATTGAGCCGTTAGAAGATGTGATGGATGATCTGGTCAATAAACTGCATGACAATCATCTGATCCGTCTGCGTCTGGGACTTTGCTCCACGCAAAACGGTATACTCTTCCTGGACGTCCTTTCCAACTTGGAACGTATTTCCGATACCTGCTCCAACATTGGTATCTCAGTCGTTGCCCGTGTTAATCCGGAACTCGCTTCCCTTGCGCACAACTATGTTACCTCCCTGCATCAGGGATCGGATGAAGAATTCAATCGTGCTTATCAGGAAGCACATAACAAATACTTCTCCCTGTTAGAAGACACCATTCCTCTTGATAAAAAACTGGATGAGATAAAAGAGCCGGATTTCAACGAACTTACAGAGTCGTAAGTTCTTCTTCCGCTTCTACTAAGAGATTCAGCAGGTCTTCCTGCTGTTTTTCATTTTGATCAATTTCAGCCTGGATCTCCATCAGTTTTTCGAAATCCGAAGCCAATGCCGGATCCTCCAGTTGCTTTCGCAGGAGATCTGTTTTCGCTTCGCTTTCTGTAATCTGTCCCTGGATCTTTTCGATCTTCCGCTCAATTCTTGCGCGGAACTTTCCAGGATTCTTGAGTTCTGTTGATGTACCCGGTACAGAAGAAACTGCTGCCGTTTGGTTTTTGCTGACGTTTTCCGCAGCAGGAGCCGTACTTCGTTTTTCCTTTTCACGCAGATACTCATCATAACCGAATGGATACTGCTTCACTTCACCATCTGCAAAATCCAGAATGCCGGTTGCGACTTCGCGGATGAAATAACGGTCATGAGAAACAAACAAGACGGTCCCGGTATAACTTTGCAGCATTTTCTCCAACGCTTCTTTTCCCGGGATATCCATATGATTGGTTGGCTCATCCAGGATCAAAAGATTCGGACGGGTATAAAACATCTTGCAAAGGGCCAGTCTTACCCGCTCTCCGCCAGAAAGCTGTCCTAATTTTGTATCCACTTCTTCCTGTGAGAATGAAAAAGCAGCCAATGCACTGCGGGCTTCCAAATTGGTCAGTTTCGGATAGGTGTCCTGAAAGTTTTCCAATACACTCTGCGTTGGATCTTCATCATTGATCACTGCTTTCTGCTGGTCAAAGTATCCTGCGTCCACATTTTCACCTACGGTAAAGGAACCGCTAAGCGGAGGGATCAGTCCCACTAAAGTCTTAAGCAGTGTGGATTTTCCCATTCCGTTTTCTCCGATTACTGCCAGCCGTTCTCCCTTTTGCAGACGGAAAGAAACCTCCGACAGAAGATGGTCATAACCGATGCCCAGTTTTTTTACATTGAGCACTTCCGAATAACTTGTCCGGTATGGAGAGAAATAAGCGCGAAATGTATCTGTATCAAAGCGCCGCGGTTTTTCGATCAGCTCCATGTGCTCGATCACTTTCCGTTTGGATCGGGTGGCAGATACCTTGGTCGGTGTATTCTTCCATTTTTCGATCCATTCGGAAAGACGTTTGATCTCTGCCTGCTGCGCTTCATAATCTTTTTCCTGCTTCGCCAGTGCTTCTTCCTTTTGCTTTACAAATGCAGAATAATTGCCCGCATAGCGTTTCATACGATGATATTCAATCTCATATGTCACATCTACGATCCGATCCAGAAAAGCACGGTCATGAGAGACGATGACAACAGCATTTTTATATTTTCTCAGATACTCTTCCAGCCATTCAATAGACGGAAGATCCAGATGGTTTGTAGGCTCATCTAATAAAAGGATATCCGGATAAGATAACAGCAGTTTGATAAACGCGATCTTTGTCTGCTGTCCTCCGGAAAAAGAACCAATCGGACGTTCAAGATCTTCCAGTGTAAAGCCGAACTTCTGGAACATGATCTCCATTTCCCGTTCACTGGAATCGCCGGAAAGTGCATCATAACGCCGCTGAAGGGATGCGTATTCATTCAGCAGCCTCTCCCTTGTATCACCTTCCTCTTCCTTGGCAGCCAGCAGTGTTTCGATCTCGTTCATCCGCGCCTGTACTGCATAAAGATCCGCAAACACTTTGCAGATTTCATCCCGTGCAGAAATGGTCCCGTCCGGAAAACTGATCTGCTTCTGCAGACCGATCCGCTGCTTTCCCTGCATAAAGATCCCGCTCTTTTCATCGCTGTCCGGGTTGCTCATTTCAATCTCTCCGCTGATCAGCTTTAATAAAGTGGTCTTGCCGCAGCCATTGCGTCCGACCACCGCGATCTTTTCCCTGTCACGGATCTCGAAATTCACATCTTCAATTATGGTGTCCGCGCCATACTGCACCAGCGCATGACGGATCTGATACCGCATAATATGATCTGTTCTCTATTTTTTCTTACCCGGGCAGTAAGGTGCTAAAAAGCACTCTTCACATTTCGGGCTTCGCGCTGTGCAGATGCTTCTGCCATGCGCAATGATCTGGATATTCCATAGGATCCAGTGATCTTTTGGAAGACATTTTTCCAGGTCTTTCTCCACCTTTGCCGGGTCCTCACTTTTGGTCAGTCCAAGTTTACGGGAGATCCGCCCCACATGTGTATCCACCACGATGCTTGGGATATCATAAATGTTACCGCGGATCACATTTGCTGTTTTCCTTCCTACGCCAGCCAGTTTTGTCAGCTGATCAATATCTGACGGTACCTGTCCATCGTATTCATCCAGCAGCTGATTTGCGCAGGCGATCAGGTTCTTTGCCTTGTTATGATAAAAACCGGTGGAATGAATATCCTGCTCCAGTTCTTTCAGATCCGCTTTGGCAAACGCCTCAATATTCGGATATTTTACATACAGATCTTTTGTGACCAGATTCACGCGCGCATCAGTACATTGTGCACTCAGGATCGTCGCAAACAGCAGCTGCCATGCGTTATCGTAATCCAGCCAGCATTTTTTCTGTACACTGTAATGCTCATCTAATTGTTCCAGGATCCTGGTGATGCGTTCCTGTTTTTTCATACAATGATCCCTCCTCCGAGCACGATCTCCTGATCATACAGCACCAACGACTGCCCCGGTGTCGGTGCCCGCACGCCTTCATCAAACAGGACGATCAGTTTCTCATCCACCAGGAGCGCCGTCCCTGCGGTCTCTCCCTGCGAATAACGGATCTTTGCCGTTACCCGCAGCGGTGCCGAAATGGTATCTAACGCCATCAAATGCACCTGATCAGCGATGACCTGTTTTTGGAAGAGTTCCTCATTCGGACACAGCACAACTTCATTTGTCTCTTTCCTTTTTTCACAGACATACAGTGGCGCCGGAAGGCTTAATCCCAATCCTTTGCGCTGCCCTATCGTATAATGGATCAGTCCTTTATGCTGTCCCAGGATGTTCCCTTTGGTATCTACGAAATTGCCCGGTTCATTATTTCTCGGATCCCGGATGCCCGTCTTTTCCAGAAAGGCGGCATAGTCCCCTTCTGGAATAAAACAGATATCCTGGCTGTCTCTCTGCTGCGCATTCTCCAGTTCAAGATCTTCTGCTATCTCACGTACTTCTGTTTTTAAAAGTTCTCCCAGTGGAAACATGATCTTGGAAAGCTGTTCCTGTGTCAGCTGATACAGCATATAGCTCTGGTCTTTTGATCGATCTCTTCCTTTACTGATCGCATAGTTGCCGTTCTCCAATATGACTCGCCTTGCGTAGTGCCCGGTTGCCACACGGTCGAATCCGTTTTCCAAGGCCCAGCCAAGAAGAAGAGCAAACTTGCAGTTCCGATTGCAGTAAACACAAGGATTTGGTGTCTTCCCATCTTCATAAGCTGTCACAAAATCTTCGATCACAGTCTTTTTGAAAAAGTCCCTGCCATCGATTACATGGAATGGAATAGAGAGATGCTCTGCTGCCTTTTTTGCTTGTTCCACATCTTTTTCATAACCATCGTGAAGGACTAAATAAGCTCCTTCAACCGTCTGGTATTCTTCTTTTAATATGGCTGCTGCAACCGAGGAATCCACCCCGCCGCTCATAGCTACAAGGATCTTAGGCATCTTCTTCTCCCTCCTTTCGGATGATTTCTTTCAGGTTATCAAAAAAGTTCAACAATGTCTTCTTTATCTCCGGCACCGTCTTTGGCACATGCTTAGGACGGAAAACAAAATACGGATTTGCTTCTGCTACAAAACGCAGTGTACTCTGATTTACTTCCCCGATCACACGGCGTTTGCCCGGCTGTGTTTCTTCGTTATAGGATTTCAGGAAGCCGTGAATCTTATAGGTATCAACAGGCGCCAGTTTATAGATACTGATCTTGAATTCGCTCTTGCCGCCGGATATTTCCGTAATAAAGACCTCGTGTGCTTTGGCTTTCATTAAGGCAACTTCCAGCAGGTTTTCCGTTACTTGCGGGATCGGACCAAAGCGGTCCTCCAGTTCGCTGCGGATGTCTTCCTGATCTTCCTCATTTACGATAGCGGAGATTTTTTTATACATGTTCAGTTTTTCATATTCGTTTTTAATATAGTCCGCCGGAATAAAGCCATCGATAGAAAGATCGATCGTCGTATCATAATCGCCTAAAACATATTCCCCTTTCAGGAGGGATACTGCCTCATTGAGCAGTTTACAGTACAGTTCATATCCGACAGCCTCCATATGGCCGGACTGTTCTGCGCCAAGCACATTGCCCGCACCACGGATCTCCAGATCACGCATGGCGATACGGATCCCGCTTCCCAGATCTGAAAATTCCCGAATAGCTTTCAAACGATTCTCCGCTATCTCTGCCAGGATCTTATCCTTCCGATACATTAAAAACGCATACGCTGTACGGTCTGAACGTCCGACCCTGCCTCTAAGCTGATAGAGCTGGGAAAGACCAAAGCGATCCGCATCATGCACAATTATCGTATTCACGTTGGAAATATCCATACCGGTCTCGATGATCGTGGTAGAGACCAGTACATCGATGTCACCCGCCACAAAATCTTCCATGATATTTTCCAGTTCCCTCGATGACATCTTGCCATGCGCATATGCCACTTTCAGATCCGGCACCATGTCCTGGATCTTCGCGGCGATCATATCTATATTATTGGTCAGATTATAAACATAGTATACCTGGCCGCCTCTGCGTGCTTCTCTGAGAATTGCCTCCCTGACGGCGTCTTCGGAATACTCCATTACATAAGTCTGGATAGGCACACGGTCAATCGGAGGTTCCGTCAGCAGGCTCATATCTCGGATTCCTGCCAATGACATGTGCAGCGTCCTTGGGATAGGTGTTGCACTTAATGTCAGCACATCCACATCTTTACGAAGCTGTTTGATCTTCTCTTTATGAGAAACGCCAAAACGCTGTTCTTCGTCAATGATCAAAAGCCCCAGATCTTTAAAAACGATATCCTTGCTGAGCAGGCGGTGGGTTCCCACCACGATATCGACCATGCCTTTTTTCAGATCCGCTACGATCTTTTTCTGTTCTCCTGCGCTCACAAAACGGGAAAGCATTTTGACCGTAACCGGGTAATTGCTCATCCGATGCAGGAATGTATTGTAATGCTGCTGTGCCAGGATGGTTGTCGGAACCAGAAATGCAACCTGCTTGCCTTCCTGCACTGCTTTGAAAGCCGCCCGAATTGCCACCTCAGTCTTTCCAAATCCCACATCGCCGCAGATCAGGCGGTCCATGATCCGACCGGACTCCATATCTGCTTTCACATCTTCGATCGCACGCAGCTGATCATCTGTCTCTTCAAATTCAAATTCTTCTTCGAATTCTTTCTGCCAGACTGTATCCGGAAGATAGCGGTAACCCTGCTTGGCCTGGCGGGCTGCATAAAGTTTCACAAGATCTGCCGCAATGTCCTTCACGGCCGTGCGGACTTTTGCCTTGGTATTGGACCATTCTTTTCCGCCCAGACGATGAACTTTAGGCGTTGCTCCATCTGCACCGGAATATTTCTGGATCTTGTCAAACTGTGTAGCAAGTACATACAGCGACGCATTGTTTGCGTAACTGATCTTCATATAATCTTTTTCGATACCGTCCACGGTCATTCTTTCAATACCGCGGTAAATACCGACGCCGTGATGCTCATGCACTACATAATCGCCGATATTCAGATCAGTAAAATCTTTGATCGGATCTCCGGAATAACGTCTTTTCCGCCGCTTGTTCCTGCGGCGCGCACCATAAATATCCACTTCTGTGATCACGCTGCATCGGATATCCGGATACTCAAAACCGGTACGAATATTCCCGACTTCCACCTGCAGAGGGATCTGTGCATCCTGCAGTTCTTTTGCCAGACGTTCCGCGCGGATCGGACTGGCTGTGAACAAAGAAATATTCCATCCTTCTTTTTTATATCGCTTCAGGTCCTCTACCAGATCTGCAAATCTTCCGTTGTAAGAAGGAATGCTCCGAGCATTTACGAAGAACTCCTGTTCTGCAGGCAGATCCTCACAAACTGTTCCCAACATGGAAAATAACAGTGGATGGCGCTTCTGGAATTCTCCCAGAAGTGCTTCCTCAAAAATGGCTTCATGGAAGATCCGGGCAGGTTCATCAAAAATATATAACGTCCGGTCGTTGAAATAATCAAACAGCGTAACACTGTTTTGCTTTCCTTCTCCTCCCGGAAAAACAGTAAAGGATTCCACCTGCTCGATCGACCGTTGGCTCTCCACATCAAACATTCGGATGCTTTCGATTTCATCTCCCCAGAGATCGATCCGGTACGGTGCATCTTCTGTATATGGAAAGATATCGATGATATTGCCGCGCAGGGAGAATTCACCATGTGCCTCTACCTGCAGCTCATTTTCATAGCCTAATTCCACCAGACGTTCAGCCAGTGCCGGCACATCCAGCACTTCTTTTTCTTTGATCACGATCAGGTTTTTTTCGATGTCCTCAAAGGAAGAAAGCTTTTCTGCAAATGCGTCCAGTGTAGTAATGACCGTCAGTTTTTCTCCGCTAAACAGCCGCTTCTGGATGGCAAACCGCTGCTCAGAAAGATAGGTGCCGCGGATATCCGCCTGATCAAACAGCGGATCCTTTGCAGGGTAATAAACACACTGACGGTCGAAAGCCTGATAGTTTGTCAGTAGCTCTCTGGCTTTTTGCTCATCAAAAGTAATGATGACTTTGCCGTCAAAGCCATCACCCAACTGCCACAGAAAATGTTCCATCTGAGATGGGACACAGCCGGAGACCCGGAGGGTCCCTGTTCCTATGGCATTTCTTATGTCATGAAATACTTCCAGTCTGTCCAGATCAAACATAGAATTAATTAAACTGATTCATTGCCACGTCGCAGCCCTTTTCCAGGATCACAGCCACGGCCTGTGCTGCCTTTTCCATCGCCGTTTCCACTTCTTTACGTTCCTCTGATGGAAAAGCAGAAAGCACGTAATCGACCATATCGGTCTGCTCCGGCCGCTTGCCGATACCAATACGCACACGGGCAAAGTCTGTCGTCGCAAGCTGCTCCACGATATTTTTCATCCCGTTGTGACTGCCGGCACTTCCTTTTGCACGAATGCGCAGTTTTCCCACATCCAGATCTGCGTCATCGTAGATCACGATCAGCTCCTTTGCCGGATCAGCCTTATAAAAACGGACGATCGGCCGGATGGCTGTTCCGCTTAAATTCATAAATGTCAGCGGTTTTACCAGGATCACTTTTTCCCCGGCGATCACACCTCTGCCAACCTGCGCCCGGAACAATGACTTGCCCATTTTGATCTGATATTTTTCCGCCAGGATATCGATGGTATCAAATCCCACATTATGACGGGAATGCGCGTATTTTGCCGTTGGATTTCCGAGTCCCGCTATGATAAACATGACCTGTTAAACTCCTTTTGAATCTGTCACGATTATATAAGTAAACCCCCTCTCTTGCAAGAAAAACGGGGTTTTTAAAGGCTATCTGTTTTATTTTTAAGTCAAAATTGTATTTTTTATAAACATATTTAAAACATTTTCCGTGCTCTTTCTTTTTGTTTTTTCCTTATGTTATAATTCCCGAGTTGGTAGAAGTAGTTCCAATAAAAGAAAGGCAACTAAATATGGAGATCACTGATGTAAGAGTCAGAATGGTCGCTAAGGAAGGCAAAATGAAAGCCGTTGTATCCATTACGATGGATTCCGTATTTGTCGTTCATGACATCAAAGTCATTGAAGGCGAAAGAGGTTTATTCATTGCCATGCCTAGCAGAAAAACTCAGGACGGAGAGTATCGCGACATTGCTCATCCTATCGACTCAGAAACACGCGAACGCATCCAGCGTATCATCCTAGAGAGATACGAAGAAGAAGCTGCTAAGGAACCAGAAAGCGCAGAATTCTAAGTACTCAAAGAAAACCAAAGTTAAATGTGCGGCACTTGTGCCGCCATTTTTCTTGTAAAAGCTTTTTTGCGATGCTATAATTTTTTATTATGAAGGAAAACAATTTAAACGGAAAAAAACATATTCATTTTATAGGCATTGGCGGCATCAGTATGAGTGCTCTCGCCAATGTTTCTTTAACCAAAGGTCTGACTGTTTCCGGATCAGATTCCAAAGAAAGCGAACTGGTTGAAGAACTGCGTAAAGAAGGGGCAGCCATACATATTGGACAAAGGGCGGAAAATATCACAGATGATATCGATCTGGTCGTCTATACTGCTGCAATCTCCGATACCAACCCGGAACTGGCCCAGGCCAGAGCAAAAGGCATAGAAACCATGGTCCGTGCAGATTATCTGGGACTCCTGATGAAAGAGTACGAAACAGTCATCTGCGTATCCGGCACACATGGAAAGACCACCACTACTTCCCTGCTTTCACAGATCCTTTTAGATGAAGAAACGGATCCGACCATTATGGTAGGAGGGATGCTTCCTTCCATCGGTGGCAATGCGCGGATCGGCCATTCCGGCAATCTGATCACGGAAGCCTGCGAATATACCAACAGTTTCCTTTCCTTCTTCCCGACAATGGAAGTGATCTTGAATGTGCAGGCAGACCATCTGGACTTCTTTAAGGATCTGGATGACATCCGCCACAGTTTCCGGGAATACACCCGTCTTTTACCAGATACAGGAACCCTGATCATTAATGGAGAAATAGATAATCTTTCTTATTTCACAGAAGGACTTGGATGTAAGATCTTTACCTTTGGTCTGGAAGAGGGATGCGATTTCACTGCCAAAAACATCATCTGCGATTCCTTTGCCTGTGATGCATTTGATGTCTGGCATAATGAAGTACTCTTAGGTCACGTCAGCTTAAAGATTCCGGGAAGGCACAACGTATATAATGCATTAGCTGCGATCGCTTCCGCATTTGCTTTGGGGCTTTCTGCAGAACACGCATGTGCATCCGTTTCTTCCTTCCGGGGTGTTGACCGGCGCTTTGAGATCAAAGGGAAATTTAATGATGTCACAGTGATCGATGACTACGCGCATCATCCGGATGAGATCCGGGCAACTCTGACGGCTGCAAAAGATTTTCCTCATGAGAAACTGTGGGTCATTTTCCAGCCGCATACTTATTCCCGTACAAAAGCTTTTCTGGATGATTTTGCAGAGGCTCTTTCCCTGGCAGATGCCGTTGTCCTTACAGACATATATGCCGCCAGAGAGATCAATACCTTTGGTGTTTCCTCAAAAGATATTCAGGAACGGATTCAGGCAAAAGGGAAAGATTGTTATTATTTTGACACATTCGAAGAATCCGAAATATTTTTAAAAGAAAATTGTAAACACGGAGATGTGTTAATAACTATGGGGGCGGGAGACGTTTATCTTGTAGGCGAAAATCTTCTTGCCCGGTAGTTATCCACACTGTCCACAAAATTTCAGGGTCTCCTTCCGGGAGCAGTCATGTATAAATTTTGTACAGCAAAACCCTTGACATGCCGTTTTCAAGCCACTCTTTTTGAGTGGCTTTTTTCCATTTTCAGACATCTTTTTTTTGTCCACATTATCCACATTATCCACATTATAAGCTCCATTGGCTTTCAGATTTTTGGGCCTATTTTCAAATCAAAATGAGTGTGCTATATTCCCCTTACATCCATAAAGAATAGTGCGGGAATACGTGTTGTAGAATGCTGTAGAAAACCGTTTCTTCTCTTTTTGGATGGAGAGGTTTACAGGAGTTTTATGTTCCATGAGCAATTTTAAGTTACAACAGGAAGGGTTTACAAGTACCACCAGCGTGCCGAACAGCTTTATTGAAAAATATATGCCAAAGGCTGCCGGGGAATTTGTAAAGATATATATTTACCTTCTGAAATGTCTGGAAGAAAACCAGTCCGAACTGTCCTTATCCAGGATCGCTGACAGTCTGGAAGATTCCGAGAAAGACATTGTCCGCGCCCTCAGATATTGGGAGCGTAAAGGACTTCTTAAACTTGTTTTTGAAGATAAGACCCTGGTTTCTCTTCAGCTGATCTCAGCAAATGAGATCCCGGGCGAAAGCGGGAACGCGCCGCGTTCCAATGAGGAGTCTTCCTCTCCTGTTCAGGTCCAGGTTCAGACGAAGGATTCACAGACTTCGTCTGACCGGAAAGAATTGGAGAGAAAGCAGTATTCTCCGACGGAGATCGAACAGTTCTCCAGAAA
>JAGCAK010000061.1 GCA_017652745.1 Lachnospiraceae bacterium
GAGGAAGAAGTTCAGCTTGACGCTGCCAAGATGATCAAGGAATCCGAAGTCAGAGCAAAAGAGATCGCTGATGAAAAAGCAAAGGAATATATTGTTTCTGCGATCCAGAGAAGTGCTGCTGATCATGTATCCGAATCCACGATCTCTGTCGTGCAGCTGCCGAATGATGAAATGAAGGGCCGTATTATAGGTCGTGAAGGCAGAAATATCAGAGCCTTGGAGACTATTACAGGTGTAGATCTTATTATCGATGACACACCGGAAGCGGTTATTTTATCAGGATTTGACCCCGTCAGAAGAGAGGTTGCAAGAATTGCCCTCGAAAAACTGATCGTAGATGGTCGTATTCATCCGGCGAGAATTGAAGAAACCGTAGCAAAAGCTCAGAAAGAAGTCGAAAAGATCATCAAAGAAGAAGGTGAAGCTGCTGTACTGGAAGTTGGCGTGCACGGCATCCATCCGGAACTGATCCGTCTTCTTGGAAAAATGAGATATCGTACCAGCTATGGTCAGAATGCTTTAAAGCATTCCATTGAAGTAGCGATTCTGTCAGGCTTGCTGGCAGGCGAGATCGGCTGTGATGTCAGACTCGCAAAAAGAGCAGGACTGTTACATGATATCGGAAAAGCCATCGATCATGAGATCGAAGGATCCCATATTCAGATCGGCGTGGATCTTTGCAAAAAATATAAAGAGTCCAATGTTATCATTAACGCAGTAGCTTCCCATCATGGAGATGTAGAACCGGAATCTCTGATTGCTTGTATCGTTCAGGCTGCTGATGCGATCAGCGCTGCCCGTCCGGGAGCAAGAAGAGAAACTCTGGATACTTATACCAACAGGCTGAAACAGCTCGAAGATATATGTAACGAGCACAAAGGAGTAGAAAAATCCTTTGCTATTCAGGCAGGCAGAGAGGTCAGAGTTATGGTCGTGCCGGAGAAAGTCGATGATGCCCAGATGGTCATCATGGGACGGGATATTGCAAAGCGCATCGAAGATGAGCTGGAGTATCCGGGACAGATCAAAATCAACATTATCCGGGAATCCCGCGTGACCGATTACGCTAAATAGCGCATTCATTCACAACAAAGAAAAGGACGTAAATTTTTCAAAAGAAAGGTTTACGTCCTCTTTTTTTGTGTTATAATATTTTTTAATTTTTTAACGTAGTAGAGTGTGAAATTGCTTTTCATACTTAAGTAAGGAGTTTAGTTATGTCATTAGAATTATCGAAAAGAGCATTGTCTGTAAAGCCGTCATCTACCCTGGAGATCACTGCGAAAGCAAAAGAAATGAAAAACCTGGGAAAAGATGTCATCAGTTTTGGAGCTGGTGAACCGGACTTCAACACACCAGATCATATTTGCCTGGCTGCAAAAAGAGCGATTGACGACGGTTTTACCAAATATACAGCTGCATCTGGAACAAATGAGCTGAAGGAAGCAATTGCTAAAAAATTCCGTAATTTTAATCACATTGAATATGCTCCGGAGCAGATCGTTGTTTCTAACGGCGGTAAACATGCTATTACAAATGTTTTTTCCGCTATTATTAATGAAGGAGATGAAGTGATCATTCCATCTCCGCATTGGTTAAGTTATCCGGAAATTGTACGTCTTTCCGGCGGTGTTCCAGTTATCGTTCGTGCGGAAAAAGCATCTTCATATAAAATCACAGTGGATGATCTGGAAAAAGCATATACAGATAAAACGAAAGCTTTGATACTGAACTCTCCAAATAACCCTACCGGTATGATCTATGACAGAGAAGAGCTGGAACAGATTGCTGATTTTGCAGTGACTCATGACATTTACGTTATTTCGGACGAGATCTATGAAAATCTTTGCTATGGAAAAGAAGATCCAGTCAGCATTGCTTCATTAAATGACGAGATCTATAAAAGAACGATTACGGTCAATGGTCTGGCAAAAAGCTATGCTATGACTGGATGGCGTATCGGATATGCCGGCGCTCCTTTGGAAATTGCAAAGGTCATGGGCAGCGTTCAGTCTCATCAGACATCTAACCCAAACTCCATCGCCCAGATGGCAGCTTTAGCAGCTATTTCCGGCGACCAGACATGTGTCCGTGTTATGAATGCTGCGTTTGATGAAAGAAGAAAATACACCTATGACAGGGTCTGTGATATTGAAGGACTTTCAGCAATCGAGCCAAAAGGAGCCTTCTATGTGTTTGTTGATGCGTCTGAACTGATTGGAAAGAAATATAAAGGGCAGGAGATCACAGGTGCCGCAGATATAGGAAAATTCCTGATCGAAGACTATTATGTAGCAATCATTCCTTGCGATGATTTTGGCTTTTCAGATCATTTCCGTTTATCTTATGCGATTTCCGTGTCTGAAATTGATAAAGGTATGGATCGGATCAAAGAATTCTGTGAAAGTTTGACGGAATAAATAAAAAAGAAAGAACTCTTACGAGTTCTTACAATGCAGGTGGTGGGACTTGAACCCACACAAGGTTACCCTCGTCAGATTTTGAGTCTGATGCGTCTGCCATTCCGCCACACCTGCACGACTTTAGTATTATCATAGATTTTGAAATAAAAGTAAAGTACATTTTTTTGGAGGATTATAAATGAGATATTGCAGTACTTGCGGAACGCTGAATGATACAGATGCTAAATTTTGTTCCGGATGTGGAAAACAATTCGCAAATGCTCCGGATAAACCGGTAGAAGTATATTCTGCTCCTGATACATATGAAGAACCGGAAAACTTCAGCCAACCTGAAGCCTTTTCGGAAGAAGGATCCTTCTATACACAGCCGGAACCACAGCAGGTATTTACCAATATACAGCCACAGAGCACCCCGGTGCTTCCGCCAAAAGCAAAAGTTTTTGGTATTATCAGTTTTGTTTTTGGATTGATCTCGATCGTTTGGAGCGGGGTTGGCATCCTGCCTATCGTCGGACAGATTTTAGGAGCCATTTTCCTGGCTATGGCGATCGTAGGCATTGTTTTAGGTTCAAAATCACTGCAGCTGTCTAATTTCCGACTCGCCAGAATTGGCAGGGTTTTATGTATTGTCGGATTGATCTTTGTCGTTTTATGTCTGATCATCGGGATCGTTGCACTTGCAGCTGGAGTATATGAAGACATTTATGATAATATGTATGATTATATTGAAGATGTAGTTCGTCTTTTTTAAGGGAAAAGATACCGGTAATAATCTTCTTCTAATGTTAAAGAAGAGAAGTTCATTTTATTCGATACGATGATCTGAACATTCTGCAGATAATCATCCGGGATATCTTCTCCATCTTTTGGAACGAACGTGTCTGTTTCAGAAAGATAATATCCTTTGTCGCTGATCCAGGAGTAATCCGGCCAGATCACAAGAGGAAGGGCATCGGAAAACACATCACGACCGGCCAGCAGACGGGAATCGTACTCTAAATCAAATAAGTTTAATAATGTAGGCAGGATATCTACACTGTACACAGGCTCTGATACGATGATCGGAGCCTTTTCTTCTAATGATTTACACCATATGATCAGACTGTTATGATCCCGCACGATTTCATTATCAGGGTCGAAGCCGAATAACTCCGGTAAATAATCCTTATCTGTACCATAGGAATCACTTTTTGTTAAGCCATAAGGGAAATGATCCGGGCTGATCACAAGGACCGTATCATCCGCAATCCCTTTCTTTTCCAGTCCATCCAGAAGATATGTCAATCCTCTGTCAAAATCGATCATATCGGTAAAATAAGCCTCCACAACATCTGAAAAACCCTTGTTTTCTACTAGAGAACCGTATTGATCAGTCATGACAGACAAATTCTTGAAATACGGAAAATGAGCGGTCAATGTCATGTAATAAATGCAGAAAGGTTCATCATCAATATACTGTGGCAGGGAGTATTGGAACATTTCCAGATCACTTTCCGGCCATGTGCCTGAAAGACCTTCTTCCATACCGTTTCCCTGCGCGATGAAGGAAGAATATCCAAAGTTCGGGTGTGCCAGATACCGTTTATAATACTCAACTGTACCGTTGTGATAAGCAATGTTGTGATATCCCAGGCGCAATGTTTCATTTCCAATCGTAAAATATAGTTCTTTTCCAATTGTCGATGTAAAGGAACGCATGCCGGAAGTTGGGACAAGCCCCATTAGATTTGCAAACTCTCCTGTCGCCGTACTGCTGTTGTAATAAGGCTGGTAATAGTCCTTAAAAAGGATCCCTTCCGTTTTCAGTTTATATAATGTTGGCGTCAGATCAGGACGTATTGCTTCCGTGGAAAGAGATTCAGCTGAAATAAAGATGATATTTTTCCCTTTGAACAATCCGGTATACTCATTCCTGGAAGATGGCGTAAGGGAAGAAACATAATCGTTCAATTTTAGAATCTTTTTATTTGTTGTTTCCGGGAATGTAAGAGACAGTTCCTGGGTTCCATAAATATTCCTGTCAGGAGTAGAATCCTCTAAATATTGATATCCGTTATAGAAAGAAGAACGAAATGGATTGCCGAAAACCAGATAAAGCGCATCCGTTTTAAAAGCAGTCTGAAGTGAGAAGGATTGAGTGACAAGGTTGAAATTATAATTACGGGTCAGTCTTCTGGCATAGTTATCATTCCGCATCATCAACAGGATTCCTGACGCTTCAAAAACCAGGAAAACAAGCAACAGGATCCAGCGGGTCTTTTTTTGGGCCTGGTCCAAATGCAAAATATGTAAGATGAAAAAGAAAAGGACAAACAGGATCACGGGTACTTCATACAAAAGGATGATCCAGTAGCCTTTCAGAACGACAGTCCATACAGCTGAACCGAATTCATTCGCAATTCCGCCTGCTCCTTCTGCAATCGTTTGAATATCGTTAAATACTTTAAAGGAATCAAATACAAAATATGAAAGCAGGAACAAAAGGGCAGCAATTTCCAGAAAGATCAGAGCCATCCATCTGCTGGCCTTGTTAGAACGAAACAGGGTAAAAATCAGGTAAAAAATGCTTCCTGCAGCCACAGAGGTCAAAACCATGGCGCAAATATTAAGCAGCAGGAAATGCTGCCCGGACAGGATCTTTAACAGGATTTCATAATAAATCAGAGAAAGCGGGATAAACAGAAATGAAAAAAAGGTGCTTATTCCCGATCTTCTGCCGTTTTTTTCCATGAGCTTATTATATTCTTATGAATACAAATTGCCAATGGATTTTGTCTGAAGTATAATGTTTACATGGAAAATATGAAAGAAAAAATCTTATTGATCGATGGTCACAGTATTGTCAACAGAGCCTTTTACGGGGTTCCGCCTCTTACCAATTCCGATGGCCTTCATACTAATGCAATCTACGGATTTCTGAACATTTTTTTCAATGCTTATTCCAAAATTCAGCCGGATTATGTCATTGTTGCTTTTGATGTTCGGGAAAAAACATTCCGTCATTTAATGTATGATGCCTATAAAGGAAACCGGAAAGGTATGCCGGAAGAGCTGCATGAACAGGTGCCTGTGTTGAAAGAGGTCCTGCAGAGCATGCATATTAAAACAGCAGAACTTGCCGGATATGAAGCGGATGATGTGATCGGTACATACGCCAAGATGGCCGAAAAAGAAGGAACTGAGGTCGTGATCCTTTCCGGAGACAGGGATCTTCTTCAGCTCGCTTCTGATACAACTCTGGTGGCTATTCCAAAGACAAAATCCGGAATGACGCAGATAGAGTATTACTATGCCAAAGACGTTTTGAATTCTTATCAGGTGACTCCGCATGAGTTTATTGAATTAAAGGCTTTAATGGGCGACTCTTCTGATAACATTCCAGGGATACCTGGAATCGGAGAGAAAACAGCGACGAATCTGATCGTACAGTATCATTCTTTAGAGAATGCATACGCTCATGTTGATGAAATCAAACCAAATAAAGCAAGAGAAAATCTGAAAGAATATATTGAGCAGGGCCGGATGAGTCTGGAATTGGCAACGATCAAAGTTGACAGTCCGGTCGTGATGGATTACCACGAAGCAAAGATCAATGACGAAAGTGAGTTTTATAATCCTGCATCTTATGAACTTTATAAGCGGCTGGAACTGAATAAACTTCTGGAACGGTTTGACAGTGCGCAGAGCAAAGCCAATACAGATACAGAATTCAACTTGCTTACATCGGAAAATCTGACTGAGATCCTGGAAATCGCTGAAGCTGTTTCTGAAAAAAATAAGAGTCATATTGGATTGTTTGTGGACGAGGATCTTTCCCTGCTAGGATTAACGTTTACTGATATCGAGAACGATTCTCCGGAAGAAAAAACCTACGTCATGGAAGGCGATGCTTCCGGCATTCTGCCGTTTCTGTTTTCGGGAGTCGATATCTGTGTCTATGATTTAAAAGATATGCTGCATGCCTTAGACTGCAGAGATTTTCGTGCGGATTCTATTTATGATCTTGGCATTATGGCTTATTTGCTGAACCCTCTGATCTCACGTTATACTTATGACTCCGTCTCCAAAGATTATTGCGGTAAAATCTTACCGTCAAAAGAAGATCTGATCGGAAAGAAAACCGTTCAGCAGGCACTTACTGATCCGGAAACACATGATGAGTGTATTAAGATTGCCGCGTTTGCTTCTCGCAGCGCTTACAAGGCATATATTCCACTGAAAGATCAGTTGATCCGGGAAGAAATGTGGGATCTTTTCCTGCAGATGGAGATGCCTCTGACGTATTCTTTATACTACATGGAAAGAGAAGGAATCCGTGTTGACAGACAGTCGCTGAAGAATTTTTCTGATCAGCTTCTTTCCATGATGCAGGATCTGGAAAAACAGATCTATCAGGAAGCCGGGGAAGAGTTTAATATCAATTCGCCTAAACAGCTGGGCGTTATCCTGTTTGAAAAAATGAAGCTTCCACATGGGAAGAAAACAAAAACAGGTTATTCCACATCAGCAGATGTATTGGAAAAGCTTGCTGATGAATTCCCGTTTGTGAATCAGATTCTGAAATACAGACAGGTGACAAAACTTAGGTCCACTTATGCGGAAGGCCTGGTCAACTTTATTGAAGAGGACGGCAGGATCCACGGTACATTTAATCAAACGATAACAGCAACCGGACGTATCAGTTCAACGGATCCGAATCTGCAGAATATTCCGATCCGAAATGAATTGGGCCAGGAAATCAGAAAAGCTTTTGTTGCAAAAGAAGGCTGTGTATTCCTGGATGCAGACTATTCGCAGATTGAACTGCGTCTTTTGGCTCATCTTTCCGGAGATGAAAACCTGATCGAAAGTTATAAGAGTGATTCTGATATTCATAAGATTACTGCTTCCAAGGTCTTTCATGTTCCGCTTGAAGAAGTAACAAAGGAACAGCGTAGAAATGCAAAGGCTGTTAATTTTGGTATTGTTTACGGGATCAGCTCCTTTGGCCTTAGTGAAGATTTGAGTATTTCCAGAAAAGAAGCATCAGAATATATTAAACAGTATTTTGCGACATATCCAAAAGTAAAAGAATATCTGGATAATACTGTTAAAAGGGCAAAGATGGATGGTGCCACCAGAACTTTGTTTGGAAGGATCCGTCCGATCCCGGAGCTGGCATCCAGCAACTTTATGCAAAGAGCATTCGGTGAAAGGGCGGCGATGAATGCGCCGATCCAGGGCACTGCTGCCGACGTGATAAAGATTGCCATGATCCAGGTGGAAAAAGCCCTCATAGAGCACAATCTGAAAGCCAGGATCGTGCTTCAGGTCCATGATGAACTTCTGATCGAAGCGCCGGAAGAAGAACAGGATATTGTGAAGGAACTTCTCTATACAAAAATGAAAGAGGCCGTGACATTGAAAGTTCCACTGGAAGTAGATGTGAACATCGGCAAAGACTGGTTTGAGGCACACTAATATGTTTATTGGAATTACAGGCGGGGTCGGAGCTGGAAAGTCAACGATCCTTCAAATACTAAAAGACAAGTATGATGCGCATCTGATCATGGCAGATGATGTGGCAAAAGATCTTATGTGCAAAGGAAAAAGTGCATATCGCAAGATCGTACAGACATTCGGCAATGAGATCCTTGGAGATGATCAGGAAATAGACAGACAGAAACTTTCTGCAATTGTTTTTAAGAACGATGAAAAATTACTCGCTCTGAATCAGATTGTTCACCCATTGGTGAAAAAAGCGATCATAAAAGAAAAAAATGAGATCAGCAGGAAACATCCGGAAAAACTTATCGTTCTGGAGGCTGCTCTTTTGATCGAGGATGGTTATCCGGAAATCCTTGATGAACTATGGGCTGTCATTGCGGATAAAGAAGTGCGTATACAACGTTTGATGGACAACAGGGGTTATTCCAGAGAAAAGTCTGAAAGCATAATTGCCGCTCAGTTGTCAGATGAAGAATTTCGGAAAGCTTGTAGTTTTGTAATTGATAACTCTGGTTCGCTGTCTGAATCAGAACGTCAAATTGAGGAACATTTTGAAAGAAATCATTATTGAACCGCAAAATGCCGGAACACGGTTGGACAAGATCGTGTTCCGATATCTGGATAAAGCGCCGAAAAGCTTTGTCTATAAAATGCTGCGGAAAAAGAATATTGTTTTAAATGATAAAAAAGCATCCGGAAGCGAAATGCTGAAAGATGGCGATGTGATCAAACTATACCTGGCAGATGAAACCATTTTGAAGTTCCGTGGGGAGTCAAAACCGCATAGTTCCCGCTTTTCCATGGAGGAGATCCGAAACCTGATCTGCTATGAAGATGAGAATCTGATCGCGTTTCAAAAACCACAAGGGATGCTTTCACAGCGGTCTGTATCAACAGACTTTTCCCTGAATGATCTATTACTTGCTTATTTGCAGGATGAAACCACGGATCTGTTTACTCCCGGCATCAGTAACCGGCTGGACCGTAACACGAGCGGACTTGTATTAGCCGGAAAGAATCGTAAAGCATCCCGCTGTTTAAATGAGATTTTGAAGGAAAGATGTATCAGCAAACATTATCTTTGCCTGGTTGAAGGAGTTCTGGAAAAAACGGAAGAAGTGGATGCTTTCTTATGGAAAGATGAAAGAAACAATCAGGTCAAAGTAACTGCAAAAGACCAGCCAGGGGCAAAGAAAATCATTACCCGTTACGAACCACTATGTCACAATGACCACATGACTCTTCTGGATGTAGATCTATTGACTGGAAAAAGCCATCAGATCCGAGCACATCTTGCATATTTGTCACATCCTCTCGCAGGTGATAAAAAATATGGAGATTCTGCTTTCAATCGTTATTTTGCGGAAAAATACGGACTGCATTACCAGCTCTTGCATGCATATAGAATCAAGTTCCATGATGTTCAAAATGAATTATCGTATTTGAATGGCTTGGAAATAGAAGCAGGAATTCCTTCTGAATTTGAAAGAATAATAAAAGGAGAACAATTATGGCTACCTGGGACAGCAGAGGTTTAAGAGGATCACAGTTTGAAACGGTGATCAATCAGGCAAATGAAAAATACAGAGAATTACGACTGGGTTTAGTGCAGAAGATCCCTACACCAATTAAACCAGTGGAGATCGATGATAACAGACACATTACCCTGGCTTACTTTGAAAAGAAAAGTACAGTCGATTATATTGGTGTAGTTCAGTCATTCCCAATCTGTTTTGATGCCAAAGAATGTGCAAGTTCATCTTTCGCTTTATCTAATGTCCATGAGCATCAGTTCAATTTCATGGCCGATTTTGAAGCCCAGGGAGGTATCAGTTTTCTGCTGATACATTTCACCGGTGAGGATAAGTATTACTATATGACTTTCTTTGAGTTGAAACATTATTATGAAGGTGCGCAGAAAGGAGAGAAGAAAAGTGTCTCTATCGATGAGCTGCGGCCGGAATTCTTTATTACAGAAAAGCTGGGTGTCCCGCTCCATTATTTGGAAGGTGTGAATCTGGATATACAGGAGAGAGACTGATGAATAGGAAACTAGCTTTACCAGACCGGATCTTGTTATCTGTGGAAAAACCTGCACGTTATACCGGCGGTGAAGTCAACAGCATCATGAAAGACAAAGAACACATCGCAGTACGTTTTGCAATGTGTTTTCCGGACCTATATGAGATTGGCATGAGCCATCTGGGTATGCAGATCATATATTCCATGCTGAACAGCCGTGATGATATCTGGTGCGAGCGTGTTTTCTCCGTTTGGCCGGATCTGTTCCAGATCATGAAAGAAGAAAAGATCCCTCTTTTTGCGTTGGAAAGTCAGGATCCGATAAAAGATTTTGATTTTCTGGGTATTACATTGCAGTATGAAATGGCTTATACAAATGTACTTGCCGTTCTGGATCTTGCGCAGATTCCTTTGCATGCAAGTGACCGCAAAGATGGTGATCCTCTGGTTATCGGCGGGGGGCCATGTGCTGCTAATCCAGAGCCTTTAGCGCCGTTTTTTGACATGTTTTACATGGGGGAAGGTGAAACAGTTTACTTTGAACTGCTTGACGCTTATAAAGCAAATAAAGAGGCTAATGGAAGCAGGGAAGACTTCCTTCTAAAAGCAGCAAATGTGGAAGGGATTTATGTCCCGAAATTTTATGAGACTGCATATAACGAAGACGGAACGATCAGCCATTTTGGACCAAAGGATGAGTATATCGGACTGGTTCCGAATTCTATTTTAAAACAGACGGTGGAAGATCTTTCGGATACGTATTATCCGGAAGCACCAGTGATCCCTTATGTACAGGCGACACAGGACCGTGCTGTCCTGGAAGTGATGCGTGGATGTATCAGGGGATGCCGTTTCTGTCAGGCGGGGATGCTTTATAGGCCTTGCAGGATCCGTTCTCTTGATTTTCTCAAAAAAAGAGCCAGATATCTGATTGAAAATACCGGATATGAAGAACTGTCATTGACCTCTTTAAGCACCAGCGACTATCCATTTTTTGAAGAATTAATGGATTACCTTGTGAACGAGTTTTCCGACAGGAAAGTGAACATCTCTCTTCCTTCTTTGCGTATTGATGAATTTTCCTTAGATGTTATGAGCAAAGTGCAGGATGTAAGAAAAAGCTCCCTTACGTTTGCGCCTGAGGCCGGTACACAGCGGCTTCGTGATGTGATCAATAAAGGTATCACGCTGGAAGATATTATGACCGGTTCTGAAATGGCATTTCGGGGCGGATGGAATAAAGTGAAGCTTTATTTTATGCTGGGCTTGCCGACAGAAACACAGGAAGATATAGCAGGTATCGCAGATCTTTCAGAACAAATTGCCGAACTGTATTATGACACTGTTCCGAAAGAAGAACGGCAGGGGAAAATACAGATCACTGTCAGTACTTCCTTCTTTATCCCAAAACCGTTTACCCCTTTCCAATGGGAGCCGATGTATCAGCCGGAAACGTATCTGGATAAAGCAGGATTTCTGAATGCTACAATCAAAGAAAAACTAAATCAGAGAAGCATCCGTTATAACTGGCATGACGCAAAGACTTCTGTTATAGAAGGACTTCTTGCCCGCGGAGACAGAAGAGTCAGTTCTATTATTGAAGATGTCTATGTAAGCGGGGCTTCCTTTGATGCATGGACAGACCATTTTGATTATGATAAATGGATCCGTGCGATTGAGAATGCACCATTTGGACTTGATTTTTATGTTTACCGAAGAAGAGAACAAGACGAGATCCTGCCATGGGATTTTATAGATATTGGCGTAACGAAAGAATTTATGAAAAAAGAATTCCAAAATGCTCTGCAGGAGATAGTTACACCAAACTGCAGGGAAAAGTGTTCGGGCTGCGGCGCATCTGTTTTCAAAGGAGGGATCTGCTTTGAAAATAAGAATTAAATTTACAAAAGAAGCTTCCGTCAAGTACCTGGGGCATTTGGATATCATGCGGTTTTTCCAGCGCTGTTTTAACCGCGCCGGAGTTAAAATGGTTTATTCAGAAGGATTCAATCCACATCAAAAAATGAGTTTTGCTATGCCTCTTGGTCTTGGGATAGAGAGCAGGGGAGAGTATCTGGACTGTGAGATTGCTGATGGGCAGAACCTGGAAGAAGTCAAAAATAAAATGAACCTTGTTTCCGGAGATGGTTTTCATATTCTCAGTGTACGGGAATTAAAGGAAAATGCATGTAAGGTCATGGCTGCTGTCCGTTTTGCGTCTTATCAGATCTTGTTTGATGCCGCAATTAAGGAATGTGCCATTGAGCATAGTATAAAAGAACTGCATAGCAGAGGATCTTATCTGGTCCATAAAAAAACAAAAAAGAAAGAACAGGATGTCGACATTCTTCCGCAGATCATCAATCTTTCTTATCAGGGTCAAACACTTTTGATCACTCTGCGTGCAGGAGGAGACCAGAATATTAAAGCAGAAACCGTTGCAAGTGTTCTTTTCGATTTGATGGGTATTGATTATCACAGGGAAAAGATTACAATAATGAGACTGGAATTATTTGCGGAGGATCTGGTTCCATTAGAAGATTTTGAAACGATCCGAACATGAAAAAACAAGGGAAATTAGTCATCACAAGAATACATAATTATATTTTTTCACTGCTTTACGATAATGATAATCGCGTATTGCAGATCAATTGTGATGGCAGTAAAGCAACTATCCTGAATAATATCTATATAGGAAAGGTAACAAACATCCTTCCAAACATTAATGCTGCCTTTGTGGAATTTGCTAAAGGGCAGACGGGGTATTACCCGATTGATGAAAAAGTTGAGCCTCTTTACGTAAATCTGGAACGAGCAGATGGCCCGCTTCGTGTCGGTGAAGATATTGTTGTTCAGGTAGTGAAAGAATCTGTCGGAAATAAGGAACCGGTCGTTTCAGCAAATATTAATTTTGTCGGGAAATATGTTGTATTTTCTTTAAAGAACAGAGGCATTTCATTCTCGAACCGGATCAAATGGCCGGAATTGAAGGAAGCGATCACCGCAAGATATGAAAAACTGAACTATAAGAATTTCGGGTTCATCATTCGGACAAATGCCATGCATGCACCGATCGACAGTATCTTTGAAGAAATCGAATTCTTTTCACGTGTCTGGCTGGCTGTCAGTGACCTGCGTATTTACAGGAAATGTTATTCCCTGATCTATCAGGCTCCGAAATCCTATATTACCAGTATCCGTGACGGCTACCATAATGAGGTGGCGCAGATCATTACAGATGATGAGTCTATCTACGAAGAAATCAGCGAGTATCTGGAGGTTTACCAGAGTGAAGATACAAATAAATTAAAATTTTATGACAATTCTGTTACATCTTTACAAACTCTTTACAATGTCAGACGAGATATCGAAGAAGCATTATCGGAAAAAGTCTGGCTGAAATCCGGCGGCTACCTGGTCATTCAGCCGACGGAGGCATTTGTTTCCATAGATGTGAATTCCGGTAAATATGTTTCTAAAAAAGATGCACAGAAAGAGTATTTTAAAGTCAATCTGGAAGCTGCCGAAGAGATCGCTCATCAGATCCGTCTAAGGAATCTTTCCGGCATTATTATTGTAGACTTCATTAATATGCAGGTTAAAGAGAATCAGGAAAAACTGATGAAGGCGTTTGAGGAGTTTGTCTCGGAAGATCCGATCAAGACATCTATCGTAGATATGACAAAGCTGAATCTGGTGGAGATTACACGAAAGAAAGCCAGACGTCCTTTGTATGAATTGGTCGATAAAAGTATTTTGTTGAAATAATAGTTTGAATTTGATAAAATATCATGTATCTCTGTGAGAATAACAATTTGTGAGGTAGTCCAATGAGTAGTCTTATTGAAGAAATCAGGTCCGGAAATAAAGATGCGGTTAAAGCAGTTTATTCCGAATACGCTAAGGATGTATATAACTTTGCGAAATCCATTACGGGTGATCATGACAGCGCTTTAGCAGCTACAAAGAAGACCTTTGTTAAATTATTTAATAATATTAAAAAAGGAGAGGAGCCGGATAACTTCCGTACAGCCCTTTTAAAAGTTGCATATGATGAAGCATGCAGTATTGCAATGCCTCCAAAAGAGGAAGCTGCTGCTAATGTAGTAACTCCAAAGTCTATCGATGAGATCAAGACTCCATCAAAACCGCAGCGTGAAGAAATCTATATGCCGAAGGGCGGATATGATTCACTGCAAGTGGAAGAGCCTGCTGAAGAAGCATTGCCGGAAGAAGAAGCACCTCGTCCAAAGAGAACTCGTCCGGATGGAGCTCGTCCGAGAAGACCAAGACCGGAAGAAGCTGCAGAAGGTGAAGAAGCTCCACGTCCGAGAAGACCAAGACCGGAAGAGGCCGCTGAAGGTGAAGAAGCTCCGCGCCGCAGAAAACAGAGACCAGTCTCTGAAGACGGGCAGGAAAGAAAACGCCGCCCGAGACCGGTTCCGGTAGATGGAGAAGAAGAACCTGCTCCACGTAAAAGAAGAGCTATAGAAGATGAAGATCTTCCGCCAATTGAGACTGTCGAAGAAGAAGTTGATGTTTACGATGCTCTGGATGATGAGGAAGGTTATGAAGGTGAATATGACGAGGAAGTAGAATATGAAAAACCTCGCAGTAAAGGATTATTTATCTTCTGTATTATCTTAAATGTGATCCTGATCCTGATCCTCTTATGGTTCCTTGGCGGACTGCTGATCAATCTGGGAGTGCTCCCTGAATTTGATCTTGGATATTCCTGGTTTAATGCTCACATTTATCCATTATTCTGACGTTTTACTGCCGGGCTTTGGCCCGGCAGTTTTTCATTCTTTTTATTGACTTTCCCTACTATTTTTGCTATATTTTTGTAGTTGGCCGCACAATGAGGTTTTTTTAAGTTTGTATGATATTCATACAGCACCAAATTTGGCGAGTATTTTATCAGGAGGTACAGTATGTACGCAATTATCGCAACTGGAGGAAAACAGTATAAAGTTTCCGAAGGCGACAAGGTAAGAGTCGAGAAACTGGAAGGTGAAGTTGGCACAGAAGTTTCTTTTGACCAAGTCCTTTTAGTCGGTGGTGACAATGTGACAGTCGGCAGCCCATGCGTGGAAGGCGCTAAGGTAGTTGGCAAGATCACAGCACAGGACAGAGCAAAGAAAGTGATCGTTTACAAGTATAAACCGAAAACAGGTTATCACAAGAAAAATGGTCACAGACAGTATTTTACAGAAGTTGAGATCACGAACATTGCTTTCGGTTCCAAGAAAGAAGAAGTGAAAGAAGAAGCACCAGCAGAAGCGCCGGTGGAAGCAGCAGTCGAAGAATAAGAGATTTAGTGTTGAAAAGGAGTTGAAATAGATGGCACATAAAAAGGGTGTAGGATCCACACGAAACGGCAGAGATTCCGAGTCTAAGCGTTTAGGCGCAAAGAGAGCGGACGGACAGTTTGTGAAAGCCGGAAATATCTTATACAGACAGAGAGGCACTAAGATTCATCCGGGCGAGAATGTTGGCCGCGGAAAAGATGATACTTTATTTGCTCTGAAAGACGGAAAGGTAAGTTTCCACAGACTTGGCAGAGACAAAACGCAGGTATCCATTATTACAGAAGAGTAATTCATGAAGAAAGGGCTTCAAATCAAATGATTTGAAGCCTGTTTTTTACCAGAGAGGAATACATGTTTGCAGATACAGCAAAAATAATCGTTCGTTCCGGAAAAGGCGGAGATGGTCATGTCAGTTTCCGGAGGGAAAAATATGTTCCGGATGGCGGCCCGGATGGCGGTGATGGCGGAAGAGGCGGAAATATCGTTTTTTTGGCTGATGAAAACGTAAATACGTTGATTGATTACCGCCATAAAAGGAAGTTTGCGGCTACCCCGGGTGAAGAAGGCGGGAAAAAACGTAAGCACGGGGCGAATGGGGAAGATCTGGTTTTAAAAGTTCCAAAAGGAACTTTAATCCGTGAAGCATCGACCGGAAAAATCATCCATGATATGGGAGATTCCTCCGAACCTTATATCCTTTTGAAAGGCGGAAGAGGCGGAAAAGGGAACCAGCATTATGCAACGCCTACGATGCAGGCTCCAAAATATGCGCAGCCAGGCGGCAAGGCAAAAGAAATGGAGCTGATCCTGGAACTAAAGAGTATTGCAGATGTTGGCCTTGTCGGATTCCCAAATGCAGGAAAATCCACCTTCCTTTCAGCTGTTACAAATGCAAAGCCAAAAATCGCTGATTATCCATTTACTACACTTGATCCGAATCTGGGTGTCGTAGATCTGGAAGAATCCGGATTTATTATTGCAGATATCCCTGGTCTGATTGAA
>JAGCAK010000062.1 GCA_017652745.1 Lachnospiraceae bacterium
GTCATCGAAGTATCTGATGAAGAGCAAATTGTCTCCACCGCCTGCCGCGCCTGCATCGCAAACTGCGGTGTGCTTGCTCATGTGAAAAACGGACGCGTCGTCCGGCTGGAAGGCAATCCTGTCGACCCGATGAGCAAAGGAAAAATGTGTGCGAAAGGCCTTTCCGGCATCTCTGCATTGTATCATCCGAATCGAAATAAATATCCACTGATCCGTGTCGGTGCAAGAGGCGGCGGACGGTTTCGCAGGGCTTCCTGGGATGAAGCCCTGGGTATGATCGCAGATAAACTGATGCAGGTCAAAAAGGATTTCGGTGCGGAATATGTTTTCTGCTCTACCGGCGGCGGTGGAAATCCGGAGATCTGGAGCATCGCCCGTTTCTGCAATATCTTCGGTACGCCGAACTGGTTTGAACCAGGATGCGCACAGTGCTATCTTCCGCGTGTACTGGCTGCAGCCATGATGTATGGCGGAAGTGATAACTCTATCGCCGACTCCAACTGTCTGGAGTTTTACGATGAAGAAAACAATCCGATCCAGACGCTCGTACTTTGGGGAACGGATCCGTCCTTTTCCTGTCCGTCCAGCGGCGGACGTATGGTCAATGAGCTTCGCGCTAAAGGTGTAAAAACCGTGGTGATCGATCCAAGGTTCACCCCGGACGCAGCTAAAGCAACCGTCTGGCTGCCGATCCGGCCGGGTACCGACGTTGCCCTGATGCTGGCCTGGATCCGCTACATTCTGACAAATGATCTGTATGACCGCGACTTTGTTCTGAAATGGACCAACCTTCCTTATCTGGTCGATCCGGATACAAAGGAAATGATCCGTGCCTGCGAACTTGGCCTTGCAGATACGAAAGCAGATGTAAACGGCGTCGATATCTTTGCAGTCTGGGATCAGAAGACATCTTCTGCAAAAGCACTTTCCTATCCTTATAACAACGACCTGGATGCAGCACTGTTTGGTACTTTCTCAATCAACGGAAAAGAATATAAAACCGGCGCGCAGCTGCTGCTGGAGCGTGCAAATGAATTTACACTGGAAAAAGCCGGCGAGATCTGCCAGCTGGATCCTTCCAAAATAGAAGAAGCGATCCGCCTTTACACAGACAATTCTCCAAGCGGACTTTGCCTGGGCGTGGCAACGGATCAGACACCGAACTCCGTACAGGCAGCGATGGCTGCGGACACCATGGACATGCTGATGGGCAACATGGAAAAACCAGGTGTCCCGATGCAGCGTTTCCGCACCAGCGGCGTACTGAAAGTCCCGAACTATCCGGTCCCGGTAGCGCAGAAATGTCTCCCGGAGAAACAGTTTAAAAAACGTCTCGGCGGACAGGAGTTCAAAGGTTTAAGCATCTGGTATGCCGGCCATCCGGGCAGTGTTCTGGACGCGATCCTAACAGGAAAGCCATATCAGCCGAAGGTATGGATCGACCGTTCCGGCAACAAACTGGGTGTGCTGGCAGAAGCCGGACGATGGAAAGAAGCAATCGACAAGATGGAGTTCATTGTACATATGTATATGTACCCAACCTCCTTCTCTGCCTATGCGGACGTGATCCTGCCAACGGAAGAATGGCTGGAGACGGAAATGATCGTAGAGACCTGCAACATGCTGGTCGCCCGCAAACAGGTTGCCCATCTTTGGGAGACAAGAGATGAGACCGTTATCTGGTCTAACCTGGCAAAAGCCTGCGCAGAGCGTGGACACGAGATGTGCCAAAAAGCCTTTGATAAAGACTTTATGGGAGAAGACATGGCCTACTGGGATTCGATGGAAGAATTCTTCGACCAGCTTACGCCGGCAGTCGGCATGACCTGGAAAGAATTACAGGAAGTTTCTCCTTATGAATACATGAGCCAGGAAGAATGGAAGACCTATTATGTTTATCTGCAGGAAGATCCTGCAACCGGTCTTCCGAAAGGCTTTGACACCCCGTCCAAAAAACTGGAGATCTACTGTGAACGGATGATCGAACTTGGCCGGAGCGGCCAACCTTTCATGCCGTTCCCAATGGAAGCAGCCTCTAAGGATTACGACCCGCTGCCATATTATCTGGAGCCTGTGGAAAGTCCGATTCGTGGTGACGAGACTTCAAAAGAATTCCCGCTGGTCATGACAAACGGGCGCGTGCCTTTCTATCATCACGGAACTCTGCGGAACGTCCCGCGTCTGCGCGAGATGTATCCGGCACCAGAACTGTGGATCAGTCCGGAGGATGCAGCAAAAGAAGCCATTGAGACTGGCGGCTGGGTCTGGATTGAATCCAAGCGCGGAAAGATCCGGGCGAAAGCTCTGGTGACCAAAGGCATCAAGCCTGGTACGGTGTGCATGGAACGGTTCTGGAATCCAGAGACGCTGAACACGGAGACACACGGCTGGCAGGAAATGAACGTCAACGTTCTTTCCAAGTCGACAGCGCCGTATAACGATATCGTCGGAACACACACACTGAGGGCCTATCAGGTTAAGGTCACGCGGGCCGAGGAAGGACCAAAGGGTGTATGGACAAAACCGGAAGACTTCAAATCCTGGCTTCCGCTGATGAAATAGGAGGTGTGCGATGAGTCAGTTAGCAATTGTCGTGGAAGTTGACAGATGTATCGGCTGCAAAGGCGGCTGTCAGATTGCCTGCAAAACAGAACATAATATTGCGCTCGGAAGATCGCGCAGCACTTTATATACCATGGGGCCAACCGGCACGTTTCCAGATCTGGAAATGTATTATCTGCCGGTCATGTGTCAGCAATGCAAAGACCCCGCATGCACAAAGGTCTGCCCGACCTCTGCTTGCATGAAAAATGACGAGGACGGCGTGGTCATGATCGATCCGGATGTCTGTATCGGCTGCCGTGCCTGCATGAACGCGTGCCCGTTCCACTGTAACAGCTATAACCAGGAAATGCGGATCATGGATAAATGTACACTCTGCATGGAACGGAGAGAAAAAGGCGAAGAACCTGCCTGTGTCAGGAACTGCGCCGGCGGTGCTCTTCACTTTGGAGACATTGATGATCCGGACAGCGAAGTATCTCTCCTGTTGGCAGAAAACGAAGGACATGTATATACGCTGCCAGACCGTTTTGGCAATCAGCCGTCCGGACGTTTCATTTTGAAAAATGCAAAGTGGGTCGACATGATGCCTTATACATTTGAAAAAGCACTGAAAGAAGGTACGTTAGATGAGTAAAGAAATGAAGGACCTGAATCAATACCGGGAATGGATGTACCGTTTTCTTGCTTCTGTTTTTATTCAGGAGATCGATGCACTGATGCTCGCCTCCCTGCGCGTGATGGAGTTTCCTGCTTTTGAAGAAACCACCGTCCCTTGGCAGCAGGATCTGAATGCCGGCTTTCGGTTGATCGAATCCTATCTGAACGGTTTCGAAGGGAAATCGGAAGAAGAGATTACCGCACTTCTGGAAGATCTGGCAGCCGACTACGCAAAAGTCTTTCTGGCTGCAGGTGATGCCGCAGGCAAAGCAGCTTTTCCGTATGAATCTATCTACACGGGATTTGACAGTGCTTTCGGAGGCAGCCTGCAGATGAATCTTTCTGCGCTGTACGCATCGAAAGGTCTGACTATGAGGGAGGATATGTTCAAGATCATGGAGGACCATATCGGACTGGAGCTGAATTACATGGCAGCGCTGCTAAAAGAAGAAGCGGATGCAGAGGAAGCTTCTGTCGCAGATCAGCTTCACAGTGAACAGAACGATTTTTTCCAGTCCCATCTGATCAACTGGGCACTGCAGTTCGCTGCTGATATTTATAAATACACCGAACGAGATTTTTACAAAGGAATCGCGCGAATGACTATGGGCTTTATGGAAGCTGAGCAGGCATTCTATCGCGGATAGGTGAAAACAATGGGATATAAAATCGACCCTCTCACAATGGATCATATTCTGAATACTCTTTCTAAGGAATACCGCATCTTCGCGCCAAAGTGGGACAAAGCAAAAAAGAATGTACGATTTTCTCTGATCAATTCTGTATCTGAGATCGTAACGGATCGGCAAAGTGACTTTTCCACAAAGGAAGCATATTATCCGATCTCTCAGGTCATGATGTACTTCCGCTCGGATACCGTAGAAGAAGAACAGCTGACTGATGAGCGGAAGATCCTGATCATTGCAAGACCTTGTGATATCAATGCAATCCGCCGGCTGGATAAGATCTTTCTGGAAAACGGGAATCCGGACTTCTATTATGCGCGGATGAGGCATCTGGTCTGTTTCGCTCTGCTGGAATGCAAAGAGAGTTTTGAAAACTGCTTCTGTGTTTCCATGGGGAGCAATCAGACGGAGGATTACAGTCTGGCTTTCCGGTTAGAAAAAAAAGAAGATGGATCGGCAGGCGATACTTATGTCGAGATAAAAGATCCTTCCTTTGCATCATACTTTGAAGACGCCCTTAGAAGCGATGCAATGATTGACTTCAAACCGGAATTCGTAAAAGAAAACAAAAAGGTCATGCACGCACCGGATATCAGCCGTGCGAATCTGAAAGCCATCAGCGATTTAGAATACTGGAATCAGTTTGATGAGCTTTGTATCGGATGCGGCGGATGCAACACTGTCTGCGGAACCTGCAGCTGCTTTGATACATCCGATATTATTTACGAAGAAGGCAAACCGGACGGCGAACGCAGAAGAGTTTGGTCTTCCTGCATGATCCCAAACTTCACGGAGACAGCCGGAGGCGCGCGTTCCCGGAAAACGCAGGGCGCTAATATGCGTTTCAAAGTATTTCATAAGTTTTATGATTTTGCCGCCCGTTTCAAAGGGGAAAACATGTGTGTCGGATGCGGCAGATGTGACATGCGCTGCCCGAGGCAGATTTCCTTCTTCGATACGGTCAACGGACTGACGGAAGAAATCAAGCATCTGGAAAAAGAAGCTTAACAATAATAATGGGTATAACAAGCCAAGAGAGAAAAATGAACGAACAACAACGATTCGAAACAATGGTTAACATTATGAAACCGGAGCCGCACAAAATCTTAAGTGTGACGCACGAGACTCAGGCGGAGTTCACGTTCCGGGTGGCGTTCGATAAGCCGACACACAATGGACAATTCTGTATGCTGTCCATCCCGAAAGTAGGCGAAGCACCAATCTCCATCAGCGGCAAAGGCGATGGCTATGTGGAATTTACTATCCGCAAAGTCGGCCGGCTGACGCAGGGTGTCTTTGATCTGCGCGAAGGCAGCACACTTTTCCTGCGCGGGCCTTATGGTCACTGGTGGCCGGTAGAGGAAACATTTGCTGGAAAGGATCATCACCTTCTGATCATCAGCGGTGGTACCGGACTTGCTCCGGTGCGTACCACACTGAATTACTTCTACCATCATCCGGATCAGATTGCATCGCTGTATCTGATTTCCGGTTTTAAAGATGTAAGCGGTGCTCTGTTCAACGAAGAACGTGAGAAATGGGCACAGGCAGAAAAATTCCATACGATCTATACACTGGACGCCTCCGAAGCGCCTGGCTTTGAGACAGGTATGGTCACCGCGCATATCAGCAAAGTTCCATTTGATTCCTTTGGGGATGATTACAATGTGGCGATCGTCGGACCTCCTCCAATGATGCACTTCTCTGCTCTGGAATGTATGAAACTGGGTGTACCGGAAGATAAGATCTGGGTCTCCTTTGAGAGAAAAATGAGCTGCGCCGTCGGCAAGTGCGGGCACTGTAAGATCAATGAGACTTATGTCTGTCTGGAAGGTCCTGTCCTGCATTATCCAAAGGCAAGAACTTTATTTGACTAAAAAAAGATCGAAAGCAGATCCCACACCCAGCGGTTGCTGTCTTCTTTCTTTTCTCCGCAGTCGCTCACATCAATATGCCGGATCAGCCAGCTGGTAAATCTTTTTTTGCCAAACCGCTGCTCAATGGCTAGAGCCTTTTTCAGAACATAATAATGCCAGTAGATTTCGCAGGCCAGGGAACGCGTACTGATCTGCAGTTCCTCGCCGAACTGCTGTTGATAATCTTCACGGATCTTTTGCGCAAGAAGCCGCGCGGCTCTGTGCTTTCCTTCATCCAGAGCCTGCATCAGCACTTCATCATTCACAACACGCACAATATGCGTTTTCATGCGGACATCAATTTTCTGAAAATCCTGCACCTCTGACTGTTCCAATTCTGTTCCCTTGCTGCTTAGTTACTTTGCTTCTATGTTATTTTGCAACGCTTTCAATCTCCTGCAACTCAAAGCGGTATTTCTGTTTTACATCCGGATACTTATCGTGATCCACTTCGCTTGCAAACATATCGTACGGGCGGATCCACAAGCTTCCGTCCCCGTACAGTCTCCGGTAAACAACATATGTTTCATCTGTCTCGGAATGACGGGCAAAATCGACCACCAGATAGTAGTCTCCTTTAAAATGTTTATAAACCCGGTTGATCAGTATTTCCTGCTGTTCCATTTTTATTCCATCTCCTCATAATGCCTGACCACATCTTTCAGGAAACTAATGATTGAAAGATGCTGTGGGCAGATACTCTCACACTGACCGCACTCTACACAGTCGCTTGCTTTTCCAAATTTCTCAATCAGAAATTCGTAATTTGTAATATTGATCGTCCAACCCTTCTGAGACAGATCTTCTCTCTTGTCCTCATTATAGAGAGAAAAGTATTTTGGGATCGGAATCTGCTGCGGACATCCTTCCGTACAGTAGGAACATCCGGTACATGGAATAGCCGTCTGGCTGTTGATGATTTCTGCAGCCTTAAAGCAGGCCTCCTTTTCCGCTTCTGTCAGCGGGACAAAGTCGCTCATATAGGAAACATTATCCTTCATCTGCTCCATATCACTCATACCGGACAATACCAGCATGACATTTTCCAGACTCGCCACAAAACGGATAGCCCAGCTGGCAAGTGACATCGAAGGATCCTGCTGCCGCAGAACAGAAGCTGCTTCTTCCGGCATATTAGCCAGTGTGCCGCCTTTGACCGGCTCCATGACAACGACCGGCTTGTTATGTTTCACACAGACCTCATAACACTTGTGTGCCTGCACCCACTCGCTCTCCCAGTCCAGATAGTTGAGCTGCAGCTGGACAAATTCCATCTCCGGATGATCTGTCAGCAATTCATCTAGCAACTCCGGTGTATCGTGATAAGAAAAGCCGATGTGCTTTACCACTCCCTGTTCTTTTTTCTCTACGATCCAGCGGAAGCAGTCGTACTTATTGTATTTCTTCAGCAGATTCTGCTCGATGCCGTGAATCAGATAATAGTCAAAATAGTCTACGCCTGTCTTTTCCAGCTGGCTCTGCAGCACCTCATCTCTTCCTTCAAATGAGTCAAAATAGTCCGCATGCAGTTTTGCTGCAAGTGCATAGCTGTCCCGCGGATGACGATCGACCAGGATCTTTTTTGTGATCGTCTCACATTTGGATCCCATATACATCAGACCGGTATCAAAATACGTGAACCCATTTTCCAGAAAATAGTCCACCATCTTTTCAGCCTGTTCATAATCCACATCATCTGCCTTGGTTTTATCGAGCAAAGGCAGTCTCATCAATCCAAAACCCAGTTTTTTCTTTGGCAGGAATTCCATATATTGTCCTCACTTTCCCATTTCTTTGCGCATCGTATCACGGACGATGCTATCTTGCAAGGACAGTGAAATTGCAAAAACAGTTTCTCCACTATGCCCCTTTATGGTATTATAGTAATGAATTATGTGTCGGCCGCATTGCCGTGCACTGTTTTAGGAGAAAGGTCATGAATACAAATAATCTGTTTACCAATACGCATATATTAGACTGGCTCAATTATTTCAACGATAACTACGATGTGGATCTTGAGAAAGTTAAGATCCTGGACATCACCAGGAAGAATAAAAACCTGATCCCGACCGTAGAATCCCACCGGCATGTGCTGGTGTTTACAGAGGCTGGCCATCCGGATATTTTCTACCGGATGTTCAATGCCGGACTTGGTGAGTGCACTGTCGTTTACAACGAGGGTTCCGATCCGTCCGGACCTATTAAGGAAAACAAAGTTTACGATATGATCAACCGCGGGATCAACGCATCAGCCGGCATGCTGATCGTAAATCCAAAAGCACGCAACACTTACAAATTCGGTATGGACAATCAGGTCTTTGCCTCCGGTTCCGTTCATTACGTCGGTTCAGAGATCCGCGCCGTGATCCTTTCCAAAATGGAGATCACAGAAGGCAAGAACCTCTGTATCATTTCCGCCGAATCCATTGCCATTGAGGCTGCTCTTCATAACGGAGAGGGCTCCATCATCGCGGTGGAATACAACAAGCGCGATGGCAAAACGCTGGAAGATAACGTAAACTTGTTCGGTGTCAACAACATCACCATCATCGATCACGTGGATGATGAGACAATGAAAGACCTGCCTATTCCGGATACGACCATGCTCGTGGGCTCTGCCAGCATGGAGCAGGAGATGGAATGCCTTCTGAAATTAAACCCGAAGATGGAGTTTGTCGTCTATACGCTGGACTTCAACCTGGCCGGACGGATGAACGAGATCTGCAGAGAAATGAACCTGAAAGAAATCGACATCACACAGATCACGGTTTCCAAGATGAACGCAAAAGGCGCTTTTGACATCCAGCCGGCCCCATGGCTTATCACCTGCCACGGAGAGTAACAAACAAAGGGGTGTCATTATGAATCAAAATGTAAAACCAACGTCTGATTACGATTCATCGCTGGTGCGCCACGACGAATGCGCCAGGTATATGGAAGAGATCCACGAGATGGCAGTGAAGGGTGAGTCCCTTCATGCGGCAATGGGAACACTTCTCCCGCTTCCGAAATGGGAGGACATCCTGCTGCTAGGTGCACAGCTTGACCCGGCACCATTAAACGATGATGATCCGGTCAGCACACAGACGATCATCGGCAAAAACGCAAAGCAGCCGATGGTCTTAGAAAGCCCGGTCTATATTTCCCATATGTCATTCGGCGCTTTATCAAAAGAGATCAAGACCGCTCTGGCAAAGGGTTCTGCAGCAGCCAAAACAGCAATGTGCAGCGGTGAAGGCGGCATCCTGCCGGAAGAAAAAGCAGCTGCTTATAAATACATTTTCGAATATATCCCGAATAAATACAGCGTAACGGATGAAAACCTGAAGACATCAGATGCGATTGAGATCAAGATCGGCCAGGGCACAAAGCCGGGCATGGGAGGACATCTGCCGGGAAGCAAGGTCACAGAAGAGATTGCGGCGATCCGCGGCAAGAATGTGGGCGAAGATATTCAAAGCCCGAGCAAGTTCCCGGAGATCAACTCCAAAGAGGATCTGAAAGCAATGGTCGACATGCTCAGGGAACGTTCGGAAGGACGTCCGATCGGCATTAAACTGGCAGCCGGCAATATTGAAAAAGACCTTGCTTACGCGGTCTTTGCAAATCCTGACTTCATCACGATCGACGGGCGCGGCGGTGCAACAGGTTCCAGCCCGCTCTTCCTTAGAGAGGCGACTTCTGTTCCTACGATCTACGCACTGTCCCGTGCACGTAAATACCTGGACAGCATTCAGTCTGATATCGCATTAGTGATTACCGGCGGTTTACGTGTCTCTGCTGATTTTGCCAAAGCACTGGCGATGGGTGCCGATGCGATTGCTGTTGCAACGGCTCCGTTAATTGCTGCTGCATGCCAGCAGTACCGGATCTGCGGAAGCGGCTACTGCCCTGTAGGCATCGCAACACAGAACCCGATGCTGCGTGAGCGCCTTAAGATTGAAGAAGCTGCACAGAGGATCGCAAATTATCTGATTCTTTCCAATGAAGAACTCAAAACATTCGCAAGAGTCTCCGGTTTGGATGATGTGCACAAGCTGTCATTGGAAAACCTGATCACGCTTGATGATCAGATTGCTAAATATACCGGCATCATCCACGCCGGCCAGTCGCAACTGTAAAGCCAAACACTCAATTGAACGTACTGCAAACGTTTTACTAAAAAAAATAATCCCCGCCAGTTGGCGGGGATCTTTTTAATTACATTTTTCCAGGAGCTCTTCCCATTTCCGGTCTACATAGTTCTGTGCCTCTTCAATGGTCCACTCGTTGCCTGGCTGGAAGCAGTGTTTGAACCGGCCCTGCAGCTTCATGAACTCTTCTACCGGGAGTTTGTTCTTCGGTTTATAAGTCAGGTGATACTCTCCTTCTTCCACTTCATATAATGGCCAGATGCATGTATCAACTGCAGTCTTGCAGATCTGCGGAAGAATCTCCGGCGGATACTGCCAGCCACGCGGACACGGAGTCAGTACGTTAACAAAAGTCGGGCCCTCTGTGTAGATCGCCTTGTGTGCCTTCTCATGGAAATCCTGGAAGGTGCCGATCATCGTAGTCTGCGCTACATAAGGACTGCCATGTGCCACCATGATCTGGGTCAGATCTTTCTGGTTCTGCTTCTTCCCCACAGACTCAATACCGGATGGAGTCGTAGTTGCAGATGCAAACCGCGGTGTAGCGGAAGAACGCTGCGTTCCGGTATTCATGTATGCTTCGTTATCATAGCAGAAATAAGTAAAGTCATGACCACGCTCCATTGCGCCGGACAGAGACTGGAAGCCGATGTCATAGGTTCCGCCATCACCACCGATAGCGATGATCTTGCAGTTGTTATCAATCTTTCCTCTTCTCTTTAATGCCACATATGCGCTCTCCACGCCTGCTGCCGTTGCTGCAGCATTTTCAAATGCAGAGTGGATATAAGAATCATGCCATGCAGTATACGGATACTGGAAGGATGAAACTTCCAGACAGGAGGTCGCGTTGCAGATGACTGCCTGATCTTCCGGATCGACTGCACGCATCATTGCACGGCAGACAATGCCGGCGCCGCATCCGGCACAAAGACGGTGCCCGGCTTCAAACCGTTCTTTTTTGCTCATTTCTTCTTTCAGATTATAAGCCATTACAGCACCTCCTTTCTGTCATCACGCTGACCTAAATGAATATATGTCGGACCGATCTCTCCGGTCTCAATTATTTTCTCCAGGTGTGCAAAAACACGGCGTGTGTGATCCACAGTGAAGTCTCTGCCACCAAGGCCGTAAACAATGTTGATCATCTTTGGCCGCTGTTCCATGTTAATGCAGGCACTTGCTGTCTCTGCAAATAACGGACCACCGTTAGCAGAAAAGCCTTCGCTCTTGTCCATCACTGCAACTGCTTTCACATTCTTTAATGCTTCTGCCAGCTCTTCGCCAGGGAATGGACGGAACACGCGAACTTTAATGAGTCCAACTTTTTTACCGGCTTCACGCAGTTCATCCACAGCAGCTTTTGCAGTACCGGCAGAAGAACCCATGATCACGATAGCCATCTTAGCATCATCCATTCTGTATTCTTCAAAGAAACCATATTTTCTTCCGAATGTCTTTTCAAAATCTGCTGCCACATCCAGGATCGCACGCTTTGCATTTTTCATAGCTTCTGCCTGTGCCACGCGCGCTTCCATATAATAATTGGAAACACCGTAAGGTCCCACTGCCAGCGGGTTTTCTGCCTTAAGCAGATACTCTTCCGGATGATATTCGCCGACAAAGGCTTTTACATCTTCATCAGATTCCAGCTCGATATTTTCCAGTGCATGCGAAGTGATAAAACCATCCTCACAGATCATGACCGGAAGACGCACATCTGCGGTCTCTCCAATGCGGTGTGCCTGCAGATAATTATCGTAAGCTTCCTGGTTATTCTCTGAGTAGATCTGAATAAAACCGGAATCACGCTCAGCCATGGAGTCTGAATAATCATGGTTGATGTTGATCGGACCTGTCAAAGCACGGTTTGCAACTGCCAGAACGATAGGCAGTCTTGCGGATGCTGCCACAAACAGCATCTCATTCATAAAGGAAAGTCCGGCAGATGAAGTTGCCGTGACTGCGCGCGCGCCTGCAGCTTCTGCGCCGATGCATGCTGACATGGAAGAATGTTCACTCTCCACACAGATGAACTCTGTGTCTACTTTTCCGTCAGCAACATACTGTGCAAAATACTGAGGGATCTCTGTGGACGGGGTGATCGGGAACATCGCAAAAACATCCGGGTTGATCTGACGCATAGCCGTAGCGATTGCCTCGTTACCGCTCATTCTGTCACGAATACTCATCAGTGCACCTCCTTCCACTCGATTGCGCCAAACGGGCAGACAGTATAGCAGATACCGCATCCCTTGCAGTGATCGTAATCGAAGTCACTCCGTTTTCCGGCAGTGACCGGAATGGAGGAGTCCGGACAGAACGGTGTACACATCATACAATGCCGGCATTTTTCCGGATCCCATACCGGGATCTTGGACCGCCACTCACCGGTCAGGGTGAGGCGGGATGTTCCCGGTTCGTATATCTCGCAGCCAACAGTCAGTTCCTGCCATGTGGACTGCTCTGTGATCTCATTTGCTTTTTTGTTCATTCCTTGCCTTTCTTTATTCCCTGACTGCCTGCATTGCTTCAACCAGACAATCCAGATTTCCTTTAACGACCTGCGGCTTGTTGGCAAATTTATGGGTATAGGCTTCTTCCATATCCTTCATAAATGCCTCCTGTTCCACACATCCGCTGATCGCAACGATAGCTGCCAGCATAGGCGTATTAGGGAAGTAATCACCCAGGTGTTTACGGGAGATCGTCCCGGCATCTACTGTATAAACCTTTCCCTGATATCCATGCAGCAGCGGCCGCAATTCTGCAGCGCTCTTTGCGGAGTTGATCACAATGCCGCCCTCTTCTTTGAGGCCCGCTGTGACATCCACGCTTTCCAACAATGTTTCATCCACCACTACTACGTAGTCCGGCTCATAAATGTTGGAGTGGATGGTGCAGCGTTCATCGGAAATGCGGTTATACGCCGTAATTGGCGCGCCGCTCCGCTCCGGACCATACTCCGGAAATGACTGCACAAATTTTCCTGCCATAAACGCTGCATCCGCCAGAAGCAGACTTGCTGTTTTTGCGCCCTGTCCGCCTCTTCCGTGCCAGCGAATTTCCATAATGTTCATAGGTAGATCCTTTCGATCTTTCTTATTTAAAAAGCAATTGATTAATACTACACTATTTTTTGTAAACAAACAAGTATTTGCTGATTTTTCAGCATTTCTGCTATACTGAACTTAACTAACTATGTACGGTCTTACGCAATATATACAACGGGAAAGGAGTTTTCTTTTGAAAAAGATTATTTATCTTCTTTGCATCCTTGTTTTGGCTCTGTCTGTTTTGTGCGCCTGCGGCAAAAAGAAGGAACCGGAGACACAGGCACAGACAACAGAAGCTGCGCCTCAGACTGAAACGCAAACAGAGAAACCAACCGAGACAGAAACAAAAGAACCTATGGACAGCGGCGAACTGGTAGATATCGTCTTTAAAGATTTAAAACTTTCGACAGCGTACGCCGCAGATATCATTGTTCATCCCGCAGATGCTGAGGGCAATGTTGAGATCACCTTCAAGCTGAATAACACCGCCTGCAGTTATGTGATAAATAGCATAACGGGTGAGATCGTCCGGAAAAACGTCCCTCCTGAGGCAATAGAGGTTCCTGCAAACGCAACGAGTCCTTTCGAGAGGGCTGTCAACACAGCAATGGGTTCCATTGAAGGATACTCCGGAGGTGCAGAAAATATTCAGGCAAGTATGTCCGAAGGAATCATTGAGGTGAGTTTTGACTGGAACGGCCAGCATTATACGTTCCATTATGATGTGAATCTGGATAGACTGATCGACTGAAGCAGATAGCAAACAAATTTAATCTAACTTCGTAAAAACTAAGAAGGCTGCAGCATTCGCGCGGCAGCCTTCTTTTATTAAATGCAAATATATCAGTTATTCTTCTGGCTTGTTATCGTCATCTTTCTCGGCCCACTCTTCTGCTTTTTCCAAAGCTTCTTCGCCGGTTCCTACGATAGTTTTGCCAAGGCCCATAAATGCCTTGCCCAGGTTCTTGCCGGTCTCTCTCCATGTGCCGTCATTGAACACATTGCTCTCTTCCACCTGAGGCTCCGGCTGCTTATTTGTGTCTTCTTCCGCCCAGTCTTCAACTTTATCAATACCCGTTTTAGCGGAACGGATCAGGGACTTTGCCAAACCGGTAAACGCACCGCCCAGCTCTTTTCCTGTGTTTTTCCATTCTTCTTTACCCATGCTTCAATCTCCTTTTCTATAAGCCTGCCATTTCCCGGCAGTCATTATCCTTTATTCTTCCGGCTGCTTATGGCCGCATTCACTGCAATATTTCCCTGTGTTCCAGTAGCCGCACTCCGGACAGACCCAGGTTCCTTCTGGTGGTTCCTGACCGCTGCTTCCTGAAAAAGCTCCGTCCGGCATATAGGATCCCGGTAATGGCGTCATGGAATTTACCGCGGTATGGGTAAACGCCACATCATGGTCCGGCATAGTAAAGGTAAACACATACCCTTTCTTCGGCTCAAAATCCTGTTTGAAATCTACATCATCACTATAGAATCTGTAATCCGTATCTGTGCCGATATACCGCCAGTCATAAATAACGGTAACTTTCTCTCCAGCGGCATATTCTGTTTTTTTAGATGAAAACACGTCGCTGTCAAAAGTCAGGTGATATTTCTCTTTGCCGCATCCTGCTGTTCCTAGCATAAGCATTACTCCTATTACTATCATAAAAACGATCTGTGTTTTTTTCATGTTCTTCTCCACAGTTTATCACAAAGATGCCATAATCTCTGCCTGTGTTTTTCCTTCCCGGCTCATTTTCATCACCTGCTCCAAAACCGGCTGCGCATGTGCAAAGAAGGCTTTTAAGCCAGGGCAGAGATAATACTGTCCTTCTTCTCCCGTATTGCTTTTTCCAAAGCGGTCCTTCAGACAGCCTCCATTGCAGAATTTCAAGAACGGACAGCGTTGGCATTCCTTTGTCAAAGCTGTACGCTTGGCTTCTCCGAATGCAATCTGGAAATCACAGTCAGCCATCTCGCCCAGATCCTTCTGCTGAAGCATTCCCAGGCGGTGATCATCATCCACAAAGTGATCGCAGGAATAGATGGCGCCATCCTCTTCTGCGATCAATGCACGACCGCAGGTCTCGGCCATCCAGCAGAGGCTTGCCTCTCCGCCCGCCATAATGCGTGCTGTTTCTGCAAAGAGCTGGACATCGATCCTGCCTAAATCGTTCCGCACCCATTCATCAAAAATGGTGATCAGAAACTTTCCATATCCTTCCGGTGAAACAGATTCTTTACTGAAGGTTCCGTCCGGCATTCTTACCACGATCGGAATAAACTGGCACCATCCGCAGCCGGTCGCTTTGATCGCGCGGTATACATCCAGCGGATCTTCGCAGGATTTTGAATTGACGGTACAAAGGATGTCCGGTTCAATACCAAACGAACGCAGTCTCTGGATAGACCGAAGGATCCTCTCCTGCGTTGCGCCGCCTTTCAGATCGTGCCGGTTCTGATCGTGCACTTTGGCAGAGCCGTCAAAGCTCACGCCCACATCAAAATGATTTTCTTTCAGGAACTTACACCACAGATCATTCATCATAAAGCCGTTGGTCTGCAGATTGTTCCAGACCTGCCAGCCGGCAGGCAGATATTTCCGTTCCAACTCCACGACTTTTTTATAGAAATCCAGTCCGGCAATGGTCGGTTCTCCGCCATGCCAGACGAAAGAGACGACCGGCCCTTCGGCAGCGCCGATCGTCTCTTTAATCAATGTTTCCAATAAGTCATAGCTCATGCGGGTCTGGCGTTCATGCTCGGAATACTGCCCTTTCTCCAGATAGTAACAGTAATCACAGTGCATGTTGCATCGCGACCCGACTGGCTTTGCCATTACGACAAATGATTTCTGTGTCATTTCAAATATCTGTCAAAGAATTCCAGTGTCTTGTTCCAGGCATCCATTGCCTGCTCCTGCCGGTATGGTGCTCTGTCATAATACCAGAATCCATGACCGGCTCCGTCATAACGATGGAACTCATATGTCTTTCCAAACTTCTTCAGCACTTCCTCTGTCTGGTTGACTTCCTCCGGAGTCGGCATCACATCTTCATTGCCAAATATACCAAGGATCGGGCATTTGATGCCTTCTGCGTAATCGATCGGTGCAACCGGACGAGCCGGAGATAATTTTTCCGGTGGTGAGATAACGCCGCCTCCCCAGCAGTCGACAGCTGCATCAATGCCATCCAGCGTAGCTGCTGCCAGGAACGTATGACGTCCGCCGGAGCACATGCCGATCACGCCGACCTTTCCATTGGAAGTTGTCTGGTTGCGCAAAAATGCAAGGGATGCATCCACATCTTCCATA
>JAGCAK010000063.1 GCA_017652745.1 Lachnospiraceae bacterium
GAGGTCTTGTAAATGTACCTGAACATGGCAGGTATCTTCTGGTGGGAAATCATAAATCTAATTTTGATCCGATCCTTTCCTGGGAAATACTGGGAAAAGAGGCGGATCTTTGTTTTGTTTCCAAAAAAGAAAACTTTAAAAAACCGGCATTCGGAAAGATCATCCGCCGTCTTTGCTTTTTAGGAATCGATCGTGATAATCCAAGAAAAGCACTTCAGACTGTTGAACAGGCCGCAGCATTTTTAAAAGAGGATAAGTTTTCCATTGGCGTTTATCCGGAAGGTACACGCAACTGGACCGATGAACCGCTTTTACCTTTTCACACGGGACTATTTAAGATTGCTAAAAAAGCGAATGTTCCTATTGTTGTTGTCGTCACGAAGAATAATGAGAAGATTGCTAAAAACTTCCCATTTAAAGGGACAGATGTATATTATGATTTTGTCGGTATGATTCCTGCTGACAAAGTATCTCAAATGTCTAATATAGAAATCGGAGAGCACGTCAGCGAAATGATGCTGCGTTCACTCTCCGATCCATCTTACGAAGATTACGAAACTCTTAAAAATATCCGCAAAAATCATTAATACCTGACTTTTTGATTCATTTCTCTGATCCTGTCAGCATCAACCTTGCAGATGATCCTATCGTAAGTAAATAAACCGTTGATTTCATCTTCTATATCATATAACTGTGTATAAACGCAGCCACATAGTCCTTTGTCCAGGTACGGAAGAACCATTTCGCTGTATTCCTGAATGATCTTATCAGTCAGTTCCTTTTCATCTGCTGCTTTGGAGTAACCATACTCCTTATCGCCATAGGTATGGCCTTCGACCTTTCGAGAAATACCGCCAAATTCAGATAATAACACAGGAAGAGAAGAATTAGACATGATCTTCGGCATTCGTTTCTTTTGGAACGGGTAGTATAAATGCTGGCTGTTGAAATCACTCTTTTTTCCAGCATACCATCCGGATGTACTGTCGATCAGTCTGGTCGGATCAATCTCTTTGGCCATCTCATAAATTCGGTCACTGGTAAACTGCCCCCAGCCTTCATTGAACAGTGTATATCCGATCACACTCGGATGATTGGAAAGAAGGTCAAGAATCGCTTTCATAGATTCAATATAGTTTTCTCTGGTTTCCGGATCAGTGTGTTGATTAGAATCATCATGAGGGATATTCGGAAATACCGCAGGAATAACAGAATCCCATAAGAAGGAATAAGTACCATTATTGATCATATCCTGCATGACTAGCATACCATGAAGATCACAATAGTAATAAAAAACGTCAGGCTCTAACTTCAGATGTTTACGCAGCATATTAAAGCCAAGATCTTTTATCCGAAGGATATCACGTTCATATTCTTTCGGTGTAGCAGGGGTAAAAATACCATCCGGAAAATAGCCCTGGTCCAGAACTCCATTAAGAAATACTGGAGAATCATTCAGAAATACTTTTTTATCACGCATCTCAACTTTTCTGAAAGCGTAATAGATTTTGACTTTATCCTCTTTATAAGTGACTGTATCATAATAAAGATAAGGATCATCCATGGTCCAAAGATGAGGATCTTTTATTTGTTTCTCCTCAACTTCGACGGTTCCATCAGAAAGATACTTGTGTATTTGAACTTGATCATTTTCTGTTTTTGTTCTTACTTTTACTATGTAATCCTTTGGAACTGACTCAAGCCAGATACTCTGCCAGATTCCGCTGATCGCTGTATACCACATTCCACCACGGTTTTTTCGCTGTTTTCCGTAAGGAAACTTTAAATCTGTCATGTCTGCAGTATTTAAGCGAAGCTCGATTTCTTTTCCGGCTAGCTCTTCCCGGGGAATCGCATAGGTGAAAGGAAGATATCCGTTGTCATGATACCCAAGGTATTTACCGTTTATAATTACTTCTGCAAACTCATCAATAGCATCAAAATGAAACAGGATCACATCATCTTTCAGGTTATCCTGTAAATAGAATTTTTTCATTACGGTATATCCGGCAAATGGTTTAAAGAGGGAATCGGAAAGAATGGACTCATTACAAAAAGGAACTGTAAATGTAGCTCCGTTTTCAAACTCCCAGGTGCCATTCAATGACTGCCAGTTATCACGCACCATTTGCGGTCTCGGATAAGTTTCATCCCATGTTGGATCATCTGGTAATAATTCAGTGTAAAGTTGATTCATGCTTGCCTCCTTTTGGAACGATTCATATAACGAAACAGGAAGAACAATATAAACAGTAAAATCAAAGCAACGATCAAAGCCGCTAAAAATATCTTCTGATTCGGAATAAAAGAAGTAGTTCCATCATTATTAATGATCGTATCAGCGTTTTTCAATACAGCAGCGCCAATGGCCGGACCAATGATGCCCGGAATTAAAACCATACCGATAATACGGATTCCCTGAAATTGTCCTGCTTTATTATCCGGGATCTGACTTCTGATCATAGCGCCAAATACACTCATTCCCGTCAAATATCCGCACATCATAAACAGGGAGCCGATAAAGACAGGGATCGTCGTTCTGGTCAGGATCAGAATCATAAAACCAATAATAAGCATCACTAGGGCTGGTATGACACTTTTTGCAAACCCAAAACGGTCAAATGTTTTTCCATATAATGCTGTTATAATGGCAGCAACAATGATGGCTGGAGCCATGATCAGGACATAATTATCCATACCAAGACCCTTTTCATAATAGAGGATGAGGTATGGCATATAGATCTGAATGGAAATATTAAAAACAGCAAATACCAGGATCACAAAATAGAGAAGAGGATTCTTTCTCATTACAGAAGGTCTGAAACTGTAAAAAACTGTTGCAAAATAACCGTACGCATGACCTTCTTTTTTGATTCGTTCCCGTTCCGCCTTTACAGATGGTGCATCTTGAAGAATAAAGATCCCCAAAATACCGATCAAAATGGTACATCCGCCAATGATCAGGTAAATAAGGATCCAGCTTTTCGCCTGGTCCAGATCAAAGAACATAAAACTTCCAAAAACAACAAGAATGGCAACCAACGGCATCATAGAATTGAAACCTTCTATTTTTCCGCGGTTTCCTTCTTCTCCCCAGTCTGTCATCCAGGCATTGAACGCAGCATCATTTGCAGAAGACCCAAAAAATGTCATAACGCAGTCCATAATGATGACCAGCGTGACACCCAGAGACATGGCTGCTGTCATGGATCCAGCCAAAGGAGTCAGAATATCCATTCGGATCAATGCAAAGGCCAGGATCGTAATACCCCAGATAATATAACCGCCGCAAAGGAAGAGCTTACGTTTGGAAATATAATCAGAAAGTGCTCCAATGAACAGGGTAGTTACCGCTGCAACAACAGCACTTGCGGCAACCATAAAGGAGATATCGGATGCGCTGGCGTGGAACATTTTGTAAATAAACACATTAAAATACATGTTTTCCACGACCCAGGCTATTTGGCCCATGAGTCCGAATATGATCAGCACTGACCAGAACTTGGCCCCTAGTTTTTTCATAATGCCTCCAGTTATTATTTAAAGCTGTTTAATGCCGGATATATCAGTAGATGCCGACATGGAATAATTGGTATGGTAGATCACATAGCCTGGTTTAGAACCAGCTGGTTTTTTCAACTGTTTTTTCAGGACATAATCCACTTCAACCTTTGAAGCCCCTTCTGCCTTTGAATAATGCGCAGCAAGCTGAGCAGCTTCTTCAAAGGTACGATCCGGAATGTCATTACCATTCGTTTTCAGGATCACATGAGATCCTGGAAGGTTTTTCGCGTGAAACCAGTAATCGTTTCCATCTGCAAATTTCAGTGTCAGATACTCATTTTGGATATTATTTTTACCGACATAAATATCGAACCCGTCAGAAGAAATGAAATGGAGCGGAGAAGACTTGCCTTCTTTTTTCGCCTGTTTCTTTTGCCCGCCGGTCTGTTTACTGTATCCGCTTTCCACCATTTCTCTCCGCAGATCGCTGATATCTGCTTCTTCCTGTACCATATCCAGAGATGTCAGGATAGACTCCAAATGATCGATCTCTTCTTTGGTCTGTCGGATCACCTGCGTCAGCGCTTCATTGGTTCGTTTCAATTTGGCATATTTTTCAAAATACCGTTTGCCGTTTGCGATGACAGGAATAGTTGGATCCAGAGGGATCTTTACCATTTTTCCAGTATGATAATCTTCGGCTTCCATAGATACGGATCCTTCCGGAACGTTGTACCCATAAGCAGTTATCAACTCACCGTAGAGCTGATAGCTCTCTTTTTTCTTTGTATCATCTAACTGTTTTAATTGTAGATCATATTTTTTATAGTCTTTATTGAGCAATGTCTGGATTGTCTGTCTGAGAGAAGCCGTTTTCTGACGCAGCTCAGTATAGGTTTTTTTCTTTGCGTAATATGCATATAGTAATCTGGAAATGCTGTCATAGGATTCTTTATCCAGATTCTGATATATTTTAAGATCCAAAGCCGCATAAGTGTATGGAATTTGATTCTCATAATAGATCTGAGGTGAAAATTCACAGCTGGCAATTTTGTCCATTAGTCCCTGAAAAGAGCCATACAATGCATGAACTTCTTCCGGAGATAAGCTTCCTGCCGGCCGATCAGAATCAATCCCACATAGATTTATGATTTCTTCCGCTAACTGAGGGCTGATCCCGGTAAAAGCAGAGCAAAGTGTTTTAGCAATCGATTTACCGGAATCAAAAACAGGAGAGAACTCTTCATCTGATACTTTAAACGGATCTTTTTTTTCATCAGCAAAAGGTATGAAATAATCTCTTCCAGGAAGAACCTCTCGTACGGAACTGACCAAAGAAGAAATATGTTTAATGCTGTCTAATATATGCTCTCCATCGCGGAAAATGATATTGCTGTGTTTCCCCATTAACTCTACTGTCAAAATCTTTTGGCAGAGATCTCCCATTTCATTGTAATGTTCAATCTGAAAATCAATGATCCTCTCCATTGATGGCTGGAAGATGCCAATGATCTGACCATTCAGAATATGCTTCCTCAAGAGCATACAAAAAGATGGGGCAGTCAATGGGGATGCCTTACTTTCTTCTGTCAGATAAGTGATTGGAAGAGCTGCTTCAGAAGAAATTAATAGTTTTTTTTGCTGCCCGTCTTTTTTGATCGTTAATATAAGCTCATTTTTCTCCGGCTGAGCAATCTTAACGATCCTGCCATTCAGGATCTGATCTTTGTATTCTTTTACAAGGCAGGCAATTACGCTTCCGTCAAAAGCCAAAAATAGAGCCTCCGGTTCATTTTATTTCTGTTCCATATTATCATAAGAAAAGACTTATTTCTATGAAAGAAAAAACCTCTTGCGGGCTTCGGATCATTGTATTACATTTTCAGTAATAATATATAAAGCAGGAATCTAACATTGACTTTTACAGAAATACTACTAATTGGAATCGGACTCTCCATGGATGCTTTTGCTGTGGCTATCAGCAAAGGTCTTTCTATGCAGAAAATCAATTACAAAGCAGGATTGATCATTGCACTTTTCTTTGGCGTTTTCCAGGCAGGAATGCCATTGATCGGTTACTTTGCAGCGATCCGTTTTGAACGTTATATCATCGCTGCTGATCATTGGGTTGCATTTGGACTGCTTCTTTTTATTGGCGGTAAAGCAATTGTTGAAGCAATCAAAGAAATCAGGTCTGGGGAAAAGAAAGAAGAAGCTTTCCGGCTGCGTTACGGAGAACTTGTTGTCTTAGCTTTCGCAACCAGTGTGGATGCACTGGCAGTCGGCATTTCATTTGCTTTTTTATCTGTTCAGATATGGAAATCCGTTTCAATCATCGGCGTAACGACATTCCTGATTTCCTTTGCCGGAGTCTGCATCGGAAACCGGTTTGGAGCAAAACTGAAAGCTAAAGCAGAAATTGCCGGAGGTGTTATTCTGATTCTGATCGGGCTTAAGATCTTATTGGAACATTTAGGCGTCATCCATTTTTAATTCAAATATTAGTCACAAATAGAGTATAATATAAAAGAAATAACAGTTATTGTATTTCAATTATCAGTGAGGATATTATGAGCGATTTAAAAGTATTAGTAGTCGATGATGAAGCCAGAATGAGAAAGATCGTAAAAGACTTCCTGGTTGCAAAAGACTACAAAGTTGTGGAAGCTTCCAACGGTGAAGAGGCAATCGATATTGTATATGAGGATAAAGATATCGATCTTGTTCTTTTGGATGTTATGATGCCAAAGATGGATGGCTGGGAAACTTGCCGCGAAATCCGCAAAGTGTCTCAGGTTCCTATCATTATGCTTACTGCTAAAAGTGATGAGACAGATGAACTCTTAGGCTACAACCTGGGAATTGATGAGTATATTACAAAGCCTTTCAGTCCTAAGATTTTAGTCGCTCGTATCGATGCGATCCTGCGTCGGACAAATAAACTCAATGAGGAAGATATTATTTCTGCCGGCCGCCTGACGATCAACAAAACATCTCATGTGGTCAGTGTCGATGGAAATCCTATTGAACTCAGCTTTAAAGAATTTGAACTGCTTTGCTATTTTGCCGAGAATAAAGGTATAGCTCTTTCCAGAGAAAAAATCCTGAATAACGTCTGGAATTATGATTACTTTGGCGACGCCAGAACAATTGATACGCATGTGAAAAAGATCCGTTCTAAACTCGGAGACTGCGGAGACTATATTAAAACGATCTGGGGAATGGGATATAAGTTTGAAGTGGATGAGTAATTCATGAAAAAATCTTCCTTAAAAGCGAAAACAATAACCATCCTGATCATGGCATTACTATTTGCCTTTGTGATCGGTTTAGTTTTTTGCAGCGTTTTTTCGTCCGGGTACTATGAAAATATTAAGACCCGGTCTTTAATTTCTTTGAATCAGGAATTGAAACAAACTGATTTTAATAAAAATGATTTTCGTGAAATTTCAAATTTTTGTGAACAAAACAGTCTATCTCTCCTGGTAGTGAATCCTGCAGGGCTCCCGGTCTATTCATATGGTAATTCCAGTATCCTGCTAAGTCGTTTGGATGACATCACCTTTTTACAGGACCAGGACAGCAGTCAGAAAAAAGTCATTCGACAAGAAGACAACCATACCATCCAGGAAGTTAGTGATGAACACGGAAAGATCCTTTATATAGAGGATTGGGGATACCTGGATAATGGGTATGTTTATGTTGTCAGATCCTCTTTCCTGGGAGTTCAAAGAGAAGTTAAACAGTCACTTATATTTTTTAGCGTTGTTTGTGCTGCGATCCTGATCATAGCAGGTATCGTTATTTATTTTATTGTTAATTATTATACGAAACCTCTTTCGAATCTTCTCGGTTTTGTTCAAAACCTGAATGAAGGTGAGTTTGACGCAAAATACACGTATAAACATTTTCGTCAGGATGAGATTGGTCTTTTGGGGGAAAATCTGAATCAGATCAGCGAAAAACTCCAGAGTATGATCGCAGAATTGAAATCGTCCAACTTAAATCTGGAAAACGAATTAAAAGCCAAAACTCAGTTGGAACAGCAGCGTAAAAAATACTTGTCAGATGTTTCCCATGAATTAAAAACACCAATCGCGCTGATCTCCGGTTATGCAGAAGGATTAAAAGAGGGCATTTCTGATGATCCGGAAGATCGGGCTTATTATTGCGATGTCATCATAGATGAAGCTGAAAAAATGAACATCCTGATCAAACGTCTTTCCGCCCTGAATCAGCTGGAGCAGGGAACCAGCGCTGTTTCTTTGGAACGTTTTGATGTCATCGCTGTCATCAACGGCTTTTTAAATACCATGTCCATGATCATCGCGGAAAAGAATGTGGATATTTTCTTTGATAACAGTTATTCGGAATATGTCTGGTCAGATGAGTTCTTGTTTGAAGAAGCATTTATGAATTACTTCAATAATGCACTTCATCATGTTGATGATAAACGTGTGATCCGGATCAATGTTGAGAAGAAAGAGAACAATAAAGTTCGTATTACAATTTTTAATACAGGCGTAAATATTCCAGAAGATGACCTTAATAAAATCTGGGAAGAGTTCTACAAAGTGGATCAGGCCAGAACCAGAGAATATGGCGGTAGTGGTCTTGGCCTTTCTATTGTCAAAGCAATTGCAGACTCTCTGAATCAGCAATGCGGCGTAGAAAATCATCCGGATGGAGTCTCTTTCTGGATCGAGCTGGAATCAGCTGCAAAAACAGCAAATGAAATAGAAGAACCTCAAAAGACGGAAAAGAGACGGATCAAACTATCTGATATTCCTATCTGGCAGGCTGCAGTTGACAGGATCAAGAAAGATGACAGCAAGCCAAAGCCTGAGAAAAAAGTGAAAGAAGAGAAAAAACCGAAAAAAGAAAGACAAAAGAAAACTAAGGAGAGCAAAAATGCCGCCGATCAGCAATGACTGGCTTTCCCCTTTAAAAGAAGAATTTGGGAAAGAGTATTATAAAAAACTATATCAGACAGTAAATGAAGAATATAAAACACATGTGATCTATCCTCCTGCAGATGATCTTTTTAATGCATTTCACTTCACACCGCTTCATGAAGTTAAAGTAGTTATTCTTGGACAAGATCCTTATCACAATGAAGGGCAGGCTCATGGATTGTGCTTTTCTGTTCAAAAAGGGGTAGAGATCCCGCCTTCACTTGTCAACATTTATAAAGAACTGCAGGATGATCTTCACTGCACCATGCCTTCCAGCGGTTATTTAAAAAAATGGGCAGACCAGGGCGTATTATTGTTGAATACTGTTTTGACTGTAAGGGCTCATGAGGCAAATTCCCATAAGGGGATTGGCTGGGAAGAATTTACAGATGCAGCTATCCGTATCTTAAACGAACAGGATCGGCCAATTGTATTCATGCTTTGGGGAAGCAACGCCAGAGAAAAGAAGAAAATGCTGAACAATCCAAAGCACCTGATTCTGGAGGCTCCTCATCCTTCTCCTTTATCTGCCTATCGCGGTTTCTTTGGATGCAGACACTTTTCTAAATGTAATGCATTTCTGATAAAAAACGGATTGGATCCGATAGACTGGCAAATAGATTAAAAAAGAGCCTTTAGGCTCTTTTTTCTTTTTCTTTGTTATTGTCTTTTGCTACAGAAAGCATCAGCTTGATGCGGTTTAACTGATTTACTTCAGAAGCGCCCGGATCAAAGTCAATAGCAACGATATTCGCACCAGGATTATGCTCCCGAAGGGTTTTGATCACACCTTTTCCGACAACGTGATTCGGCAGGCATCCAAATGGCTGTACACATACAATATTAGGAACGCCGCTATGGACCAGCTCCAGCATTTCACCTGTCAAAAACCATCCTTCGCCGCTTTGGTTACCCAGAGAAACATAGTGTGAAGCCATATCAGCCAAATGAGCAATATTATCTGGCGCGATATAATGTTTGCTTGTTAAAAGCTGTTTTCTGGCAGGAGAACGAAGATGTTCCAACAATCGTATTCCTATAGTAGCAAGCGCTGAATAGAACCATCCGGCACTATAGTTTTCAGCACGGAAATAATTATTAAACAGACAATAGAGAAGAAAGTCCAGCAGATCCGGCATTACAGCCTCTGCGCCTTCTGCTTCTAATAATTCTGTGATATGGTTGTTTGCCATTGGAGAAAACTTGACCAGAATCTCTCCTACGACACCCACTCGTGGTTTTGTAACATGTTTGCGAGGGAGTGAATCAAATTCATGAACGATGTTTTTGATCAGTTTTTTTACTTTTCTGCGGTTGAACGTTTTTTTACGGATCTCTTCCACACAAATATCACGCCATTTTTGATAAAGAGCATCCGTGCTTCCCGGTTCAGCTTCATAAGGACGTGTCGCATTGATCAGGCGCATCAGAAGATCTCCGATCACTACAGAATATATTCCTTTATAAATCAACGGTAATGTTAATTTGAAACCGGAATTCTTTTCTAAGCCAAAAGATAATGAAATAACAGGAATATGCCCAAATCCGGCTTTTTCCAGTGCTCTGCGGATAAAACTGATATAATTAGTTGCCCTGCAGCCGCCACCTGTTTGTGTGATTAAAAGGGCAGTGCGGGAAAGATCGTAACGGCCGGATAACAAGGCCGCCATCATCTGTCCAACAACAATCGTAGATGGATAGCATGCATCGTTATTTACATATTTTAATCCGACATCAACAGATTCTTTTGTATCATTGTTCAGGATCACAAGATCATAACCTTCTACCTGGAAAGCTTCTTTTATTAAATCAAACTGGATTGGAGCCATCTGCGGAGCCAGGATGGTGTAATTACGGGATTTCATATCCGATGTAAATTCCACTCTGTTATATGCAGTGGAGCGGAGTTCCCGTTTCTTATGCGCACGTTCCTGAGCTTTAATTGCAGAAAGAAGAGACCGGATCCTGATCCTTGCTGCTCCCAGATTGCTGATTTCATCAATTTTTAAAACGGTATAGATCTTACCTGAATTTGAAAGGATATCACTGACGCAGTCTGTTGTGACTGCATCCAGACCGCATCCAAACGAAAACAGCTGGATAAGATCCAAAAATTCCGTTCTTTTTACAAAGTTAGCAGCACGGTAGAGTCTGGAATGGTACATCCATTGATCTGATACGATCAAAGGACGTTCAACCGTGCCCAGATGAGAAACACTGTCTTCTGAAAGGACAGCAATTCCGTAAGATGTGATCAGTTCCGGAATACCATGATTGATTTCTGGATCGACATGATATGGACGGCCTGCAAGTACGATGCCGTGACGATTTTCTTTTTGCAGCCAGGCAATTGTTTTTTCGCCCTCTGCCTGAATTTCAGCACGAACACTTGCCATTTCCTTCCACCCTTTATCTGCCGCTTTTATGATTTCAGTGGAGGAAAATCCAAATTCTTCTGTTGCAAAGACACGGATCAGGCCTTCTGTAAATATCCTGAAATTAGTCATAGATAAGAACGGATGGATAAAAGTGATTCCTTTATTCTTTAAATCCTCAACATTATTTTTGATATTTTCCGGATAAGTGGCAACAATCGGACAGTTATAATGATTGTTTGCATCTGGAGTCTCTATTCGTTCAAACGCAATAGAAGGATAGAAGATTTTTTTGATACCCTGGTCGATCAGCCATTGAATATGTCCATGCGTCAGCTTTGCAGGATAACATTCTGATTCTGATGGTATTGTTTCAATACCAAGTTCATAAATTGAACGGGAAGAAAGAGGGGATAATACAACACGATACCCAAGCTCTTTAAAGAAAACTGCCCAGAACGGATAGTTTTCGTACATATTCAAAGAACGAGGAATGCCTATTTCTCCCTTTGGAGCATCTTCAAAAGCTAATGGCTCATAGTCGAAAGTACGTTTTAATTTGAATTCGAAAAGGTTTGGCACGGATTCGGAAGCTTTTTCTTTCCCTAATCCTTTCTCACAACGATTGCCGGAAATATATCTTCTTCCTCCGGAAAAAGTATTGATCGTCAAAAGGCAATGATTGGTGCACCCATTACAGCGGGTCAGCGTCGTTTTAAATTCCAGTGCGATCATATCGTCAAAAGAAAGCATTCTGGTGGAACGTTCCTCTTCCGGCAGATCATAATACCGTTCTTTTGCAATCAATGCAGCACCCAAAGCGCCCATCAATCCGGCGATATCCGGACGTATGACATTGCGTCCAATTGTTTTCTCAAATGCCCGGAGAATGGCATCGTTATAAAAAGTGCCGCCCTGAACAACGATGTTTTTCCCTAATTGTTCCGGATCGACTATTTTGATCACTTTATATAAAGCATTTTTGATAACAGAGTAGGAAAGACCGGCAGAAATATCAGAGATATCTGCACCCTCTTTCTGCGCCTGTTTCACATTTGAATTCATGAAGACCGTACAGCGGGTCCCAAGATCTGTCGGACTTTTTGCAAACAATGCTGCTTCCGCAAACTCAACAACGGTCCGGTTCATGGACATCGCAAAATTCTCAATGAAGGATCCACAGCCGGAAGAGCAGGCTTCATTCAACAGGACGGAATCAATCACACCATCTTTGATCCGCATATATTTCATATCCTGTCCGCCAATATCCAGGATACAGTCAACTTCCGGGTCAAAGAATTTTGCTGCATAATAATGCGCAACAGTTTCAACCTCACCGCCATCCAGCATCAGAGCTTCTTTCAGCAAAAACTCACCATAGCCGGTAGAACATGAATAAACAAGCTGCGCATCATCAGGAATCAATTCTTTTAATTCCTTGATTGCTATCTGCGTTGTTGCAATTGGACTGGCATTATTGTTGCTGTAGAAAGACCAGAGAAGAGTACCATCTTCACTGATCACAACGATTTTCGTTGTAGTAGAACCGGCATCAATTCCAAGGAAACATTTTCCATGATAATCCCGGATATCTGCCTTCTTGATATTTGTACTGTTATGTCTGTTTTTGAACTCTCTATATTCATCCATGGAAGCAAATAATGGCTCCATGCGGGAAAGTTCGCTGGGAATATTGATCCCATGGTCCAGCTTTTCGAACAGTTCCATGGAATCTACGCAGCAGGATGCATCATAATTCATAGCTGCGCCGATTGCTGCAAACAAATGAGAATTATCCGGATGGATAATTGCATCTCCTTCCAGTTTTAATGTACGGATAAATGCCTGACGCAGTTCAGAAAGAAAGTGCAGAGGTCCGCCCAAAAAGGCTACATTTCCCCGGATCGGTTTGCCGCAGGCAAGTCCGGAAATTGTCTGATTGACCACTGCCTGGAAAATAGAAGCGGCCAGGTCTTCCCGTGTAGCACCTTCATTGATCAGCGGCTGAATATCTGTTTTTGCAAATACGCCGCAGCGGGCAGCGATCGGATATATTGTTTTATAATTCTTTGCGTAATTATTAAGTCCTTCGGCATCTGTTTGGAGAAGATCGGCCATCTGGTCGATAAAGGATCCGGTTCCTCCGGCACAGATTCCATTCATGCGTTGTTCAATCCCGTTCGTGAAATAAACGATTTTTGCATCCTCACCACCCAATTCTATGGCGACATCAACATGAGGAGCAGCATGAAGAAGTGACTTGGAAACAGCTACAACTTCCTGTACGAATGGAACTTCCAGATGTTTGGACAAAGCAAGACCGCCGGAACCAGTTACAACCGGATAAAGTTGAATATGCCCCAGCGTATCGTTGATTTCTTTGATCAGTTCAGCTAGTGTGCTTTGAATATTGGCATAATGCCTTTTATAATCTGAAAATAGAAGCTCCTCATTTTCATCGAGGACAGCAACTTTAATTGTTGTGGAGCCAATATCAATGCCAAGCTTATTGATGCTCATGACGCGCAGATTATATACTAATTCCACAATTTTGTGAAGTTATTTTTGTGAAAGTTTTGTTAAAGTCCTTTTATATAAAAAGTTCCTGTGCTATAATGTTGCGCATGTTAAATAAAATAGAACGAAAAATTGGCAAGTATGCCATCAAGAATTTAATCTACTATATTTTAGGCGGATATGTGATCGGTTATATCCTGCTTTTGACTAATGCCAGACTTGGATGGTATCAGTATATCACGCTGGAACCTGCTTTAGTTATGAAAGGGCAGGTCTGGAGACTATTCACCTGGATCTGTACCGTTCCGCAGTCTTTAAGCTTTTTTGTTATCTTTATGTTCCTGCTGTACTTCTTCATCGGAAGAAGTCTGGAACAGAATATGGGTGCTTTCAAATATAATCTTTACATGTTCTCAGGGTGGTTCTTTACTACGCTGGGAGCTATGATCGTCTACTGGATCTCCTATGGAATTTCCGGTGCTTCCGGTGCTATTTCCATGAATGTCAGCACCTATTACTTGAATTTAGCCTCATTCCTGGCCTTTGCCGTACTGTTTCCGGATGTCCGAGTCTATCTTTTTGGCCTTTTACCAATTAAGGTGAAATGGCTTGCATGGATCGATGTAGCATACCTCGCGTTTACAGTCATAACCAGTATCATTGCACTGATCGGTCTTCCAAACCAGTCCGTGCAGCAGGCTATCTCTGCATATGGTCTGACCCCTTCCTTTGCAAAAGCGGCGATCATTACTGACATCTTTTCCATCTTCATTTCACTGCTTAACTTTATTATTTTCTTTGTTGCCACAAGAAATTTCAAAAAAATCTCTCCAAAAGAGATCAAAAGAAAAATGGAATTCCGGAGAAATGTCCGGCAGGGCTATACGGATAACAGACAAAGATATGGTCAGAGTGATTCCAGACAGTCCAGCCGCAGAGACACATTTTGGGGTTATGGCGGCTTTGAGCCGAAAACGGACAGACAACAACAGCAGCAAAGACCGCAGCAGCCGGAAGGACAAAAACAATCTACCGTTTCTTCTGGTAATCTGCTGATCCACAGATGTTCCATCTGCGGACGGACAAACCTGACTAATCCGGAACTGACGTTTCGTTATTGTTCCAAATGCGCAGGGAATCATGAGTACTGCCAGGACCATCTGTTTACTCATGTACATGTGAATAATGAATAGATAAACTGATCAGAAATCGAAACACAGGGAGGACTGTACATGAACGAAGCAGTTAGCTGTGGCGGAGTTGTCATTTACCGGGGTAAGATCCTTTTGCTGTTTAAAAAGTATCATGACCGCTATAATGGCTGGGTGCTGCCAAAAGGGACCGTAGAACCGGGAGAGGATTTCAAAAACACAGCGGTCAGAGAAGTAAAAGAAGAATCCGGTGCGAACGCAAATGTGGTGAAATATATCGGTGATAGTTCATATGAGTTTAAAACACCGGAAGGGCTGATCAGTAAAACCGTACATTGGTATCTAATGAATGCAGACAGCTATTACAGCAAGCCACAGAAAGAGGAATTTTTTACAGATTCCGGATATTACAAGTTTCATGAAGCAATCTATCTGTTGAAATATGATAATGAACGTGCGATCCTCCAACAGGCGTACGATGAATACATGGATCTCAAGAAAAACGGCTTATGGGTGAACCGATAAAACAGGAACAGAAACCAAATTATCAGAAAGAACTGGACCATATCCTGGAAGGGGTTTTGTGTAGAGACACAAAACCTTCTTTATTGCTCCACAGCTGCTGCGGCCCATGCAGCAGTTATTGCCTTTCTTATCTGCATCAATTCTTTAATATAACAGTTTTTTATTTTAATCCTAATATCTATCCTCTGGAAGAGTATGAACATCGTTTATCCGTACAAAAGCATCTGATCGACCGTCTGAATGAAGATCTTGCAGAAAAGATTTCTCTTCTGGAAGGGGAATATGACCATGGTGCTTTTCTATTGGCAGCTAAAGGACTGGAAGATGAACCAGAAGGCGGAAAACGATGCCGGGAGTGTTTTTATCTTCGCCTGAACGCCACCTATCAGAGAGCAGTAGAATTAGGTTTTGATTATTATGGGACGACTCTGACCGTCAGCCCTCATAAAAATGCTTTATTGATCAATGAGATCGGCTCACAGATTTCAGAAACTGACGAAAACAAACAAGTTTGCTGGCTTCCATCTGATTTCAAAAAGAAAAACGGGTATCAAATATCCATAGAATTATCCAGAAAATATGACTTGTACCGTCAGGATTACTGCGGATGTGAATTCGCCCATAAATTACCTCATTTAATAATAGAATGATGAGCAGACCAATAATAGTTATAAAAAAGGCAAAATTGTGATAGACTTATAAAAATCCTATAGTGTAAAATAGCACAGGATTTCGTTAAAATTATAACAAGATGTTTTTTTATTCGTACATCAGATGTATGATAAAACTACATAAAACAACGGGAAGGAGATACTATTATGGGATTCGTATTATTTGAACAAAAAGATAATATTGGTATCGTTACGATTAACAGACCAGAAGCATTAAATGCTCTGAATTCAGATGTATTAGCTGAATTGGAAAGTACTTTTGATGCGATCAATCTGGACGAGGTCCGCTGTGTCATTTTGACAGGAGCCGGCCAGAAGAGCTTTGTAGCAGGTGCTGATATTGGGGAAATGAGCACTCTGAGCGTTGAGGAAGGCGAAGCCTTTGGTAAACACGGTAATGATGTATTCCGTAAGATCGAAACATTCCCGATCCCTGTGATCGCAGCAGTGAATGGTTTCGCTCTGGGCGGTGGAAATGAACTTGCAATGAGCTGTGATATCCGTATCTGCTCTGATAATGCCGTATTCGGACAGCCAGAAGTAGGCCTTGGCATTACTCCTGGTTTCGGCGGAACACAGAGACTTGCCAGAATCATTAATCCAGGCAAGGCAAAAGAACTGATCTATACAGCTTCAAACATCAAAGCTCCGGACGCACTCGCATTAGGACTTGTAAATGCTGTATATCCGATCGAAGAGTTAATGCCGGCAGCTGAGAAGCTGGCAGGCAAGATTGCACGTAATGCTCCAATCGCTGTTCGTGCATGCAAGAAGGCAATCAATGATGGTCTTCAGGTTGGTATGGATGAAGCAATTGTGATCGAAGAAAAATTATTCGGTTCCTGCTTCGCAACAGAAGATCAGATTGAAGGCATGAAAGCATTTCTTGAGAAAAGAAAAGTAGAAAAATTTGTCAACAGATAAGCTTTTCTCTGTCAGACAGTAAAAATATTATTACAAAATTATTATGGAGGTAAAACTATGATAGTTGGAATTATTGGTGCCGGAACAATGGGCTCAGGTATCGCTCAGGCATTCGCAGCATGCGAAGGCTACACAGTAAAATTAACTGATATCAATGATGAGTTTGCTGCAAACGGAAAAGCTAAGATCGCTAAAGGTCTTGCAGGCCGTGTAGCAAAAGGAAAAATGGAGCAGGCAGACGCAGATAAGCTTCTGGACAAAATCACGACCGGAACAAAAGATATCTGCACCGACTGTGATCTTATTGTTGAAGCAGCTATCGAAAACATGGAGATCAAAAAACAGACTTTCAAAGAGCTGCAGGAGATCGCTAAACCGGACTGCATCTTTGCTACCAATACATCCAGCCTTTCCATTACAGAGATTGGTGCTGGTCTTGACAGACCAATGATCGGAATGCATTCCTTCAATCCTGCACCTGTCATGAAGTTAGTGGAAGTTATCGCTGGTGCTAACACACCACAGGAGACAGTTGACAAGATCGTTGCAATCTCAGAAGAGATCGGAAAAACTCCGGTACAGGTTGCAGAAGCTCCTGGATTTGTCGTAAACAGAATCCTTATCCCGATGATCAACGAAGCAATCGGCATTTATGCAGAAGGAGTTGCATCTGTGGAAGGTATCGATACAGCTATGAAACTTGGCGCAAGCCATCCGATGGGACCTCTTGCTTTAGGTGACCTGGTCGGACTGGATGTCTGCCTGGCAATCATGGATGTATTGTATAAAGAGACTGGTGATACGAAATATCGTGCACATACTTTACTTCGTAAGATGGTACGTGGCGGACTGCTTGGCCAGAAGACGGGTAAAGGATTCTACGATTATAGTAAATAGGAGGTAAACAATGGATTTCACTTTAAACAAAGAGCATGAAATGGCGAGACAACTGTTTAGAGATTTTGCTCAGAATGAAGTTAAGCCACTTGCTCAGGAAACGGATGAAACAGAAACTTTCCCAAGAGAGACTGTTGACAAACTTGCCAAATATGGCATGTTAGGCATTCCAGTTCCGAGAGAGTATGGCGGACAGGGATGCGACATTTTAACGTATGTGCTTTGCGTAGAAGAGCTTGCTAAGGTCTGCGGCACGACCAGTGTTATTGTTAGTGCGCATACATCCCTTTGCATCGACCCGATCCTTACATATGGTACGGAAGAGCAGAAACAGAAGTATATTCCGAAACTGGCTTCCGGTGAGTGGCTGGGTGCTTTTGGTCTGACCGAGCCTGGTGCTGGTACAGACGCGCAGGGACAGCAGACAAAGGCTGTTCTGGATGAAGAGACACATGAGTGGGTCATCAACGGTTCCAAATGCTTTATCACCAACGGTAAAGAAGCAGACGTTTACGTTCTGATCGCTGTTACCGGTATTATTGAAAAACGTGGTAGAACACAGAAGGAGATTTCTGCATTCATCGTTGAAAAAGGAACTCCTGGATTTACATTCGGAACAAAAGAAAAGAAAATGGGTATCAGAGGTTCTTCCACCTATGAACTTATTTTCCAGGATTGCCGTATTCCGGAAGAGAACCTTCTTGGAAAGATCGGTAAAGGATTTTCAATTGCTA
>JAGCAK010000064.1 GCA_017652745.1 Lachnospiraceae bacterium
GCATAGCGGAAGATGGAAAAGATCATCCTCCGTACGCCCGGCGTGTATTTGATCTTCCGGAAAATGGTGTAACGTTCCACAACGAAACAGAGCAAAGCATGCACGACCCAAGCTGCAATACAGGTTGGAAACAGGTATCGATACCCAAACAGAATATCGCTTATCAGCACCATTACGATGGCAAGGATTGCAGCGATCACTGCAAAGATCTCTGTACCGAAAAACTGGCGGTAAATACGCAGCGTATCTACCAGCGGTTTGAAATGGGTATTGGAATTGTTATCAAAATAGACCGCGTCAATAGCAACCCGCTTGGCGCGGATGCCCTGCTTCTCTGCAATCAGAAGGACTGTCAGCTCATAATCATATTTATCGCCCTTTACCTGCAGCATCCAGTCGATGTGCTTAATGGAAAAGCCACGCAGGCCTGACTGGTTATCCGGCAGATAATGATTGTTGGCGATACAGAAAAAGAAACGGGAAAGTGCATTCCCGATCTGGGATTTCAGCGGTGTTTTAGCTGATTTCAGAATACGTGTGGTAATGACAAAATCATGCCCGCGCTCCAGCTCATCCTGTACGCGCAGGATGTCGCTTACCGGATGCTGCCCGTCCGCATCTGCCGTGATCACACTTTCCGTTTCCGGAAAGAAATCCAGCACATGCGCAAGACCGGTTTTCAGTGCAACACCCTTTCCTTTGTTTTCCGGATGATGGATCACGGATGCAGGCAGATCCTCGAACAATGGCAAATAAGCTTCCCCGCTGCCGTCATCGATGATCAGGATATCAAAACCCTTTTCTTTCAGCTCGGTTACGAGCGTCCGCATTTTTTCATCCGGTTCATATGCAGGAATGATCACCGTCGTCTTCATTATTTGCCAAACCCGCCTTCCAGAAGCCGGACCGCCTGCAGAATGCAGGATGTAATGGTATCTTCTGTCGCAGCACCATGTGCTTTGATCAGAAGTTTTTTTGTCCCAAGAAATACCGCACCGGCGCGGTTATTATAATCAAATGTGCCGCGGATCTTTTCCGCTATTTCATTTCCATTTTTCTGCAGATCAGCATTCCCTGCAGAGACATGATCATCCACGATCTCTGCCGCAATATTGCCTGCTTTTTCCAAAGCCTTTAACAATACATTTCCGGTAAAGCCATCGCAGACAGCTGCATCAACTTCACCAGTCAGGATATCTGTCCCTTCAATGTTTCCGGCAAACTCAAATGACTCTCCGCTCATGGAAGAAAGCAGTTCAAAGGCCTCCTGCTGCAGAGGCAGGCCCTTACCCTTTTCTTTTCCTACGTTGATCAGGCCGACCTTTGGCAGTCTCCTTTCTGCTGTCTCATCATCGGCATAATAGGCTTTTGCAAAAGCAGCAGAAAGACGGGCATAATCGCCCAGGTCTTTTGCTTTCGGATTCAGATTGGAGCCGCAATCACAGAGGATGACCCACTTCCCATTCTGTGTCGGAAGAGCGCTGGCCAATGCCGGCTGCAAAAGTCCTTTAGAAAGACCCAGATGAAAGCAGGAACCCACCAGTGCACACCCTGTCGATCCGGCCGTGATCATAGCAGCCACTTCTGCATCATTCCGCAGTTTTTCCAGAGAAAGGACCATCGAGGTGTCCTGCTTTCCCTTGACCATCTCCCGCGGGTCATCGTCGTTCGTCACAAAAGAAAACGCCGGGAGGATCTCTACGCGGGAAGCATCGTAAGAAAGGCCCTCCACATCAGAAGGATCCGCAGCAAAGATCAGATCATATTCACTTTGTTCCTGCAGGGCTTTCAGCGCGCCGCGGATGATCACATCCGCTCCGCGGTCCGCACCCAGCGTATCTACAATGATTTTCATTTTCTATTCCTACTCAACTGCCAGGATGAAATCATACACATCCTGACCGCCGTCAATAAATCCATATTCCAGCCATGGGAAGGACTCGTTCAGCATGGCTTTGAATGCATCCAGAGCTTCCTGATCGACAGCCTTTCCATAAAAGACTGCCAGCACTTCTTTCTCTTTGATCTCCGGCATCTTTTCCAGCAGTCCTTTGACCGCCTGAAGACGATTCGGTGAATCGCTGTAAACCTGTTCGCGGTCCAGCCCGATGTAATCGCCTTCGTTTACCGCAAGGTCCGGATAATCCACATCCCGGACAGCCGTTGTGATCAGGCCTGTTGCCACGTGCTTGATGGCATCTTCCATATCGCGGATGATGATATCGGCATTCTGGCTCTTGTCGATCATCGAAAGTGCTGAGTAACCTTCTGCCACCGTCTTTGCCTTTACGACAACGATCCGCATCTGCTTCTCAGCTGATTCTTTTACCAGTTCCGCAGCCTGCTCTGCTGCCATAACGATATTGGAATTGCAAGGCAGGATGATGACGGTATCTGCATCGATCTTCTTAAGCGCTGCTACAAAGTCCTCAGCAGATGGGTTGGATGTCTGTCCGCCCTGGACGATCACATCTGCGCCGATTTCTTTAAAATACTGTTCCAGTCCTCTTCCGCTGACACAGGCAATGATGGCCACGTCCTGATGTACCATCTTCTGCTCTTCCCGTTCTTTTACGATCAGAGTTTCATTGTGCTGCAGCGACATATTTTCGATCTTCAGCGTAAGATATTCGCCAAACTGCTGACAATAATTCAGCACGTCGCCCGGACGGAATGTGTGTACATGAACCTTGACCAGATCATCGTCTTTGACCGCAACAATGGAATTGCCCACACTCTCCAGATAGGAAATGATCACGGCAATATCAAATGATGGGATATCTACCTTCGCATTCTGCAGCTGCAGAATAAATTCTGTACAGTAGCCAAATTCCAACTCGCTGTCTGCATCAAATGCGGTGATATCAATCTGTCTGGAAGAAGCAGCAACAGCTCCAACAGAACGAGCACTTTTCTCTTCTGCAAAAGAAGGCTTCTCACCCAAAAGTGAGCTCTGCATGCCTTCAAAAATATAAACAAATCCTGCTCCTCCGGAATCGATGACTCCCGCCTCTTTTAACACCGGAAGCAGTTCCGGTGTGTTGGCAAGTGAACGGTTCATCTCCGTAAGCAGCAGGGTAAATAAGTCTTCAAATGTTTGAACCTCTCCATCTTTGGCTGCGGCCGCCTGCATGGTTTCAACGCCTTCCCGCATGACAGTCAGCATGGTGCCCTCGGTCGGTGTGATCACCGATTCGTAGGCTTTTTCTACGCCTTTTTGAAAAGCGTTAATAAAATCCGGGACTGTCAGGGTTTCCTTCTGGTCTGCCCCGATAGAAAGTCCTTTAAAAAACTGGGAGAGGATGACACCAGAATTGCCTCTTGCACCAAGCAGAACGCCGCGGGCAAAACGCTTTAGCTGATCGTCGATCCGCTCCTGTTCCCCGTCCTCTATAGCGTGAGTGCCGCCTTCCATGGTCATGACCATATTGGTTCCCGTATCCCCATCCGGGACCGGGAACACATTCAGGGAATCCACCTCTTCTTTATGCGCTTTTAAATTGAGAAGCCCTGAAATGAATGCCTCTTTCAGGGCTTTTGCATCCAAATGTGTGATGCTCATTTATTCCTCTCCAACTCGTGTCTCTTCTTTGCCTGTACAATACGCGATAATGGTGCCCGGCCCGACAGACGCGCCGACTATCGGTCCGATATAATCCAGGAACACTCCCTTGCAAGGGATCTCCTCTTTGATCATTTCTGCCAGTTCCGCAGCGGACTTTTCATCATCCGCATGGGAAATATAGATCGTCTGATTTTCCAGTTTTGTTCCAACCTCTTTCAGGTAATTCACGATCTCGATCTTGGCATTGCGGGCGCCTTTGGCCTTTTTAATAGCAAAGTTCTGTCCCTTTGCATCCGAGATCAGAATCGGTTTGATCCCGATCAGATTGCCAAAAAACGCGCTGCCTGCCGTCACACGTCCGGCTCTGCGCAGATAGGAAAGATCTGCTACCGTCCCGCATTGATTCACGCAGTTTCTGTGTTTCAGCAGGAAATGCTCGGTCTCTTCGATCGTTTTTCCCTCTGCCCTTCTTTTGGAAGCCATCATCAGCTGAATGCCC
>JAGCAK010000065.1 GCA_017652745.1 Lachnospiraceae bacterium
CCGTAGTTGGCATTGTAGGAAAATCCAAAAGTTTAGATTTTCCCACAATGCTTATCTTTTGGTCTTTGGTTCGGAATAGTGTAGTGCTGGCGGTCTATCTCTTGTTTTCGGTTGCTTGCTTCCTTACCGTACATGAGCATTATTTCAAGAATTATCACAGCTATATTGATAGCAATACTCATATTCATGCAATTTCGCTAACGCAGCTCAACCAGATCTACTATCATCAGACCGTATTTTGCTGATAGCTTCTCATTTACCGTTGCTCTAAAACGGCTACTACCCTGATCAAAAGTGAAAAACCTCGCTCCTCCAGCAGACTGCATCTCACTGGTGTTGTTTATATTCCAACTGTCTCCATATATAGGCTCAAACTTGTTGCCACCGGTATGTCTGAAAATCACTTCAAGAATAGTGTTTCCATCAACCTCATAGTGAGTCTCTTCAGGAAACAATCCTGTTGTATTACCGCCGAGAACAAAATCCCACTCGAACGTTCCCGGTCCTTCATCGTTGAAATCTCTATAGCTCATTCTTCTATCCTACAAATTTGAATTTAGCGATCAGCAGCTATCAGCACAGCTCTGCATGGAGAACCATCCGCACCGGATAGGTTCAACGGTGCTGCATTTAAGAAGTAAACACCTTCTGAAACCTGTTCCAGACGAATTCCTTCAAGTAATATGATATTGGCCCCAAGCAATATCAGATGCACTTCCATCGGCTCATCTTCGGGTCCAACAGTCTGGGATTCATTACCCAGCAGCAAGATTCCTGAAGAAGCAAATACTTTTGCCGCTTCCGAAGAGATTTCAGCTGCTCCCTTAATAAGAATTCTCTTAGCCGCTTCCGGTTCCTGTACTTTTGCTTTTTCAAGTATTTTTGCAGCATCATCACAGGAGACGATTCCCTGGTGTTCTGCAACATATGCCTTTCCCACAAATGCATCTAAGCATATAGCGTCCACAGTTTTTCCATCTTTAAAAAAATGAAACGGCGCGTCAATATGTGTGCCGTTGTGAGCGCACATGCTGAAAGCCGTCAGGTTATACAAGTCACCGGTTTCCATTGAACTAAGCACTTTTTTCTCCGGTGCCGGGTCGCCGGGATACACCTGGCAGCTGAAAATTTCCTGTGAAATATCATAGATCATCATTGTTCATTCTCCATTGCAAATCACGATTTAGCGACATCCAGACAAACTGGAAGTTGTCAATCTAGCCAATAGTTTTTCTCATATATGCAAATGACAGATCTCTGTCCCCCTGCTCTTCCTTGTATATTCGGTAACCGAGCTTCTCATACAGGTTTATATTGATATAGCTTTTAGTGCAGGTGTACAGTTCGAATGTTTTTGCCTGCGTAAGTTCTTCGACTGCAGTCATCAGACCGATCGCAACACCGCGGTTCCTGTATTCCTGTGCAACCATGACGCGGCCGATCTCGATATGATCGCTTTCTTCTCTGAACCTCACGGCCCCGATGATCCTGCCCTCATCATTGCGCTTTACAAGCACCGTCCAGTTCCTGAAATCCGCTCGGTTTTCTTCGAGGGACTCCATCAGAGCGGGCACATTCCTGCTGCCTATCATTTCAGCTTCACTCTCGAATGCTCTCAGCTGCAGATCAAACAATTCCCTTATATCTTTTTCTTTTGCTATTTCATAACCACTACTCATTATTTCTTCCATAAATACCGATTTATGCTGCTTTTACCAGTAGATACTTCTCAGCTATTTCATCCAGCTGATCCTTTATAGACTGGAAGTCACCGCTTAAGTCCAGTGTCCTGACACATATGCGATTTCCCATCATCAGATACTCATTATTGAACTTACCTTCTTCCTCGGTCTGTGCGTACAGGAGCATACCCGCAACTTTCTCATGTGGCACTTTCGCCAGCTCATTCTCTTTTGTCTTAACGTAAGTGAAGATCTGATAAAGATTTCCCGTAGGTATCGACACCTTACCGAACTGCTCCCGCAGGTTTCGTTCATAATATTTAGCATCAATAATGAGCGTCCGATCACCACAGGTCAGTGTGATATCCGTTTTCATCTTTGGAAGTAGATCCCGGAAGCCATCATCTACCTGCCAGTCCATCATGGAAGCAGACGCTTTGACCTTCAGATGCTTATACTCCGTATTGTAATATTCCAGAATGAACTTCTCATACAGGTGATGCATCTGCTGATCATCCAGAAAGTCCATCAGCTTCGTGGAGCCGTCGGATTTAGTCTGCAATAATCCCTTAATCACAAGATGGCATATGGAAACCAGCATTCTGTAACTCTGATTGTTACGATTGAACCGCATTGACCAGTTAATCGTATGAACATCCAGCGTATCGACTTCTCCGAAGAAGACCAGCTGCTTCTTGATCTCCTTCTTCCTTGCCGGAGATATCTTTGACTTCAACAGCAACTCCATCGTAGTCTTTATGATCTTGTTCATATATGAATTGACGGAGAAATCATCATAAGTGCAAACCAGCTGTCCCTTGACCTTGCTTAGATCTTTAATAGAAGCTGTTACATCTATTTTTCCGCGTGGCGAAGAAAGCGCCTCTGTCTCGGAAATGTATTCTTTTCCAAGGCCGCGCTTAAGCTGAAGCGAAACTCCCTTAGTCAGAATGGACGCGCATAGTTCCGCCACATTATGAAATTCTTCAGTAGCTATGCTTTTGTATCCCTGCTCATTTAGTACCCGGAAGGCATATGAGAGCATGTAATACACATTCTGAATTGGTATCACTTAATCGCACTCCTTAAATCCTCGATCCATGTCTTAGCCTTTGCCGGTTCATCGAACCAGTATTCCTTAAGCAACGGAACAAGTTCAAATTCTACAATGCCTGACAGCGTCTGATCAGATGTTTCCTTCAGTTCACAGAAATAGCTGTGACCAATGCAGAAACCTTCTCCTAAAGAATCATCGGTAGCAATATCCGCATTAAGCGCTTCCACACGATCAATCAGCCTATTAAACTTCTCACTCTGCAGGCCTTCCTGATACTGCCTAAAGCCCTTTGTGGTAAATCCAGGCTCCATATCAAAGAACGCAAACCTTCTGCGAAGCGCATAGTCCATCATCGCAAGGCTTCTGTCAGCCGTATTCATCATACCGATGATATAAACATTCTTAGGAACAGAGAACTTTTCATCTGCATAGAGCAGCTTCAGCTCTATACCACGCTTATCTGTTTCGATCAGCATGAACAGCTCTCCGAAGATTTTACTAAGGTTTCCACGGTTGATCTCATCGATGATGAAGAAATACGGTGTATCTTCACTGTCTACCTCAGCTGACTTGCAGAAATCATAAAAGGCTCCACGCTTCAGCTCAAATCCGCCTTCCTGTGTAGGACGGAATCCCATAATGAAATCTTCGTATGAATAACTCTGGTGGAACTGAACCATCATTACACGTGACGGATCCTTAACACCCATAATGGAGTAAGCAAGTCTCTTTGCAGCAAAAGTCTTTCCAACACCCGGAGCACCTTGCAGAATCACATTCTTTTTCTTCATTACCAGGGCAACCAGCGTATCGTACTTGGTCTTGTCCATGAAGACTTCTTCAAGGAACATATCCGCATCATACGGTTTCAGAACGGCCTCGACCGGTTCTTCGATATCGTCTTCAATCTCGCTTTCAAACAGAGCATTCAGCTTTTCAACATAATCCGTATATGCTGTAATGTCTGTGAGTGTTTTCATTACAGCCTGACCCGGATGTTGCCATTCGCCCTTATGTGTCCATTTGACCTTACGTATATTTCTGTCGTGACTGAGATTAGGATCAAACTCATACCCAGATTCCACGATACCGCGGCCAACAACAAGATGCATTCCTTTCTTTGCGAAAACAATATCGCCGGGCTTCATCTCATTTGCAAACTGCCATGTCGCATGAGCAGCATTCTTATATGGCTTTGAAGGATCGATCTTTTCCTTCATAGCGATCTTCATTTCCTCTTTGCTGTTATATACGGAAAGATCACCGATTTCATCCCAACCGATGCCCATAATACCAGCGTCATAAAACTCATCCCAGTATTCGGCTCCGTTACCCGGAGAATAGATCCAATAATGTACAGTCTCTATACCTTCGTCAGCTACTGCAGCACCTTTATTTTCTCTTTGTGCTTCAGCCTTTTTAGCTGCTGCCTGCTCTTGATTTACCTGCTCAGAATATCTCCACGCCTCGAAGCTTAGCTCCTTGAAATCCTTCAATTCACTCTCGCCGCTCTGAAGGTAAGCACGAAGCTTCTCAACAATATCGAAGTATTTCTCTGACGGAATCTTTGCTTCAATCTCCGGAAGCGTCTTTACAAGCTCTTCTGGAAGCTTTCCGGATTCATAGATATACCATGTGTTACGCTGGTCAAGATTCAGAAGAGAATTCGGCGCTATCCAGTACAGCCCCATTGTGATCTTGCTGTTGCCATTACCCTTCTTGTTGATGCACAGATCGAAGTACTTTGATACCTGAGCTATTGTCTCCGGTGACGGACTCTTTGCATATGCAAGAGCAGCGTCAAACAGTTCCCAGAGATCCTGAATGTCATCATCGCCACGGTCCGGAATGAAATAATAAAAGGTGGCATTCTGCGGATTCAGCACAGGAATACTATCAAAGGCTGTTGGAACCGGTGCCTTTATATCAAACAGTTCTGCTACTGCCTTCAAGATGGAAAGACGGTTTGCGTCCGTCAGCTTCTTGTTGAAAAGGCCGAAGAAGGTGAACGGATCAATGTCAACGATCTGGTTGTCCTTTTCCAGAGTAGGAAGATTAAGACCAGTGATTTCATAGATTCTTTTGACCTTTTCAACCAGCTCTGATCGATTGCTCTTGTACTGAAGTAATTTGCTGGATAACTCCTTGTAAAAATCAACCCAGTCAAATTGGTTTTGTTCGCTCATAGCACACCTCATTATTCTAATATTGCATTCATACGATTAAGAGTATCTACTATCCTCTTAATCTCGTTCAATGGAGGAAGTGGTACGACTAAGGATCTTAAATCCGTTTTTGAAAACTTTGCCGTTGCACTTCCGCCTTGTGTTTTATTAAGTAGTTTTCCGCCATAAGTGGATTTAACCACAAAGGAAAAATATTCGTTCATTACTGGCTCAATAAACTTTAAAAGAATAGAGTTTGGTGCCAGCGACATCGGCATTTTCATATCTGGCATAATAAATGCTTTCCCGATGGAAGCACCTATGTTAGGAAGTATTAGTTCTCCTCCAAACAACCGTGATTTCTCTAAAAAGTCATACGAAGCTTTATCTATATAAGAACAACCTTCCTTAAATCCAGAGCTCAAATCCATAGTTCTTACAAACAAAGCATAGTTTGGTTCTTTATATGTTTTTGTATGAGCCTTCAATGTTGCGAAACTCCCATTTGCAACATAGTCAGTAATATACGACGCGACGTCTTGAACCCTGACCCAGCGCCAGCTTGATGGAATTTCAAAAGGAATTTCTTTATCAGATACAGCGGGCAATCTCTTTTCTTTGGGAATTTTCCCTGATTTAATCAGTTCTTTCTTTTCGTTTGTAATTCTGGTTAGCAGGTCTTCTGCGTTCCCATCAGATTCAATTTGTTTTGTCAGTTTGCCCTGAATAGCTGCATCAATTAGTTTCCCCTTTAATACTTCTGCATCTGATATGTACTGCGATTGCAGTCCATCAATAGTATCTAATTCAGAAAAAAGGAACCTGACCTTCTTAACAATTCTTTCTTGCTCAAGTACAGGTGGTAATGGGCATAATAAATCAAGGACATCATTTCTTTCTATTCCTGGAATGAGCCCCTTCTGTGCTTCCTTTATCCCATATATCATTGATTGTAGATAATAGAACATAAACTCAACACTAACTTCAAATGCTCTTATGCCCATTATCTGTCTGGCTATATGGACTTCATCTTCCTGCAGAATAGCCAGCTTTCCTACAGTCCCCTTGCAGCTTAATAAAATATCGTTTTTCCTAGCAAATGCCTTAGGTGACTCGGTCCATCTGTTAATTATTATAGAACCATCGTCAGAATAATTGCTTGCTCCTGTGATATATGGAATTCCTTTATGTTCTGCATTATAGTCACTTGGGCTCAGATCTTGCCCTGACTGCAAGTTGATAATCTTACCAAATCTTACCCACGTCCACGTATCTGGCAACTGAAACGGTGTTTGTTCGGGATCCAATTCGTCATATTTTTTGTCTTTCCGAATTTCCCCTTTTTTCACAAGTTCGGATTTTGTTGTCAAAATTCTTGAATACAGTTCCTTTGCATCGCCATCGCTTTCTATTCTTTCTGACAACTCACCTTTCATTGCCAAAGAAAGGATTCTGCTGCGCAATTTTTCAGTATCTATCACAGTTCAACCCCTCCTAATAACTCCTTTAGGTTCGCAACCGCCTCAGATATCCTGTCAGCTTCAGACTGCATATCATCTAATACTTCTGAAACAGTTCTGTCATCTTCTTCTGTAAAATCTATCCACTTGAAACTAAGATCTTCCCTGTCCTGTATTTCTTTTTCTGAGAATTTTCTCCATCTTCCGTTTGGGTTTGTCTCTGCATCATATGTTTCTTTCCTATCCTGCATATGTCCAGAACAGTAGCAATCCACAAATTCCTGTAGATTATCTCGCGTCATAGGCTTCGTTGCCATTGTGTGCTTGATACCGGTTCTATAATCATAAACCCATATATCTTTTGTCGGCTCTCCTTTATCAAAAAAGAGAACATTTGTCTTTACACCATTAGCATAGAATATCCCAGTAGGTAATCTAAGGATTGTGTGAAGGTTATAATCTTTGAGTAACTTATCACGTACTCTTTTAGTAGAATCACCATCTGTGAGAACGCTGTCTGGCAATACAACGCCAACTCTGCCTCCGGTCTTTACTATGGACATAATATGTTGCAAGAAATTAACCTGATTATCCGATGTTTTAATGAATTCTGGCCTATTTGCAGAAACCTCAACACTTCCTTGCGGACGCGTTCCAAATGGCGGATTAGTCATAACGACCTGATAGAGATCATCCGTAGTCTCAATAAGTGAATCTTTATAAGCAATCGGGCTCTTGTTTACGCCAATATCATGCAGATACAAATTCATTGATGCCAGCGTTACTACAAGTGAAGTGTTATCTGCTCCATAAAGGGCGTTGTTTTTTAAGAACTTTTGTTTCTCCACATCTTTGCTTTGCTTACGCATATGTTCATAAGCAGCAAGAAGGAAGCCGCCTGTTCCACAACAAGGATCCGCAACGGTTTCTGTTATCTTTGGATCAACAACATCAACTATTGCAGATATGAGGGCTCTCGGAGTGAAGTATTGACCGGCACCGCTCTTTTTATCCTGTCCGTTCTTTTCGAGTATGCCTTCATAAATAGCGCCTTTGAAATCACCCTCCATCATGTACCAGTTCTCTTCTGACACCATATCGATGACCTTCTTCAGCATTACTGGGCGGTCAATCTTATTTGTCGCCTTGGTAAATATGGTTCCGATTAGGCCTTCATCCTTGGAAAGTTCCTCCAGGATCTCCTCATACTTATCTACCAGATCAGTTCCACTGAGCTGCACAAGATCCGCCCACTTGTATCCTTCTGGTATAGAACTTCCCAATCCCAGTTCTTCCTTCTCATCATCCATCTTCAGGAAGAGAATATATGTCAGCTGGGTGATGTAATCAGTAAACCCTACACCCGCCGCTGCAAGGACATTTGCAATATCCCATACCTTCTTTAATAACGCACCTTCTGTTTTTTGATTTTGATTTGCCATATTATGCCACCTTTAATAAAAATCTTGATAGTGCCTGCATTTCTTCTGCAAGCGCCTTGCCTCCGAAACTTGTAACACCTTTTCTCCAAAGGTCTGTATCAATCTCATTCAGTTCCTTCACGGAGATAGCACCGTCATTGATAACGAACTCTGCTATCTGCCGCATAATCTCCACTTGATCCTCGGTCAGAACACGCTGCTGCTGTCCGCAGTACAAGCTGAACCGCTTAGCGTAGCCATTGATGAGACTTGTAAGTTTCTGGTTCTTCCTGTATGCATACCGGACAATCTGAATCAGGTTCGTAAGAGCATTCACGTTCGTCTTCACATCCAGATCATCCACATTGCCTTCGGTATCCAGCACCTTGTAGTTCTTCCAGATCTGATACACGCCATATTGCCTGCTTTCAGCCAGGAGCCTATCACGAAGTTCACTCAACATCTCATGTGTGATTATGGTGTCCTCGGAATTGTAAATGATCCTGAGCGCTTCTATGCTGTCCTTGTTATCATTCAGATACTTCTCGAAGTTCTCTATGAAGCTCTTCGCTGTTTCCTTTGAGAACCCGGCATAGATAACCTCATCCGGATCTTCTTCGGTATTCAGAATATAACCGCGTTGCATTTCAAGCAGTTTCTTCCTTGCAGGTATATTACTGATCAGACTTGATATCAGCGCCATACGTTCGCTGTTATCGTGCGACGGATCAATGTACTCAACCTCAATCAGCAAACCTTGATCTGTTGCGTTTTGGATATTTCCTGCAATAGTTCTCGGAGCAAAGCCGTAGGTCGTGATGAAGTAATCCAGGTGTCTGCCAAACAACGGATTATCCTCATACCGCCTGTTGATGGTAGAGCAGTAGTCTCTTAACAGCCACAGGTTCTCATCGCTCACTTCATTGTGTGCCAGATGCTCTAACAAGTGTTCCAACGACAGGATCTTCTTTCCAGGACCCGGATTGATGACCGGATGTGGAATGATCTTTTCATGCTCTGTAACGCCTACGCCGTCAACGATGTAATAGCATTCCTTCGTATTGGCATTCGGTGTAACCTCACGGAGCTTGTCATCGCTGATGATACGGCAGCCGCGTCCCTTCATCTGTGTGTAGAGCACATCCGAACGGACATCCTTCATAAACAGAACCACTTCCAGAGGTCTTACATCGGTACCGGTCGCAACCAGCGTAACCGTAACCGCAACTCTGAAATCCTTCTCAGTTCTAAGATCCCTGATTAAACCGTTGGAGTCTCCAGAAGAGTAGGTGATCTTTTGTACAAAATGCTCCGGAACCTCTTCGTTTTCAAACTCACTCTTAAAGACATCCTTCACGCCTTCCACGATCTCAGAAGCATGATTATCGTCTTTAGCGAAAATGAGCGTCTTCGGAATATACTCCCAGCTCTTTTCACGCTCCGGATACAGCTCCTCATAAATTGCCTTCTTATATGCAGTCAGCACCTTCCTGATCTGATCTCTGTTCACAACAGAGCGGTCAAGCTGCATATTGTCATAATCAATCCGCTGCGGCGCATCATATGTTGTAGTCTCTCCGGTCTTACGGACTGTCTCCGTAACCTTCGTGCCGGATCTGATAGCTCCACCGTGCTCCGTGATCTCAGTGGCGATACGGTAAACACGTGACGGAACATTAACGCCGTCTACCACGGATTCATCATAAGTGTATTCTTCAATGATGTTATTATTGAAGAACGCGTATGCTTCCGGTGTAGGTGTCGCCGTAAGTCCCAAAACCTTTGCGCCTGAGAAGTAATCCAGGACAGCTCTCCACTTGCCATAGATGGATCTGTGGCATTCGTCAACGATAATGAACTGGAAGTGATCTGGAGGAAGCTTCAGATCATCACCAAGCGTGATGACTTCCTTCGTTTCCTTCTCTTCATCCGTCATAGTCTTTTCGTCTTCAGCGTCCTCGCTATCATCTGAAAGAGCCTGACCCGTAAGCACTGCAAAAAGCTTCTGAATAGTGGAAATAACGATATCTGCCTTTATATCGTTTTCCTTCTTCAGACGCTTGATCTCGTACAGAGAGCTCATTTCAACCTGACCTTCGGTACGGTCGAACTGGCTGAACTCAGCTTCTGTCTGCCTTGCAAGGTTATTTCTGTCTACAAGGAAGAGGATCCTCTTTGTAGGCGTATAGTTCAAAAGCCTGTAGCTTGCAAGACATGCAAGATAGGTCTTACCGGAACCGGTCGCAAGAATTGCAAGATTTTTCTTCTTACCTTCTTTCATGGACTTTTCAAGTTCGATCTCTGCATTGTACTGGCAGTCACGAAGCCCCTTCTTTTCAAGACGCGGAAGCGCACCGTACTCAGACATCTTATTGATGAGCGACAGCATCTTCTTCGGAGAATGCATCTCCGAAAGCTCAACATAATCGCCATCAGGATCAGTCAGCATGTTCTTGAAGTAGATCTTCTTTCCGTTTGCCATATACACAAGCGGGATCAGACCCTGATACCAAAGCCCATACCAATCCTGCGGGCTTCTGGCATAGCCTTCAGCCTGCTTCTCAACCTCAGGTCCAAGCGGATTATCTTCACGCTTCGCCTCAACTACAGCAATAGCCTTATCATCGACAAAGAGCAGGTAGTCACTCTCTGTGTTCCCCTGCATAAGGCCTTCCTTCACAGCCGATGTTGACTTCGGGACATACTCATTTCTTGACACAATATCCCAGCCAGCATTAATAAGCTGCTTATCGATTTTTTCTCGTGCTCGTTCTTCAGGCAGCATAAGCGGCACTTCCTTTCATCTGTATTTAGTATATAAAACTACCTGTCCCATAATCAGGACTCAGTCCCCTTATCTTCATTCGGGACCCTCTTCATGATGTCTTCCACATTAACATCCAGTGCTTCGCAGATTCTTAGAAGCACATCGGTTGTAACGTTTTCCCCTCTCCCCATCTTTGCGATAGAAGCAGCGCTGACATCACTCATTTTCTGAAGTTCCTGCTTCTGGATGCCGCGATCAATCAGCAGCTTCCACAGACGGTTATAGTTAAAATGTGTCTTTGTTTCTTTCTTATTCGCCATCGTTTTCGGTCTCCGTTTCTTTATTCCACGCACGGCCAAACAGTTCATTCCCACCCGGCGATAACTCTAATACCAAGTGATCCCTTAATAGTTTCTGCATTTCATCCGTATATGTATCAAGCATATCGAACGCTATAAATACCTGCTTTCCTGAGGCTTCCTGCTCTGCATACAGGCGTATGATCTCTGCAAGAACCCTCTTCTCTATATTTTTCAACAGCGGCGAATCGTGTACCACAAAAGGAAGCGGTAAAATGTCCAGATTTGCCAGATCGAACGTGATGAGACCTCTGTACTGAGCACCGGTACCACCATCATTCGGAGTATCAAAGGTGTACTTCTTTAAATGCACCATACGAAGTACCGGCGGCATCCGTTTCTCATTTCTGAAGATGCTCTCGCTGACTTCTCTCATGCGTTGGTTCACATCCGACTCTATCGCAAACAGCTGATCACGAATAACCCTGTCTCTTGTCTCAGCGTACTCAGCAGCAATAGCTTTAAGCTCATTCAAACGGTCATAATTTGCATTTGCCGTCATGAGGTTATTCAGTTCTGTGTTGAGCTGAGCATATTCCTTCAGGATAGCCTCGGAGACATTCGGGATCTTCTTGATCTCTTCGATCTCACTAAGGATCCTGACAATCTCATTACTGAGCATCATGTAGGTTGTTGCCAAGTCCTTCTCGGTTTCCTTGAACTCATCGCCCAGAACCTTTGCAAGCTTCTGATGGAATCCCTCTATATTTTCAAGCGTCTGGAACTCCACACCCGGGAAGAATCTTTCCAGGTCACTGTATGTTTTCTTAAAGCTCTTCTTACCCTCCGTCATCTCACGACGAATAGAATTCAGCTGTGTCTGCACTCTGGCCTTCTGCCTGCGGTACAGGAGCAGCTGGTTCTCTAATTCCGTCAGATGTCTTGTCTGGAAAGCATCAAGATCCAGAAGCCCCTTGTTGCTCTGTTCAGCAAGCTCCTGTTCCTTCTGCTTCAAAACGCCAATGCGTTTCTCGTTTTCTTCATACTCAGTTTTATTCTTTGCAGCCTGGATGTGTTTATAATCCGTAGACTTCTTGAATGCATCCTTCTCATCCTCAGCGGCTTTCGCCTGCTGTATCTGAGCCTCTACAGGCAGGTACCTTCCAAAGAACTGCATATACTTCTTGATTGCAATCTCTGCACTCTCATCCTTCGCCGCTCTAAGCGGTCTCTCTTCATCAAGAGTTTCCCTTTTCCATACACGGATATAACGGGATACAGCTGCACGCCATGTTAAGCCCTCTTCAACAGAAGTGCCATACTTCTCAGCCAGGAATGCACAATATGACGGCAGCGTCATCTGGCTGTCTTCCGGCAGAGGATTATAGTCTTTATCACAGCGCGTCACTGTATTGTAGGACACGGTGTTTCTCGAAAAATGGTATAACTCGCCATCAAACTCGAACGTGAAATTGATGTTGTGCTCTTCCACGTTCAGCTGAACGTCGGTGCACTTGTTTACATAGTCTTTTCCACCAAAAACGAAGTCAAGGATCATAAGGAACGTTGACTTACCGATGGAGTTAGACCCGTTATCATCACCCAGGACTGTATTCAGTCCCTTGTGGAAGCGTATCGGTTCTCTGATCTTTCCATGTGATATGAACTTATCGCATTGTACTTCAACCAACATAATGAACCACCTCCCCGTCTAATTCGATTTTATTCAGGGCATACAGACAGTCCATGATGTCCATGAACTCTTTAATATCAGCAACCTTGTTCTTAACGCTTTTATACAGTTCCCCTGGAGCCATATCTTTCTTCTCCAGCTTTTCCAGAACCATTGGGAACTTAGCGATGATGCTTTCTTTGTATGGAGTCACTTTACTTGGAAACTTCATCTTTGTAGAACACCTCGCAATTCTGGATAAAGAAGGCAACGACTATGCGGCAGGCCGTCTTGCTTTCTGTTCCTAAACTTGTTTTGTTACGGATCCACTCAGCAAGATACTCTATGATATCCGGCTGTGACATTCCGCTCTTTTCCAACTTCTTAGAGCTCATCTTGACCTCTGACGCAATCATGTCAAAATCCGTCTCTGAGTCAGAAAAGATGGACTCTATGTATCTGTAGTACTGAAGGACTTTTATCTGGATCTCATTCTTCAGAATAAAGTCCGGTATCTTCTTATCTATGTGGATAGCGTCATATTCCAGCGGCACCAGCTGTACGGAATCATCCACCTGTGCCAGTGCATCAAGCACAACACGGATGTATTCTTCAAGCTGCACCGCACTAACGGCCTCCTTCGCTTTGAAGTTTCTCGAAAGAACCGTCTTAATATCCCGGAGCTTCTTATAATCATCCACCGTCGGATCTGACAGATAGTCTTTTGAACAGCGGTCGCAGAGTGCGATCAGGTTGTCCGGAGAATCAAGATCCTTCGGTTTCGGATATATAGCCGCAAGCTCCTTCTCCTTATCCTTTGAAAGCCCTTCCGGGAAAATCTGAGTGATCTCATAACGTCTGACGGGCTTATCCTTCACTGTCTCAACCAGCTTGTTATGACACAACGGACACTCATAATTTGCTTCGCCGATAAGCGGTGCATCCTCATACCCTACAAAAGAGTCACCCGGAGTATTCGGTCTGTTGACCACATACAGGAACAGTTCTCCAAGGAAGGTACCTTCCTTGCCTTCGTCGTACAGCTTAAGCAGCTCTTCACGCTTCTTATCGCCGATCTCTGTATCTTCCTTGATCACTTTGATCAGCTGGCTGAATACATCATCCTTACGGAATGGATTCATATCAGCCATGACCTTTGTTTCGTAGTACTTGACCGCATCCGCAGCTAGTTCCGGAACCAGCGATGCCTGCTGGATGCCGTCCGGCACCGGGCTTTGTCTGTTTACAAGCTTACTGACCTTCTTGTCTGATAATCCTTCGTAATATCCTGCAAACCTATCATCATTTGGTCTGTTCAGAGCTTCCAGAAGAAACTCTCCTGCGGCAAATTGTTTGTCGTGCGTCTTTAATCCAACCTGCATGATCTGGATAAAGGTCGCGATATTCAGTTCCCTCATCAAAATCCTCCTTTCATGCAGTCGGGAAAAACAGTGGCAAAACAGTGGCAAAACGGTGGCAAAGCCTTTAACCGCCGATTTTGGTTTAATGGACTTGTGCTTAGGGAACAGCCAGCATCAACGGAAAACTGCAGATTCCGGCAGGCGTTCCCCGACAAGACGCAAAACGCCTTATATAGTATAGCACATTTGGGCTTAAAAATCTATCCCAAACAACACATTTTTAAGCGAACGCATAAGAGTTTGAGAAAAGGGATATTTTTCTAAGCAATAATTCTCGGAGACCCGCCGACCTTAGCTAAGCCGGTTCTCACCGACTCCGGGGATACAACAAGTAACAGGACCAGCTCCGTGAGAAAGCTGGCCATTCACGCAAAACAGGAGGAAACCCTGATGAATGGCCAACTAAGAGCAAAACAGAATACGCGCCATACTGCGGATTTCCTCCGCGCCAATCACAGGAGGAAAAAGCTATGGCACGTATTCCAGATTACAGTAACCCGCAGAAGTACAGCAAAAGACAGTCGTTTGACGGCAAGCCTGTAGCACCCGGCAAGGTACTTGTACCTTTCAGGAAGGATCTTTATGACCTTCAGCCCGGTATGTACATCCAGGCAAACTTCACAACCATGAGACTCGGAGAATTCCGCTATGAGATCGGCTTTATGCCCATCCGTGAAGAATGCTTCCAAAGCTACATGATCGACTTCTGGGCGGAACTTAACGAAGACATGAAGATGCGCCGCGAAGGCCGCTGCATCATCGGTAAGAACCCTGATGGAAGTGACAAGATATGCCCTTACACCAGACGCTGCACCGGATGCCCCAACAAGGGCCTTCTCGAACGCCGCAACACTTACCGTGTTGAGATCCTGTCTCTTGATTATGAGTACGAAGGAAAGACCTTTGAGATGGCTGATGAAAGCCAGCCTTCCCTCGAAGATCAGGTTATGGACAAGCTTTGCCCGCCATCTACAGAAGAAGAGCTGAAGGTTGAGCTTCTTGCTCATTTTGACAGAACGAACCCGCGCTTCGCTCAGATCATTAGGTTGAAGCTTGAAAACAAGACTAACGATGAGATCTGCGTTGAGATCAAGCTTAAGACCAGCCGCGGCTACCAGGAGATCAACAACTGCCACGATGCAGTCTGCGACTATCTGAAGCTTCGTCACTGCAGGAAGAACAGAAAGTAATCTCTGCCAAACAGAAAAGAGCGGTAACATCCGATTATGGGTGCTACCGCTCTTATTCAGTGTCTTCTGACCGGCTTTCTGCCGTTGAGCTGATATTCGTCATGATTCTTTATATCCCTTATAGCGCGACTCATTGTTTTTCTTTTGCCCTGCAGGTGGTACGGATCCGAAGCGTGATGCTTGTGGAAGAGCACGGTCAATTCCCCATCCGGTAACTCCACATTATGCAGCTGCCACATATGGCGCGTGTTCAGAGACATTAGCGTTACATCGTATTCATCGGCGACAATGACAGCAAAATAGCTTCGGTCGATTGCAGCCAGTTCCTGTTGTGTATACATAGCCTATGCCCCCTTCCTCTCGAAATACAGATCAAGGGCTTCTTCCAATATGCTCTGCACATCCTTTGCGGCCGTATTGGCAAAATACCTGTGATAGACCTTTGCCGGTAGCTTGATGCTCACCGGTCTCCTGACCTCTGTAACCGGCTTATCAAGTCCAAGTATCGCTTGTACGGTCTCTTCCGTGATTGAACCTGCTGCCGCTCTGAGCCTCCCTGCTATATCTTTCTTCAGTTTGATGCAGTTCTTCTCCATAACGCTGAACACCAGCGCCTGCTCTTCCTTCGACAAGAAGGATATCTCGACCCCTACCACCATAGTTAAGGAGCCGTCATCCAGCATTTCCTTGAACGCCGGTATCAGCTGATCACAGCGGATATACCTTGCAATGTGTCTTCCGGTCATGCCGTATTCCTGCCCGATCAGCTCTCTGGACTTTGCCTGTCGGTGGACATGATGTCCACCGTCTCCGTTGAGCCGATGAAGCTCTTCAAGGATTTCTTCCCGCTTCTTGGTGCCGCAGACCTTATCATACCTTGTAGACAGAACAGCGATACGCTCTGTAACGCACAGATCATTGAAGGAACGCTGGATCACATTTGTCTCGACCACGTACACCCAAGCCTCTTCTTCCGTCAGACCATCCTTGACGATAGCAGGAACCTCTGTCAGGCCTGCTATTTTCGCCGCATTCTGCCGATTATGACCTGCAAGCATCTCGTACCCGTCTGCTGTCTTAAGTACGATCACAGGGCTTAATATGCCGTGCTCCTTGATGCTGTCAACCATATCATCAAGCCTCTCTCCCTGATACAGCTTGAACGGATGCTCATGAAACGGAACGATCTTGTCTATCGGGATCATCTGAACGCCGCACTCAGGAGCATCACCGGTCAGCAGGTCAATCGCATCGTTGAACACTTTTCTCTTAGGCTGATTTGTTTTCATATGCGATCAACTCCTTCCCGAAATCCAGATATGCCTGACAGGCCTTTGTCTGCGGTGCATACTCCAACAGAGGCTCACTGTAGAAAACACTCTCGCCTACCTTTACGGTGCTCGGGATCTTGCTCTCGAAGATCCTTATCTTACCCTCGAAGGTTTCCGTCAGCTGCTCTGAAATAACTTTGCAGAGGTTTGTCCTTGCCTCACACATCGTCAGCAGGATGCCCTCGACTTCCAGCTTCGGATTGATGCGGCTCTTGATCTTCTTTATAGTCTTCAGGAACTCCTGCAGCCCCTTCATAGCCAGTAACTGAGGATTGACCGTGATAACCACGCTGTCCGCAGCCGCTAATGCGTTGATGGTAAGTGCTCCAAGTGCCGGACAGGTATCAATGATAATGTAGTCGTATGCATCCCGAAGCGGTTCCAAGATGTTTGCCAGCATCCGCTCAGCGCCCATTTCAAGCCTGAGCTTTGCATCAACTGCTGACAGAACCATAGATGCCGGAATAAAATCAACGCCGTTACGTCTCTGTATGTACTCCGAAGGCTCCGGCAGCTCTTCATCATCGATCTGCGCCATCATCAGATGACCGATAGTAACCGGCACCGCTGCCGGATCCTCAATCCCAAAGCAGGTTGAAAGGTTCGCCTGACTGTCGAAATCTACAGCCAGGACCGTCTTCCCTTCGCTTGCAAGTGAGTAAGCCAGATTATAGGAACTCACACTCTTTCCAACGCCACCTTTTGTGGCTCCTACCAATATGATCTTCCCCATGTTCATCACCTACCTTCTGCTACGTACTGAGCTTCTCGTTCAGCGACATACTGAGCATGGAGCCGTTTTTTCTCGGCTGCAAACCTTTTATTGAGCGACTTCATCTCTCTTTCCATGAATGCCGCTTCCGCTTCCTTCATAGCCGCCTTTTCTGCGTCAGGCGTGATGATCAGTTTGCCATTCTCACAGCTGATGGAGATATAGTCCCCGATATTGAACCCAAGCTCTTTGAGCCACTGGCCTTTAAGCTGGATCGTAGGTGTTTCGCGGTACTTGTAGCCGGACTGGCTGAGCACCTTCAGACTTCTGCTCTTCTTTGTCATAGATTGCCTCCTTCGATTTTCATTATGTGCCGGTACTTGATTGCTTTGGGCTGCATATCCGAACCGGTCTTATTGACTGATTAAACAAAAATGGACTAAGCCGCTGTGGCTTCCTTCTTTTCTGAAGTCACTTGGACTTAGTCCTATTATGACGTTATCACCGCTTATGAAAATGTTGTATCCGCTTCTTACGAGAGCTGCCAGATCTACGGCACATTCTCTGGTAAGTGTTTC
>JAGCAK010000066.1 GCA_017652745.1 Lachnospiraceae bacterium
AGTCCCTTCGAAATTCCGGGAACTGCTTGGTGAACGGTTCGTGGTAACGAAGGGCTTGGACGGCTGCTTGTGGGTTTTTCCGTCTGAAGAGTGGGAAAGCTTTTCCGAAAAACTCCGCAGCCTGCCTGTTGCCAATAAAGACGCCAGAAAATTCGTGCGGCACTTCATGGCTGGTGCCATGGACGCAGAACTGGACAAACAGGGACGAATCCTCCTTCCGCAGAATTTAAGAGATTTCGCGGAACTGGAGAAAGACATCACCATGGTCGGCACCGGAGCCAGAATAGAGATCTGGGACAAGAAAGCCTGGGAGAAGGGCTCCACCTACGACAATATGGACGATATCGCTGAACATATGGGAGAGTGGGGATTTGGAATTTAAACACACGTCCGTTCTTCTGAATGAATGTCTGGAAGGTTTAAACATCCACTCCGACGGCATCTATGTAGATGGAACGCTTGGTGGCGGCGGACACTCCCTGGAAATTGTAAAGCGGTTGACCACAGGACACCTGATCGGGATCGATCAGGACGCAGAAGCCCTTAAAGCAGCAGCTAAGAGGCTGGCAGGGTTTGAAGAAAAGATCACCCTGGTAAAAAACAATTTCGTTAATATCCGGAAGATCCTTGATGAATTAAATATTCAAAAGGTCGACGGCATCCTGCTTGATATCGGAGTTTCCTCCTATCAGATCGACAATCCGGAGCGCGGCTTTTCCTATAAAGAAGATGCTCCTCTGGACATGCGGATGGACCGCGACGGCGCGGTGAGCGCGAAGGACATTGTCAATACGTATTCCAAAGAAGACCTGGCAAGGATCATCCGGGAATACGGTGAAGAAAAATTCGCCAACAACATCGCCAAGCACATTGTAAGCGAAAGAGAGAAAAACGAGATCACAACGACGAAGCAGCTTTCCGATATCGTCGAGGCAGCCATCCCTGCATCGGTCAGAAAAGGAAAGAAGGGCTTCGCGAAGAAAACATTTCAGGCGCTTCGCATTGAAGTAAACGCGGAGCTGGATGTTTTAAAGGATTCGATAGATGAGATGATCGATTCCCTGAATCCGGGAGGGAGGCTTGCAATCATCACCTTCCACTCCCTTGAGGATCGTATCGTCAAAAACGCGTTCCGGACAGCAGAAGACCCTTGTATCTGCCCGCCAAACTTCCCGGTCTGTACCTGCGGAAGAAAAAGCAAGGGATGCGTCATAACTAAGAGGCCTGTCATTCCTTCTGATGAGGAATGTCAAAAAAATAAAAGAGCGAGCAGCGCAAAGCTGCGAGTGTTTGAACGAGGAAATGAGAGCGAGAAACAACAACAGCAGACCACAAGTGAATAGTGTAGAGCGGATTTTTGCCGAAGGTAACACGGTCCGCAGAGGGGTGGAACCTGAGGTTGTGCGCATTCGTCTTCCGAAGGAGAGAACAGAAAGACAAAAGCAGGTGACACGGAAGGTGTCCAGACAGAAAAAGATGATCAACTTTTTCCTGATCTGTGCCGCAGCTGTCTTACTCGTAGCTTTGTGCGTGGCGATGCTTGGCATCGCAGGAGAAAACAACGGACTGAAGCGGGAGATCAACGTACTGGAGGCTCAGGTCTCTGAACTGAAGAGCCAGAACGATTCCAGACAGTACGACCTGAACAGTGCCGTAGATCTGAACTACGTCGTACAGGTTGCGACAACGGAGCTTGGCATGGTCCGAAGCACCGCGGGACAGATCCGAACCTATGATTCGTCCGAATCTGAATACGTTCAGCAAGTAGCAGAAATACCAACTAACTAAGTTGGTATTTCGTGTATAATAGATGAAGTATGAAACGGGAAAGAAAGGCAGAACCTCGGCAGCGGACAAACCGGAAAGAGGATAAGAACCAGAAATACGGAAGATTAATGCAGAAGCGGTTCAAGATCATCGCGGTTATTTTTGGTGTCTTTCTTGCCGCACTGGTCGTGCGACTTGCCTGGATCCTTGCTTTTGATGGCGATAAATACGCCAAAGCCGCTCTGGCACAATCGGAAACTGCCACCACTACGCTGACCGCAAAGCGTGGCGACATCATAGACCGCAACAACGTGCAGCTGGTGACCAGTACCAAAGTCTACAATCTGATCCTTGATCCGAAAGTTATCCTGTACAAAGAAGATAAATATTTAGAGCCGACGGTTTCTCTGATCGAGCAGCATTTCCAGATCCCAACGGAAGAGCTGCGTGCGAAGATCGCAGAGAACCCGAACAGCAGTTATGTGGTCCTGAAAAAGGGTCTGACATTTGCTGAGGTGGAGCAGTTTATTGAAGATAAAAAGGCAGACCGGAATGTCAACGGCGTCTGGCTGGAAGAAAGCTACCGCCGCAACTATACCTACGGCACGCTGGCTTGCTCCGTGCTGGGATTCACGCAGGACGGAAACGGCATCTACGGTCTGGAGAGCCGTTACAATAACGAGCTGCTTGGCAACGATGGTATGGAGTATACCTACGTCAGCAGTGATAATATCCTGGAGACGGTCCGGAAAGAGCCGGAAGATGGAGATACCATCCGTCTGACGCTGGACTACAATATTCAGGCTATCGTAGAGAAATGGATCGCTGCAACCCAGGCAGAGACCAATGCTAAGACAGTTGGTGCGGTGCTGATGAATCCGCAGACCGGCGAAGTCTATGCCATGGCTGACAGCGGCAGTTTTGATCCGAATAATCCAAGGGATCTTTCCCATCGCTATACTCCGGAGCAGATTGAGGCTATGAGTGATGCAGAGACAACAGACGCCTTAAGTGATGTCTGGAGAAACTTCTGCATTACCCAGAGCTACGAGCCGGGATCTACATTTAAACCGTTTACCGTTGCTATGGGAATTGAAGAGAGCAAAATTTATCCGACCGATACCTTTGACTGCATCGGTTATGCGGATTTCTTTGTAGATACACCATGGCAGAGAACGATCTGGTGCTACAACCGTGGCGGCGACGGCACCATGGATGTAAAGGGCGCGCTGACACGTTCCTGCAACATCTCTCTGGCACAGATGTCCCAGAAGATCGGCATCGATATCTTCTGCAAATATCAGCGGAAGTTCGGTTTTGGCCAGTATACAGAGATTGACCTTCCGAACGAAATGAGCTGTGAACCGCTGTTATATACCGTGGATAATATGACGGTGCTGGACCTTGCGACCAACTCATTTGGACAGAACTTCAATACCACGATGATCCAGCTGGCGACCGGATTCAGCTCCATCATCAACGGCGGCTACTTATACCGCCCGTTCGTAGTCAAAGATATTTACAATGGAAACAATGAACTGATCAGGTCCTTTGACAGGGTCCTGGTTGCCCAGACGATCTCACAGGGAACCAGCGATTACGTAAAAGATTGCCTGCGTTCGGTCGTTACCGAGGGTACCGGACAGGCTGCAGCTGTTGAAGGATACAAGATTGCAGGTAAAACCGGTACAGCACAGAAATATGATAAAACAGAGGACGTTTACGTGATCAGCTTTATTGGCTTCGCACCGTATGATGACCCGGAAGTGGTCTGCTACGTGGCCATTGATGAGCCGGCCACTGGTGATGCCAGCCGGTATGCTTCAGAATTATTTCACAATATTATGGTAGAAGTATTATCTTATATGAATATTGCTCCGGATGATGTATGATAGAGCGGTTGTGAGCGAGGTTTGAGGATGAATTGGATTACATTGATTGCTTTAGGAATCGGCTTTGTTGTGGGGATCATTCTGATCCCGGTTTTTATTCCTATTCTGAAAAAACTGAAATTCGGCCAGCAGGTCCGGGAAGACGGGCCGCAGGCGCATCTGAAAAAATCGGGAATCCCGACGATGGGCGGCATCTGCATCATCATCGCGATGCTTATAGGCACCCTGGTTTTTGTTGGCGTTGACCCTTCATTTGTACTGCCGGTGGCGATCACAACCTTTCTTTACGCATTGATCGGTTTTCTGGATGATTATCTGAAGATCAAAAAGCATCAGTCAGAGGGATTAAAGGCATGGCAGAAAATGGCGCTGCAGATCATCTTTATGGTTGCTTTAATGCTTTATGTGGCGCTTGGCACCCCAAATGGGACATCGACCATGATCCCGTTTTACGGCATGGTGGATCTGAAGGGATGGTTTTATCCGATCGCCATTCTGGCGATTTTGGGCACGGTGAACGGTGCCAACTTTACGGATGGTCTGGACGGTCTGGCTTCCAGCGTAACCATTGTGATCGCCCTGTTCTTCACACTGGCGGTTGCAAAGATCAATCACATGCTGGATCCGGCATCACTGGCGATGATCGGTGCGCTCTGTGCGTTCCTGATCTACAACCATTATCCGGCAAAGATATTCATGGGAGATACCGGCTCGCTGGCTTTGGGTGGATATGTTGCGGCGGAGGCATTTCTGCTGAAGATGCCTATTTTCCTGATCCTGGTGGCATTCATCTACCTGATCGAGATCATCTCCGTCATGCTTCAGGTTGGCTATTTTAAGATCTCACATGGCAAGAGGATCTTTCGGATGGCGCCGATCCATCATCATTTTGAGCTGGGAGGCTGGTCCGAGGTCAAGGTCGTCTGCGCGTTTACTATTATCACAATAATTTTATGTGCGATTGCATATTTTGGAATCAGATAGGAAGAGAACAATGGAACTGAATGGCAAAAAAATTCTGATTTTTGGTATGGGAGTTTCCGGCAAGGGTGTCGCTAAACTGCTTTCCCATCTGGATGTTTCGATGGTCCTTTATGATGGAAACACGGAGCTGGACAAGGAAGCTCTTTTGAAAGAACTGGACCTTGAGGGCAGAGCGGAAGTGGTGACCGGCGAGCTGACTGAAAAGTCTTTCGAAGGCATTGATATTCTGGCGCTCAGCCCTGGAATCTCCATCAACGCCCCTTACGTTAAACTGGCGCAGGAATGCGGTGTGAAGGTGCTGGGCGAAGTGGAGATTGCGTATGAGCTTTCCAAAGGACAGCTGGTTGCGATCACCGGAACCAACGGAAAAACGACAACGACAGCATTGACCGGCGAGATCATGAAGGCGGCGTTTGAGAAAGTATTTGTGGTCGGAAATATAGGCACGAGCTTTGCTTCTGTGGCAACCGAGACCACGGATGACTGTGTGATCGTGGCAGAGATCTCCAGTTTTCAGCTGGAGTCTATGGAGGAATTCCATCCAAAGGTATCCGCGATACTGAACCTGACACCGGATCATCTGGACCGCCATGGAACTTTTGAAAATTATGCGATGACAAAGCTGTCCATTACAGAAAGGCAGACAAAAAAAGAGACCTGTGTCATCAATTATGACGATGAATATCTGAGAGAAATCTCTAAAAATATTAAGCCGTTTATCTGGTATTTCTCTTTAAAGGAAGATCTGGACGACGGCATAGTACTGGACGGGGATATGATCACATTCAAAATTGACGGCGTAGCAGTCCCGATCATCAACCGTTATGATATGAATCTCCTGGGTGACCATAATGTGCAGAATGTTATGGCAGCCTGTGCTATCGCTTTGGCAATGGGCGTTGGGGTTCCGACAATCCGTGAGGTGGTCCGCAATTTTAAGGCTGTGGAGCATAGGATCGAATATGTCTGCACAAAAAATGGTGTGAAATATTACAACGATTCCAAGGGAACCAACACGGATGCATCCGCAAAAGCTGTTGGGTCTATGACCAGCCCGACGGTGCTGATCGCCGGCGGTTATGACAAGGGCGTGGACTTTACGGACTGGATCATGGGATTTAACGGCAAGGTCAAGGATATGATCCAGTCCGTAAAGTCCACGCCCTTGTCATAACCCCCGGCGATCAGCACCGTCGGACTGGTCATAGACCCAACAGCTTTTGCGGCTGCATCCGTATTGGTTCCCTTGGAATCGTTGTAGTATTTCACACCATTTTTGGTGCAGACATATTCGATCCTATGCTCCACAGCCTTAAAATTGCGGACCACCTCACGGATTGTCGGAACCCCAACGCCCA
>JAGCAK010000067.1 GCA_017652745.1 Lachnospiraceae bacterium
AAGGAATTGAGTCTCGTCTGACGGATTCCATTGAGAACATCCTGAAGCAGGCGGAAGGACTGATGACAGTGGAGATCGTTTCCTGGCCGGAAGGCGCTGAGAAACCGAAAGCCGGCAAAAGTGCAAGCCGGACAGAAGATGGGCAGCTGATCCTTCCGGTGGATGAAAACAACGAGATCCATTTTTCTTCTAATTTTGCATGCCCGGACTGCGGCATCAGCATCGGCGAGATTGAACCGAGAAACTTTTCTTTCAACAATCCGTTTGGTGCCTGCCCATCCTGTGCAGGAATCGGCTACAAAATGGAATTTGATCCGGAGCTGATCATTCCGGACCAGAGCCTTTCCATTACGGAAGGCGCCATTGTGGCACCTGGCTGGGGCAGTTCCAAAAAAGAAGGAAGCTTCACGCATTCCACACTGAAGGCACTGGCGGATGCGCACAAGTTCAGCCTGGATACCCCGTTTGAGAAACTGCCGAAAAAGATCCGCGAAATGTTATGGCACGGAGATAATGTATCCGTGAACGTCCACTACAAAGGACAGCGCGGCAGCGGAGTTTATCCGATCGTGTTTGAGGGTCTGATCAATAACCTGAACCGCAGATACCGGGAATCCCCGGACTCCTTCAAACGCGAGTATGAAGAATATATGCGGATCAGTCCTTGCGAAGAGTGCGGCGGAAAAAGACTGAATAAACTCAGTCTTGCCGTGACAGTTGGTGATAAAAATATTCATGATGTTTCCGATATGACCATTACGGACAGTCTGGAATTCTTTACCCGTCTGAGTGAGGGCAGAAAACTGGGGAAAGCAGCACAGGAAATTGCCGGTCCGATTTTAAAAGAAGTGAAAGCACGTCTTAATTTCCTGCAGGATGTTGGTCTGGAGTATCTGACGCTGACCCGTTATGCTGCCAGCCTTTCCGGCGGCGAAGCACAGCGTATCCGTCTGGCAACACAGATCGGCTCCGGCCTGACTGGCGTGCTGTATATTCTGGATGAGCCTAGCATAGGTCTGCATCAGAGAGATAATGATAAGCTGCTGGCAACGTTAAAGCAGCTGCGGGATCTGGGCAATACGCTGATCGTCGTAGAGCATGACGAAGATACCATGCGGCAGGCGGATTATATTGTGGATATCGGACCGGGAGCTGGCGAACATGGTGGAGAAGTCGTGGCAACCGGAACAGCAGCCGATATCATGAAGTGTAAAAAATCCATTACCGGTGATTATCTGGCCGGAAGGATCAAGATCCCAGTGCCTGAAGAGCGGAGAAAACCGACTGGATGGATAGAAGTTGTCGGCGCGGAAGAAAATAACCTGAAGAATATCAATGTGAAGTTCCCGCTTGGAGTGATGACAGCCGTGACCGGCGTTTCCGGATCCGGAAAGTCATCGCTGGTGAATGAGATCTTATATAAGAGTCTGGCAAAGACCCTGAACCGCGCACATTCTGTTGCGGGAAGACATAAAAAGATCCTTGGCACCGAGCAGCTGGATAAAGTCATCTGCATCGACCAGAGTCCGATAGGCAGGACGCCTAGAAGCAACCCGGCAACCTATACCGGAGTCTTCGACTTGATTCGTGATCTGTTCGCACAGACAACCGATGCAAAGATGCGCGGTTACAGCAAAGGGCGGTTCAGTTTTAACGTGAAGGGCGGACGGTGCGAAGCCTGCGACGGCGATGGCATTATCAAGATTGAAATGCATTTCCTTCCGGACGTATATGTGAAGTGTGATACTTGTCATGGTATGAGGTATAACCGGGAAACACTGGAGGTTAAATACAAAGGCAAGAACATCTATGATGTGCTGGATATGACAGTAGAGGAGGCATTGGAATTCTTCCAGAATGTCCCGCGGATCTATCAGAAGATTAAGACACTGGATGAAGTGGGACTTTCTTATATCAAACTGGGACAGTCATCTACCACCCTTTCCGGTGGAGAAGCACAGCGCGTGAAGCTCGCAACAGAGCTTTCCCGCAGACCGACCGGCAAGACCTTATACATTCTGGATGAGCCGACCACGGGTCTGCATTTTGCGGATGTCCATAAACTGGTCAACATCCTGCGCCGTCTGTCGGATGGCGGCAACAGTGTTGTGATCATTGAGCACAATCTGGAAGTGATCAAAGTGGCCGATTACATCATCGACATGGGACCAGAGGGCGGCGACCGCGGAGGTACTGTTTTCACAAAAGGAACACCGGAAGAAGTGGCAAAAGATAAGAAGAGTTATACCGGTCAATTCCTGAGGGATTATCTGGAGCAGAAAAAGTAATCGAAGTTTAGATAGAAAACCACAGATTTACGTATTGAAATGCGAAAATCTGTGGTTTAAAATTATCACATATTTTTAAAAACAGGAGGGAAAAAACATGGCATTGTTGATACGCCCGGATAACATGGAAAGGATCAGCACACCGGAACAGGCGAAAGCTTATATAGATGAGCAGATCAAAGATATTCAGGAACAGGTAAAAGATAAGAAGGTGCTGCTTGCATTGTCCGGAGGTGTGGATTCATCTGTCTGCGCAGCCCTCCTGATCAAGGCAATTGGCCAGAATCTGGTCTGTGTACATGTCAATCACGGACTTCTGCGCAAAGGAGAGCCGGAGGAAGTCATCAGAGTATTTAAAGAAGAATTAGGTGCGAACCTGATCTATGTTGATGCGGTTGACCGCTTCCTGGATAAACTGGCAGGTGTTGATGATCCGGAACAGAAACGTCACATTATCGGTGCGGAGTTCATTGATGTCTTTGCAGAAGAAGCAAGAAAACTCGACGGCATTGAGTTCCTTGGACAGGGAACCATCTGGCCGGATATTTTAGAGAGTGAAGCCGGCATCAAGGCACACCATAATGCTGGTGGTCTGCCGGAGGATCTGCAGTTTGATTTAGTGGAACCGGTTCGCATTCTGTATAAGGATGAAGTTCGAGTAGTTGGTAAGGAACTGGGTCTTCCGGATTCCATGGTCTATCGTCAGCCGTTCCCGGGTCCGGGACTTGGCGTCAGATGTCCGGGAGCTATCACAAGAGATCGTCTGGAAGCAGTTCGCGAGAGTGATGCGATCCTGCGCGAAGAGTTTGCAAAAGCAGGACTGGAAGGTAAAGTATGGCAGTACTTCACAGTCGTTCCGGATTTCAAATCCACAGGTATTACTGATGGCAAGAGAACTTTTGCATGGCCATGCATCATCCGTGCGATCAATACAGTAGACGTTGTTGAGGTAACAGTAGAGCATTTGGATCCGGCATTGATGGATCATCTGGCAATGCGTATCACAACAGAGGTGCCGGGCATCAACCGTGTGCTTTATGACTTCACACCAAAGCCGCCGGCAACAGTAGAGTACGAATAATTTCTATTTATCTCATTTTAAAAGACCTTACTGATTTTTGCTGTCAGTAAGGTCTTTCTTTTTTAATCTTTGCGTTTCCGGGCGGGTACGATGATCGTGATTGCAGCAACCAACAGTGCTGTGATCATGAGGACGATCCAAAGTGCCGGCTGATTCTGA
>JAGCAK010000068.1 GCA_017652745.1 Lachnospiraceae bacterium
GAAGTCTCTGTTGTGGAGGATGGCTGGTACGATTCAAAGGAAGAAGTTGCGCTATACATCCATACATTTGGCTGCCTGCCCTCAAATTATGTGACAAAAGGCGAAGCCAGAAAATCCGGATGGGAGGGCGGATCCCTGGAGCAGTTTTATCCCGGTTGCAGTATCGGCGGAGATGTCTTTCGGAATCTGGAGGGACAGCTTCCGACAGCACGCGGGCGCACCTATTATGAGTGTGATATTGATACCGCAGGACAGAAAAGCCGAGGGGCGAAGCGGATCATTTTTTCCAATGACGGCCTGATCTACTACACGAATCACCATTATGAGACATTTACACTTCTTTATGAGGAGGATTGGCCATGAACATTTATCTTCTGGATGGGAAAGACATGACCAGCCGTGAAAAAGCCTACCGCATTATCGAACAGGCGATGAACTTTCCTGACTGGTTCGGGCATAACCTGGATGCACTGGCGGACTGTCTTGGGGATTTGCCCGCGGCCAACACAGCCATAGTATTTGTGAACACCGATGCTCTGGCTGATCATCTTGGTTCTTACGCGGACAAGGTTTTGAACTGCTTCCGGCAATTGTCTGACGAATGCGGCTTTCTGTGGATCGAGAAAGCCTGACATCGACGATATTTTCGATAAGAAAAAGGCAGGGGTGACCTGCCTTTTTCCTGTGAGGATGTTATTGTAAGCGGTAGTAAAACTGCTGTTGTTAAAGATGCCGTTCAGAATGGATAATCTTTTTATCTTGGCGGAATCAGAATGTTTTCAGTATATCAACCACATTGGTGAAGGTATTCGGATATCGTTTCAGGAGATCTTCGGGAGAGCTGCTTTTCATATAGGGATAGCCGACCAGATCCAGAATGGGGATGTCATTATAATTGTCACCGAAGGCGACAACAGATTCCGGCCCAACTCCGAGATGCCTGCACAAGGCTGTCACACCAGTTCCTTTGTCTGCCAGAGTGATGTCGACCCAGTGCTCACCCGCAATGGCGACATGATATTTATCCCCCCATTCCCGGGATAGTACAGGAAAAACATCTTCTGCCCGCTTCGAATAAACGGATATTTTCAGAATAGTATCCGGAATTTGTCTGGGAGATCGGATCCGGACAAGATTCATGCCCTCATAGTTCAGCATCAGGTTCTGAAAAGGCTCTGTTTTAATATACAGATACCCTGTATTGGAATTGGATATTTCCAGTTCCAGGCCGGGAGTTTCGATCACTTTGGTTACGATCTGAAGCGCATCATCATGATCCATCGCTGTCTGACTGATGATTTCCGGAATCCTTCCGTCGGAATAGACCACGGCCCCGTTATCACAGATATAATAAAACCGGTCGACAAGGTGTTCTGCAAGAACGCGAAGATTTGAAAACTGTCTCCCACTGGAAAAGCAGAAGGCAATTCCTTTCTGCATAAGTCTTTCCGCCTGCTCAAGCAGCTCGTGAGGAAGATATTTTTCATCCGGTTCCAGAACAGTTCCGTCAATATCACAGGCAATCAGCTTAACCACATTCTGTTCCTCCGATTTGGATTTTTCGCAAGTATTGCAGAGTATAGCACAGTTTTTCAAATTTGGCAATTTCAGCTATAAAATACTTGATTTGAAAGTTCAATTGGTTTAAAATAATGGCAGTTTCGACGAAAAGACTGCTGACAGCAGTCGGCTGGAAGAATACGCGGGGCGGTGACAATATGAGAAGCAGGAAGAAATATGATATGTGGAACTGGATAGCAGTTGCTTTGCTGCTGCTGTTTCTGCTGTTCTTTATTTATCCCTGTGTCCGCCTGATGTGGGAGGCATTCTATACACAGAAAGACGGATTCACCATCAAGGCATTTGTAAAATTCTTTTCCAAGAGCTATTATACTAAGACGATCGGGAACAGCTTTAAGGTCAGTGGCGCTGTTATGCTGATCTGTCTGGTGCTTGGCATTCCGTTTTCCTATTTCTTTACTTTTTATGAACTGAAAGGCCGCAGATTCCTGTTTATTATGGCACTTTTGTGCACCATGAGTGCCCCGTTTATCGGAGCCTACTCCTGGATTATGCTCCTGGGAAGAAACGGGGTAATTACACAGTTTGTCAAAAGAGCCGTTGGGATCAAGATGGGCAATATCTATGGTTTTAACGGAATCCTACTGGTGCAGGCTTTGAAGTTGTTCCCCCTCGTAATGATTTATATGAACGGTGCATTTCAGGATATCGATAACAGCCTGATGGAAGCATCTGCAAACCTCGGGTGTTCGGGTGTCAAACGGTTTTTCAAGATTGTTATGGGGCTCACCATGCCCACAATTCTTGCTGCAGCTTTGATTGTTTTTATGCGTGCTTTTGCAGATTTCGGTACGCCGGCGATCATCGGCGAAGGATACAAAACTTTCCCGGTATTGATATATTACTCCTTTTTGGGTGATGCAGGATCAGACTATAATTTCGCCTCTGCTGTCAGCGTGCTGGCTATTGTGCTGACGGGAGTGATTTTCCTTCTGCAGAAACTGGCAACGAGTTATTTTAAGTTTACCATCAATTCTCTCCATCCGATCCAGAAAAAAAAGCCCACCGGAATCAGCGGACTCCTGATGCACCTGTATTGCTACATTCTGATTGCAATAGCTATCCTGCCCCAGATTTATATTATTGTAGACAGTTTCCGTGATTATAAAGGCCAGGTTCCACAGAGCACCTACTCGATGTCGAATTATCGTAACGCTGTCCGCAAGCTTCTACCTCGTGCAACGAAGAACTCCATTGTTATATCATTCCTTGCTTTGGCGGTGATCATTATAGTGGCTGTTCTGATTGCTTATCTTGTTGTGCGGCGTTCCAGTGCACTCAGCCACACGGTTGACACGATTTCCATGCTGCCGTATATTATGCCAGGCGCGGTTATCGGTATTTCTCTGATCATCTCTTTCAACAACAAGCCCTTTGTTCTGACGGGTACGATGGCGATTATGGTAATTTCCATGGCTATTCGCCGAATGCCTTATACCAGCCGCTCTGCGACAGCTACCATGATGCAGATTCCGATGTCCACCGAGGAAGCAGCCATCAGCCTTGGAGCCGGCAAATTGAAGACGTTTATCATTATCACGATTCCTCAGATGGCCAGCGGAATTATTTCCGGTGCGATCCTCAGTTTTGTGTCGATCGTTACGGAGGTTTCCAGCACGATCTTCCTTTTCAACAACCGGACGATTACACTTACCATCGGTACCTATCAGGCGATCTCTCTCGGATCTTACGGAACGGCGTCCGCCTTTGCTACGGTTACAACACTTGTTACCATCGTATGTCTTGTGGTGTATTTGATCTGCACCAGAGGTTCGGAAAGAATGTCGGTTTAAACCGTTTGTTTTCCGTTTATCGGCTACATGCCCTTCCGGGGCTTGAGCATAAAAATCTTTTAAGGAGGAAACTTTATGAAAAAGTTCCTGAGCATTCTTCTGTGCGCAATGCTGGTTCTCTCCCTTTGCGCCACCGCTTTCGC
>JAGCAK010000069.1 GCA_017652745.1 Lachnospiraceae bacterium
ACGGTAATCATCAAACAGATAATACCATACAAAAGAATTCTTTTCCTGACCGATTTTCAAAGCCGCCTCCGCGCAAGCTTTTGCCTCTGCAATCTTGGTAAAGTCGCGGAATACCGGACTAATGCCTGCAAGGCAGATATGCTCCCGCACAAAATAAGCGAACTGCTGATGCAATCCTGAAAGATCCGGTCCAATCCCCAGCAGAGAAAGATTCAGAACAAACAGAATCTCTCGGCCTGTATTGACCGCGCAGGAATAAGGCCATTCATTTTCCAGTTCATCCGCCAGGTATGGAAGTGTTGTCTCCAACTGCGTCTGCCAGACAGAATCCGGCAGAAAACGGAAATCGATCACCGTATAAAAATGATCCTGCTCCCATCCTGCCTGCCGCAGCACTTCGCGGATCCCATGATCCGGAACGCTCTCACGATTGAAAAGCGAACGGCAAAGTCCACGGAGCGGATCATTCTGCGGTCTTGTGGAAAGCCTGCCGCTGCGGCGAAGTGCTTCCATAATGCAGTCAGTGTAAAAAGCAAACAACTCCTCTGCTCCCGCCGGTGCCTGTTTTTTCGGTTCTTCCAGGAACATAACAACCCTGCCCGCATACTGGTTTTCCGGAAGGATATTTCTTGCCATCGCAGTCAGCTCATTAAACGTCATTGACTGGTAAAATACATTTTCTTTTTTTGCGGCGTCGTGAAACTCCTTGCTCAGGATCAGGCTTTCAATACTCTCCGTTGGGATCCGGTCTACCCGTTCCCCGCCCATAACCTTATGCAGGTTTTCAGTTCGATAGACAAGGCGCATATCGATATCTACAATGGAATATTCCCATGGAAACCATTTTGCTCCAAATGAAAAGACTTCTTCTGCACGCGCCGGATCCATGGCCGCTAACAGCAGCTCATTTTCCTGACGCAGCAGATCATGAAAGATTGTAAGCAGAACATTCTGCAGTTCATACGTTGTATAAAAAGCATCTGTTATGGCATAGTTTTTATTCTTTAATTTCTGAAGTGATTTTTTCTGCGGAAGTTTCCCTTTCGGCGCGACAAAGAGAAAATGCCGATACTGCTCTTCATCTTCAATCGGTTTCAGCTCGTCTACCGTCAAGATATACAGCGCCTTTTCATCCGGCTCTTCTCCCGGAACAAGGCGCTTGATTGATGTGACCGGCTGATTCAAAAGACCCGTATGCTCCTGAAGCAACGGATATTTGCCGGAATATAGAAAAAATAAAATCTCCGATGTAACGTTCACATCTTCCTCCCTACGCTACAGACTGTAGCATATCAGAAATAAAATATCAACAGACTGCGTCTATTCACTGAAAATAAAGGAAAGTATAATGACAACAGATTGATGCAATCGATACATTGTTTATACACATTATTTATGGAGGAGTAAAACATGTTAACCGTTCTTGAAAACTTAAGAGAAACTATGAAGGCTGACGGACATCCGGACCGCTTTGTAAACCAGTGGGAGTTCTTAAACATCGTTATGGCTACCAACTACTACATGGGCGATTACCCAATCGTTCCTGGTAACGAAGGCTATGACCAGTACGGCGTTTTCTGGCGTTTCCCAGAAGACCAGATGGGCGCATTCCCGGTACATGACAAAGAGCATAAGCTGATGGAGGATGTCACAGAGTGGAGAGACAAGCTGACTCATAAGCCATTTGTTCCGGAAGATCCAGGATTCTGGGGCATGCTGAATGGCTGGGCTGGAAATACTGATTTTGAAAATCAGTATGCTTGTGCTTTAGCTCCACAGGGTGTTTTTGAAAGACTGCATGCCATGATGGGTATGGAAAGTACCATGATCGGTATGTATGAAGAACCGGAAGAAATGCATGCACTGATCGATTTCATTACAGAAGTCGAACTGGAGTATGCAGAGAATATTATGACAAGAGTACCTGCAATCAAGGCTCTGCTTCATCACGATGACTGGGGAAGCGCAAAGAACTCTTTCCTTTCACCTGAAATGTTTGATGAATTCCTGGTACCGGCTTACAAAAAAATCTATGGCCGTTGGAAAGAGCTGGGCTGCGAACTGATCGTTCACCACAACGATTCCTATACTGCAAACCTTGTTCCTGAAATGGTTGATATGGGCATTGATATCTGGCAGGGCTGCTTCCCACAGAACAATCTGCCGGAACTGATCAACGAAAAAGGCTTTGCAGGAAAGATCACCTTCATGGGTGAGATCGAAACTCGTCTTCTGGACCTTCCGGACTGGAAACAGGAAACGGTTGTAGAAGAAGTTGAGCGCGCTTGCAGAAAGTGCAAAGGACCTTCCTTCATCCCTTGCCTTACCTCCGGACTTCCGGGAAGCTCCTTCCCAGGCGTTTACGAGGCAGTCAGCGCAGAGATCGACCGCATGAGCAAAGAATTATTCTAATAAAGACTACCTAATAAATAAAAACCGGCGTCAGCAGACGCCGGTTTTTTGTTTTGCGCTCTTTCCACATCAATCATCCAGACTTCCGCCGAAGTTTTCCAGAGAATCGATCGTGAATTTACAGCCTGGTTTGATATGCTGCATGATAAACTTCATTACACTTTCCGGAACGGCAACACAGCCGCCGGTATATGGCCGGTTGACACGGAAACTGTGAAAGAAGAAGGCAAACCCTTTTTCCACTTCGCACTCAGAGTTATAGCCCATGTTCAGTACATACTGATAGGCAAAATCATAGTCCGCAATATATTCGCTGTTCTCCGTATCCAGATCAGGAATATCCCTGACAGAGACCAGCTCATTGAAATGGTTTTTCGGATCCCCAGACCAGTAATAGGTATCGTCTACCTGCGTATATTCCAACTGGCATCCCGGATCTTTCGCCAGACCAAATGCCTTGTCAACCGTAAATGTGCCGACAGGTGTGTAGCAGTCATTTATGTTTGCCTCTCCCAAACCGTCAAGTCCGATGAAGCCGGGCGTCGCGATCAACTGGCGCCACTTGCCTTCTGCCTTCTTCTCGTGCATGGTAATATATGCTGTCGTCTTATCTACGCCAGCAATCACTATCATCTGGTCTGCATCTTTTGCAGCATCCAGCTTTGTCACCCACATCGGAGAATCACGCTCTTCCTGCTTAGTGAAATACTCTCCTTCATCTGTCCTGCTTTGCCCACATCCCGCGAGAGATGCTATCACCATGCATAATGCAAGAATGGTTACGAAAACTTTTTTTCTCATTAAATATTTACTCATAGTTTCTTTACTCCGTCGATATCTCCTTTTCAAATAAATCAAACCACGGAAGGCCGTACTTTTCATATCCCAGACTGACGGTATCTATGTATTGATACCCACATTTTTTATATAGGTTTTCAGCTGGGATATTGCCTTTCACAACATCAAGACGAATGCTGCAGCATCGATCCTCTTTCGCCTTTTTTTCAGCAAAATCTATTAAGGCTTCACCAACACCCTGGCGCAGATGATCCGGATCTACAACTACTGTATATAAAACATAAATCTTTGAATAATCATTTTCTGTACGCCATTGAGCTTTCTCATACCCGTTTTCCGGAGCATGTCGAAAGATAAAGCTCCCGACGATCTGCTCTTCAATCAGTGCCACATATAAACCATTTTCTTTCAGGCCCTGCAGCGCATCCGCCGCTGTTGGATAAATGCCCTTTATCCAACCAGGATAATTCTGGTGTTCGGACAGATAATCACATACGTCTTCATAGATCCGAGTAATACTATCTATATCCGCATCAACTGCAGGCCTGACATCAATTCTCTTCTTATTCATCTTTCGAAAAATCTATCCTTCTACTAATCCGAAAGGTTATAACAAATTCTGTCTTGTTTTCGATTATATCATAGATGCTCGTTCGCATTGTACAAGAAAAGCGGCAGGGAATACCCCTTGCCGCTTATTTCATTGCATAGAAAATGCCCAGGACCGGAATCGAACCAGTGACACGCGGATTTTCACTCCGCTGCTCTACCAACTG
>JAGCAK010000070.1 GCA_017652745.1 Lachnospiraceae bacterium
AACTATCAGCATATTGTTTCCATTATTGCAGACTGCGATAAAGACACACTCCTGGTTTATGTGGAGCCGGATGGACCTGCCTGCCACCTTGGCACAAAGACCTGCTTTGAAGATCCGGTCTTTGAAAGTGAAGAGAGGCAGCTGTTCACCTACGAGGGATTGTTCTCATTGATCGAAGGAAGAAAGACAGAAAAGAAGGAGGGTTCTTATACCACCTATCTGTTTGAGAAAGGTCTGGATAAGATCTTAAAGAAGGTCGGCGAGGAGAGCACGGAGGTGATCATCGCCGCCAAAGCAGAAGATAAAAAAGAGACCATCTATGAGATCGCGGACCTGGCTTATCATGTGATGGTCCTGATGATCGAGGCAGGCATCAGTCTGGAGGATATCCATAAAGAGCTGGCCAGCCGCCACGTGATCGATAAAAAAGTTAAACAGGAAAAGATGACTTCATGATCAAACAGGATTTCCACGTACACACAACTTATAGCGACGGGGACAATTCACCGGAGGAGATGATCCTTGCAGCAATTGGTAAGGGGATGGCAAAGATTGGCATCTCCGATCATTCTTATACCTGGTTTGACGAGACCTACTGCATCCAAAAGGATAAAATTGCAGATTACAAAAAGGAGATCGCTGCGCTGAAGGAAAAATATAAGGATCAGATCAAGGTGCTCTGCGGCGTAGAGCAGGATTATTATTCCGAGGAACCGACAGATGATTATGATTACGTGATCGGTTCCGTGCATTATCTGAAAGTGGATGATGGATTTGTTTACGTGGATGAGACTCCGGAGCTTTTCCGGAAAGCCATTGATGAATCTTTCGGCGGCGATGTCTATGATTTCGCGGAAGCTTACTATGCAACGGTTGCGGATGTGGTCAATAAGACCGGCGCGGACATCATAGGCCATTTTGATCTTTTCTCGAAATTTAATGAAGATGTGAAGGCGGACAGAGCGAATCTGTTTTTCGATCCATCTCATCCTCGTTATGTGACTGCATGGAAAAAGGCAGTCGATGCTTTGCTGCCTTTTGATAAATACTTTGAAATAAATACAGGGGGCATGGCTTCCGGCCGTAAGAGGCACCCATACCCCTCTGTAGAGATACAAAACTATATTCGTTTACATGGCGGAAAGCTTCTGCTTTCCAGTGACTCCCACAAAGCGGAAAACTTATGCTTCCGGTTTGAAGAAATCTGACACGTCGTCAATGACATCATCAGCGTCTTCTTTTACCACTCCAGCAGGAACGGATTCCTGCTGTCTGATCTCGCGCATTTCATCAGAAAAGACGGTTGGCTGCGGGATTGGAGGCTCCTGTAATTCCAGTGTCCGTTCTTCATTTGTCATGAATGGCGGCTTCGGCATAACGGTCTCTTCCTGGAGCACCTCTTCTGCCTCGGCAGGTGCCTGGGCAGGAGCTTCTGTAGCTGCTGGAGCTTCGGCAGCTATGTCTTCCTCTTCTTCCGGAACATCATCAAACTGCGATTCCTCCGGAACCGGGTCCACCTGATAATCCGGATCGATCAGACCGTCACGCTTTAAGGCAATGGTCATTGCATCCATATCGACAGACAGATCAAATTTATCGTTGTCAAACAGGTTGGTATACTGTCTGTCCAGTGCCTTCTGCACATCTGCCAGATATTTGATGACGCGGTCACCGGCACCTTCCTGATCCACACCACTTTGCTCGATCCGCTGGAATTTTTCCAGAACGGCACGCAGGGTAGGCAGGTAATAGTTGGTGAACTGCCGGGCAGATTTGATCGTCTCCGGTTTTTCTTTCAGAGCGACCAGGATCTTTTCTGCAGTTGCACCGACATTTGCCACCGACTTTTTGATCTCCGCATTGCGGATCCGGGAATTTACCATTCGAATAGCAACCAGGTCTGAGCGGCCTTTATTAATAACCGATGCCTGCTCCGGCGTCAGCCCGGATTTGTTGACGGTCCTGGCTGCGGCCTGCTGACTTTTCTCGGCCATTTTTTTGGTGCCTTTCCGTGCTGCGACAATGATCACAACAATCAAGGCAACAAAGAGCGCTATAATAAACAGTCCGATCCCTAACAGGAGCTTAAAGAGTCCTGGCAGGGCATGGTGGACAAAGAACAGCAATGCGATCGCTGCCACAATGACGATCAATCCAAAGATGACACCACCGCCGCTTCTTTTTCTGCTCATAGTTTTACCCTTCTATTAGTTCTCCAATGAGGAGTTACGGATATCCAGAAGTTTTTGCTTGAGCTGTGCTTCGATCAGGCCAAGTTCGTTTTCTGCAGCCAGTCTCTTAGCGCGGCCTTCCTCCTGAATTTTCACGACTTCATCCAGAGATTCAATCAGCTGATTGTTTGCATAAACAACAGTCTCGATCTCCACAATACCTTTCTCGCTTTCCTGTGCGATCTCCACGGTACCCTGGTGGATCTTTTCTGCGTTCTCGGCGATCAGCTTGTTTGTAAACTCATTGACTTCCTGCTGAGCCTGCATAGCTTCGTCCGCATGTGCCATCGTCAGCGCCAGAACCATCTGATTCTTCCACAGTGGAATGGTGTTGTTGACAGTCGACTGGATCTTCTCCGTCATCAGCGTGTCATTGTTCTGGATCATACGGATCTGCGGAGCCATCTGCATGCTGACGGTTCTGGTCAGTTCCAGATCATACAGCTTTTTCTCAAAGCGGTCGCAGAGTGCTGCAAAATCGTTAGCGGTCTGTGCATCTTCTGCCAGTCCGGATTCTTTTGCTTTCTCCTGCAGTTCAACCAGCGTGGTTGCTCTTTCTTCTTCCAGTTTCTTCTTGCCGGCGATGATGTACATGGTCAGTTCTTTGAAGTAGGTCAGGTTGGTCTCATACATTTTGTCCAGCATGACGATATCTGTTAAGAGCGTATTCTGATGATCCTGCAGTGTGCCTGCAATACGGTCCACGTTCTTTTCGACCGTGTCATATTTTGCTTTTAATGTGGTCAGGGAATTGGCTTTTTTCTTGAACCATTTTGCCAGTCCGGTTGCTTTGCCGGCGTCATCCACATCAAAGCCCTTCAGTTCTGTGATCAGGCTGGAGATCTCTTTGCCGATCTCTCCCAGATCTTTAGTCTTTACACCTTCCAGTGCGTTATCGGAAAAGTCAGCGATCTTCTGCTGTGCGGCTGCACCGTACTGAAGAATGACATTGGAGTCACGCAGATTGATCTTGGTGGAGAAATCTTCCACCATCTGTTTCTCCGCATCCGACAGATTTGCATCGGAAAGATAAGCCGGAGCCTCACCCGTCTGCAGTGCTGTCACATCCTCAATGTTAGGGACGGAAACAGCCGACGGTGTAGCTACATCTAAGTCGAGTGTCGGAACCTTCGGGTCCAGTTCCAGTTTGATTTCGTCTGACATAAATACCTCCTTATTGGTAACAAATAACATTTTCTTACGTTATATTATACAATACTTGTCCGTTTTTTAAAGATGAAAAACGAAATAGTATTGCCCGATTATCTGCTATATAATAGATTCAAATTGTGTCAATTTGATGATGAATTTTTATGCTGACCTGAGAAAACATTGAGCTGATTTGGCGGAAAACAGAAAGAGGTGACAACATGATACCGATCATTGATATGCATTGCGATACGATCTCCGGCATCCTGCGGGCAAAGAGCAATGGAGAAGAAGTTAGTCTGCGTGAAAATGAAATGAGCGTAGACCTGAAAAAGCTGAAAGAAGGCGGATACCTCTGCCAGAACTTCGCTCTATTTACGCATCTGGACAGTGTATTAAAGCGCGGGGAAAGCCCGCTGGCGCATGCGCTTCTTTTGTCAGATACGATGGATACAGAGATGCTTGCCAACCCGGACATGATCCGCCCGGTCGTGACTGGAACAGAGCTGGAAAAGAATCTGCAGGATGGCATTCTTTCGGGATTGAAGACTATTGAAGAGGGCGCTGTTTACGAAGGAAAGGTGGAGAATCTGCAGCTTCTGTATGAGCGGGGTGTGCGCATGTCCACTCTGACCTGGAATTATGAAAATGAGCTGGCTTTTCCAAATAAAATGTATCTGGATGAAAACGGCATAATGCATGCGGAGCCGGATACGGAAAACGGGCTGAAGCCTGATGGTTTTGCGATGGTGGAAGCGATGGAAAACCTGGGTGTCATCATCGACGTGAGCCATCTGAATGATGCAGGCATTTTTGACATCCTGCGGACGGTCAAAAAGGATACGCCGGTCATCGCCAGCCACTCCAATGCCCGTGCTATCTGCCATCATCCGCGCAACCTGACGGATGAGATGCTGCGCCTGATTGCGGAGCATGGCGGCATCTGCGGTATCAATTTTGCGTATGATTTCATTAGCGACGAACCAAGCGAATCCCAGCTGACCACTATCGACGGGATGATCCGGCATATGAAATATATCCGTGATGTGGCCGGCATTGATACCATAGGCTTTGGCTCCGACTTCGACGGCATTGGCAACCCGGTGGAAGTGAAGAATGCTGCCGGGATGCAGCAGATCGCCCAGAAGATGGAAGACGCAGGCTTTACTCTTGATGAGGTTGAGAAGGTGTTTTACAAAAACGCACTGCGCGTCTATAAGCAGGTGCTGGGGTAGGCACCTCTTTAGGAGAAAGAAAACATGTTTCATATTGTTCTGCTGGAGCCTGAGATTCCGGCAAATACGGGTAATATAGGGCGGACATGCCTGTGTACGAACAGCCATCTGCATCTGATCGAGCCGATGGGTTTTATTTTGAACGACAAGAACCTGAAACGTGCCGGTATGGACTATTGGAAAGATGTACAGGTGACTGTGTACGACTGCTGGGAAGATTTCGTGGAGAAGAATAAAGATAAAGTCCGGATTCCGTCTGCACCTGGAGAAGGCACAATGGGAGAAGGCAAAGCCTCCCTCTGGATGGCAACAACAAAAGCGCAGAAGACCCATGATCAGGCGGACTTCAAAGACGGCGATTACATTATGTTTGGAAAAGAAAGCGCAGGCATTCCCGAGGAACTTCTGATGAAGGATAAAGAAGCGTGCATCCGCATCCCAATGGCATCGGAGCAGAGGTCTTTAAACCTTTCCAATTCCGTCGCAGTTGTCCTGTATGAGGCGTTAAGACAGAATCAGTATCTGGATCTGACCATTGAAGGGCAGCTCCACCACCATACGTGGTAAAAGAAGAACTGGAGTAGTTGTCATTGACTGGGATTTATGACCAATATAGAGAAAAATAAAACTTGGTCAAACAAAGAAAGTAAAAAATGTGACTAAACAAGACAAAACTGATTTCTGGTCATAAAGGAGAAAAGAAAAGTATGACCATAGAAACGAAAATGTTAATATGGTCATAAAGATAATAGGTAAAAATATGACCATATCGAAAAAAACAGAAATATGGTCATAAAATGACAATCAGAATTATGACCAAATCAATTAAAATAGGCACATGGTCATAAAAAGATCGATAAAAATGTGACCAAATAGGAGAAAACAGATTTCCTGGTCATAATCGCAGAATTCAAGATATGACCAAGAAGGGAAAATGGATTTCTTGGTCATAAAACCGGAATGAGTGATGTGACCGGGAACAACAAAAGAAAAATAAGGTCATAAAAAGGGACAGCTTAGCTGCCCCTTTAATTTTTACCCAATTAATTCACTTTATTTCTTCAGCAACCCGCCGATGCGGATGTAGGACGGGGCCAGATGGCCATCAGCGCCCCAGTAGATCTTTTCGTTGAAGTAACGGTCCAGAACTTTTTCCACGTTGCCGCCCAGACTTTCTATAGAGTATGTCATTTTGTCCGGGAAGCGGCAAGGCTCACCAAAAATGCGGGCGCAGTTATCTTTTCCGCAGAGCGTGCATCTTCCGCCGCCGATCACGCGGCTGCCAGGGAACTCTTTCTGAAGAAGCCACATCTCCTCATCCACGTTGTTGAAGGAACCCATGGTCAGCTCACCGCCAATGCGGATGATATCGGAAAGCTCATAAGTCTTTTCCAGCATATCCTGCGGGGTGTAGACTTTACGGGCGTAGACAAAGAACGTTTTGTATTCTTTCCAGATGTCCAGCGGGTCAAAATCATACGGAGGGCATGACCAAGTCTTGCCGTAGTTTGGGCACTTGCTGCAGCATTCGTTAAAGTAAGCTACATCAATGCAGTTCTCTATGAAATCTGCAACATCGATCTCTTTGGAAAAAGTTTCTATTTTTAAATTCTTAAAACGTCCTGTCATTTTGTTTGTGTTACCTCTTTTGCTATATTTCCTGCACTATGTGAGAGTTTAACTCTATTTATGATAGTGCGAAAGGATGTTTCTGTTACGGCACCAAGGATTATTTCAGCTCTGCAATGGTCACGCCGGCATCGCCTTCTCCGTATTCTGCCTGATAGAATTTCTTCACCCGCTTTTCGCGGCGCAGATAATGGGTGACAGCATCCCGCAATGCACCCGTGCCTTTACCGTGGACAATGCGCACCTTCTCCAGATGCGCGATGGATGCGTCATCAATATACTTGCCAAGTTCCAGGAGAGCTTCATCCACCGTTAAACCAAGCAGTTTGATCTCTGCAGAAACACCCAGTGCTTTTTCATATTTGATATTGCCGACACCGCTGCTTTTTCCGGTCGGATGATTCTTTGCCGATGCATTATTGCGGAAGCCATGCTTCTTAATTTTGCCTTGGGCATCCGCATCATCCATCGATTCCAGAATGGCCTCCTGCAGATCCGAAACAGCAACCTGCATGTTCATGCTGCCAATCTGTACGGAAAGCTTGCCTTTTGAATCCGGAAGAGAAGTGACCGTGCCGTCCATATTCATGGAGGAGATGTGCACAGCATCGCCTACCTTCAACTGGGCAGGGTCGAAGGCCTTGACTCCGGTTTTCTTTTCCGGCACATAAGCCAGCCGGCCTAAAGCATCTTTGGCTTTGGCACCGACCTCAGTCCGGGTCCGTTCCAGAGCACTGAGAGAAATATTGCCTTTTTCCGCCTTGCGGATGTCTTTGATGGCAAGGTCTGCATAATCCTTTGCCTGCTGCAGCAGGTTATAGGCTTCTTCGTTTGCCTCCCGCAGGATCTGTTTCTTTCTTCGGTCCAGATTCTCCTGCTCGCGGCGCGTCTTTTCTTCCAGCGCCAGCGCTTCTTCCTTCAGGCGTTGTGCTTCCTCGCGCTCGATCTCGGCCATCTTTTTATCGGATTCAATGTTGGCCAGAAGATCTTCAAACGCGATGTTATCCTGATCGATCCGTTCTTTGGCCGCATCGATGATGCGCTCATCCAGACCCAGTTTTCCGGAGATAGCAAACGCGTTGCTCTTGCCCGGCAGGCCGATCAGCAGTTTATAAGTCGGCATCAGAGTTTCCACGTTGAATTCGCAGCAGGCATTCTGCACGCCTTCCGTATTGATGGCAAAGACCTTCAGCTCACTGTAGTGAGTGGTTGCCATGACTTTGCTGCCAAAATAGGAAAGCCGCATCAGGATTGCCTGCGCAAGAGCAGCGCCCTCGGTTGGATCGGTACCGGAGCAAAGCTCATCCAGCAGGACCAGGGAGGCGCTGTCCGCCTGATCCAGGATCTCCACGATATTCTTCATATGGGAAGAAAACGTGGAAAGACTTTGCTCGATGCTTTGTTCATCGCCGATATCCGCGTAAATCTCCTGAAAGACACAAAGGGATGAGCCATCCAGAGCAGGGATGTGAAGCCCCGCCTGTCCCATCAGGCAAAGAAGGCCGACCGTTTTTAAAGAAACAGTCTTGCCGCCGGTGTTCGGGCCGGTCACGATCAGCATGTTGTAATCTTTTCCCAGAGGGACACTGATCGGAACCGCCGTCTTTGGATCCAGCAGCGGATGTCTTGCCTGCTTCAGGTCAATGTACCCATTTTCATTAAACGATGGCGCGTTCCCTCGGATCTTTTCCGAATAGCGGGCTTTGGCCAGAATGAAATCCAGCTGTGCCATCTGTGTATAGTCCACCGCTAACTGCGTGCGGACCGCAGAAGCCTGTGCGGAAAGGTGCGATAAGATCACCTGGATCTCCGCCTGTTCCGCCAGTTCTAATTCTTTTACTTTATTATTCAGCTCCACCACAGCCGCCGGCTCGATAAAGACCGTGGAACCGGAACCGGACTGATCGTGGATCATGCCGGCAACATGGCCTCGGTGTTCATTTTTGACCGGGATGCAGTAGCGCCCGTTGCGCATGGTCACCACGGAATCCTGCAGATAAGTCTTCATGGAAGAAGAGGTGATGATCTTGCTTAAGGTCCGCTGGATCTGCTCCTTGCTCAAATTGATATGGCGGCGGATGTCTTTGAGCGTCGGGCTGGCATCATCCGCAATCTCATCGATCCCCAGGATACAGCGTTTGATCTCGTCGTTCAGATTCCTGCATTCATCGATGGAATCGTAAATAGGGGAGAGCGAATCCGCTGGCGTCTCATCATTCTCCGGACGGAGAAACGCTTTTACGGAAGCGGCGCCATCCAGCAAATTGGAGATATCTAAAAGTTCCGCCGTTCCCAGGACGCTTTCAATCTCTAGCCGTTTAACGGACGGACGGACATCCGGCAGATTAAAGAAGGACGGACCACGTTTTTTACGCAGTCTGGAGACGGCATCGGTAGTGTTTTGCAGTGCCAGGCGGATGGCATCCGGATCAGTATCCGGCTCCAATTGACGGCACAGCAAAGCACCGGCTTCGCTGGATGCGCAGCTGGAGAGTCGCTCTACGATCTTATCAAATTCCAGGGTCCGTAATACTTTTTTGTTCATGTTTCGTGTGAGCCATCAAGCGATGGCAGTTACGCATTTTATTAATCCGTCGGGCGGATGTTAGAATCAAAAATTCTGGAATAGCCAAGCCACGGATTTGACGGGTCTGTATTAAAACTGTTATTAAACACCTCAGTCATGGCCTCTAACTTGGCATCTGTATTATCCGCAAAGTTCAAAGCGACAGCCTCAATAATGGAAGGCTTCTTTGGTGAACCAAATTCATATTCTCCATGATGAGAGAGGATGCAGTGCTTCAATTCCATAGCCTTTAAAGCTGGAAAGCCTTTGATCTTCCGGATCTTCTCATCCACCATTTCCACACCCATCACAATATGTCCCAGGAACTGGCCCTCGTCGGTATAGTCATTGGACGGGAAAGCCGATAATTCCCTGGTCTTGCCGATGTCATGGCAGAGCGCTGCGGTGATCAAAAGGTCACGGTTCAGCTTTGGGTACTGTCTGCAGTAAAAATCGCAGAGCTGGCAGACAGACAGCGTGTGCTGCAGAAGCCCGCCCATAAAACCATGGTGGATCGATTTCGCTGCAGAGTGTGTTTTGAAGGAGCGGATAAATTCCTCATCCTCGGTAAAGAAGGAATCCAGCAGCAGGCGGAAGAACGGAGACTGCACGGAATTGACAAACTCCATCAGTTCCCGGTACATATCCTCCGGGTCATGCTCCGAAACAGCCAGGTAATCCTTTGGGTCATAGCTGCCTTCATGTGCTTTGAGGGAACGGTCGATCGACATCTGCAAAGCCCCGTTAAAGACTGTAACTTTTCCGTGCACTTCCACATAGTCGTTCACGGAGAAATCGCCGATCCCCATGGAGTTCGGTTCCCAGATCTTGCAGCTGATGGAGCCGGTCTTATCGGCCAGGGTTACATTTTCATACTCTTTGCCGTTTTTGGTGGTGGCCACATTTTTCTGCTTGCAGAGATAAATGCCGATGATGTTGTCGCCTTCGCGAAACTCGTTGATAAATTTCATATTTTCCTCTTTCTAATACAGACGGATATCACCCGGCCTGTCCTTCTTCCGGATTGGTAAATACCCGGATCACATTGTCAAATTCCTCTCTATGTGCAAAGCGCAGATGCGAATGATTGCCATCTTCAAACCAGGCAATCTCTTTTCGCGGTGCGCCGCATTTCTCATATAACATCACCGTGCAGTCGGCTTTGGAATAAAAGTCGTGGCGGCCGGCGATGAAGAGTACCGGGACATGCACTTTGTCGATCAGGTCGATCGGTTTGATCGCATCCACATCGGTGCCGGTATGCTTTTTTACCATCTTCATGACCATGTTAACGATCGGGAACGTCGGGTGATGGTCATAGATCATATGCTGCCGGTAGTTTTCCTTGAAACTGATATACATGCCTTCGGAAACCAGGCCTTTAAAGAATGACGGACATTCCGGTGCGGTCAGGATCAGGACACCTGTGTTGGCACCCATGCAGATGCCGTGGATCCAGACTTCCTCATTTCCGTATTTATCATGCAGGAGCTGTCCCCATTTTATGGTGTCGCGATGTTCACCGACACCGACCGGATCATACTTGCCATCGGACATACCGTGGGCACGGATATCGATGACAAGCACATTAAAGCCTGCTTTTTCATAAGCCGGGGCAAAGAAGTAGGAGTACATTAAGGATTCGCACCGTCCCGGGATGATGATGACCGCCCGCTTGCAGCCAAAATCAAAATACTGGCCGTAAAGCTTGAAGCCCTCGTTTTCAATCATGAGGTCTTCGCATCGGCCGCTCTTTTTCATCTCGCCTTTCTGTGTGGCTTCGATATCGGTCCCGTGGCTTTTAGCCCAGGCAAGGCCTTCGTTCCACATCGCCAGCTGTTCCTCGTTTGTTTCTTCCGAGCAGGCACGCGCCCAGACAGAAGGATCCGTCCTTACCAGCGTTCCCTGAAAGACCCGCCAGGAGACGTACCACATAAAAAGAAGCCAGAACAATCCGCCGGCAACGATCAAAGCACCTATTATTATCAGAATTATTTCTACAGTTGTCATGGCTAGAGTATATCGTAAAAACTTGTAACTTTCCACAAGAAAGAGTAAAATACTTTAGCATATTTTCTTAATGAAAAAGCATGACAAGGAGGATTTTTCTATGGCAGATTTTGTTATTATTCCGGATGCGGCTTGCTCCATGACACAGGATTTAAGAGAGCGGTTTGATATTCCGGATTATATTCGTACAAGAATCACGTTTCCGGATGGAACCCAGCATGATACTACGTTGGATTGGGAAGAGATATCCGCAGATGATTATTATCTTTCCATGCGGGAACATAAAGCGATCTATAAAACCGGCGTCGGCAGCATTGACGCAGCAGCAGAGGTGTTTGAACGTTACCTGAAGATTGGTATGGATGTATTAAGCATCACTCTTTCTACCGGTATCAGCGGCACATACGGCGTTTTCACCAAGGCTGCAGAACAGTTAAAAGAAAAATATCCGGACCGCAAAGTCGTGATCGTAGACTCCCTACGTTATGGTTTTGCCATTACACAGATGATCATCAAAGCAGCTGAAATGCGCGACGAAGGAAAATCCCTTGAAGAAGTGGCAGCATGGCTGGAAGCAAACCGCAACTGCTATCATCAGATGGGTGTAATGGATGACTTATTCTTCCTGGCACGTACCGGCCGCGTAACCAACTTTAAAGCATTCTTCGGTACACTGGTTGGAGTAAATGCCATGGGCGATTATTCCCGCGCCGGCATCAGTGAAGTATTAGGCAAGATCAAAGGAAAGAAAAAAGCATTAGATGCTACAATCGAATATCTGAAACGGACCGTCGTGGATCCGGAAAACCAGATCATGTTTATTGGGCATACTTTAAAACCGGATACCGCAGAGATCCTGCGTGATATGGTACAGGAAGCTGTCCATCCGAAGGAGATCATCATCGGCCGTGTGGATATGAGCTGCGGCGCGAACATCGGACCGGGCATGGCTGTCGTTTTCTATTACGGAAAAGAGGCAACGGAAGATCTGGCAGAAGAGAAGAAGATCATTGCAGAATTATCCGGAAAATAGGAGTTAAAATGAGAGATTACATCATTTTAGGCGATTCCACCTGCGATCTGAATAAAGACCTGCGGAAGGAATACGGGATCGAATATGTGCAGATGAAATATGTCCTGGACGACAGAGAATATGCTGCCAGCCTGGACTGGGAAGAGCTTGGCGTGCATGAGTTTTATAACGCCATGCGGGAAGGCAAGCGCATCACCACAACACAGGTGCCTGCAGAGACATTTTTAAAAGCCTTCTCTGACTATGTGAAAGAAGGGAAGGACGTCCTTTATATCGGCTGTTCCTCGGCCCTTTCCGGATCTGTGAATACGGCATTGATCGTAGCCAAAGAAGTGATGGAAATTTATAAAGAGGCAAAGATCATCTGCGTGGATGCACTGAATTCCTCTTTTGGACAGGGCATTCAGCTGATTATGGCTTCCAAAAGAAGAATTCAGTGCATCCACGCAGATGATCTTAGCCTCTTTATAAATTTCCATCACTTCTCTGGCTACGATCATTTCCGTATTCACAGATCCGGAAAGGGCCGAGGAACAGACGATATAAAGGACGTCCTTCCCTTCTTTCAC
>JAGCAK010000071.1 GCA_017652745.1 Lachnospiraceae bacterium
TAGGGTTTGCCGATCGGCGCCAGAATTGCGACATGACTGAGCGGAGTGCGAACCGCTTCCAGTGCATCTAATACCGGCTGGCATCGCAGGATCATTCCCGCACCGCCGCCATATGGGGAGTCATCCACATGACGAAAACTTCCCGGGGCGTAATCGCGGATATCAATAATGGACAATTCAAGAAGACCTGCATCGACCGCGCGAGAGATCAGCGGCGTCTTCTGAAAGTCGCCGAATTGTTCCGGACAGATAGTAAGGATCGTAATTTTCATAACAACATGTAAGGCCGGGCATCTTTATTCTGCCTCGCAGAAATTGAAACCAAAAAAACCGGGCACTGCAGCTGCTGCCACAGTGCCCGTCGTGATAAAGATTAAATATGTAAGCTTGCCTGGAAGGCTTCGTTGACCGCTTCAAAGATCTGAGCAGCCCGTTTTGCATCACCGATCACACGGACATCCGTCTCCGGTGCGCAGTGGCGCAGCGTCTCTGCTTCTTCTATCTTTGCAGTCATACCGAGTGCCAGAAGAACGGTGTCTGCTTCGAATGAAACTTTTTCACCCGTCTCAACGTTTTCTGCAATGACTTCGCTCGGTGTGATCTCAACCAGCTTCATGCCATAATGCAGGCCGTAGCCTTTTTCATTGGCAATGTTCAGCATTTCTCCGCCGGCAGCTCCTGCACTCCTGCGCAGAACCATCATGCTCTGGGACTCTGGAGCCATCTCGATCAGATCGACCTGTTTGCCCTGCTCGCCAAATTCGAGCAATGCCTCCATACCAACTGATCCACCACCAACGATCACCACTTTATTGCCAACAGCAATCTTGCCTTCTTCTGCATCCGGTGCCCATGCCACGTGTGGCAGGTCGATACCCGGAATGGATTTCGGAATGATCGGATCTGCACCGATGGCGATGATCACCGCATCATAGTTTTCCATATCCAGCATATCCTTGGTAGCCTTTGTATTCATAAGGATCTTAGCGCCGTATTTCTCTGCATATTTTCCTGCCTGGACACGCAGATATTTCAGATAATCTGCAACATCCTGTTTGAACGGCGGGTAAGCAGCCTTGATCACCTGGCCGCCAAGTTCATCGGTTGCTTCATATAAGGTAACATCGTGACCGCGCTCGCAAAGCGTCATCAATGCCTGAATTCCGCCAGGACCTCCGCCGACAACTGCTACTTTTTTCTTCTCAACAGCTTTCGGTACCACGCCGTCACGAAGGACACTTGTCATACCGGACATCGGGTTGACTGTGCAGGCAATTGGCTTAGGAACCATCAGATGTCTCATACAGCCTGAGCAGCGCAGACACGGTCTGTGATCTTCCGGATGATTATGAGCATATTTGTTTGGCATATCAGGATCAGCCATCAGCGGACGGCACATAGCCACAAAGTCAGCCCAGCCGTTGGCGATGATTTCCTCCGCCATATCGATGCTTGTGATCGATCCGACGGTCGTGACATAAAGATCCGGGTATGCTTTTTTCACTTCTGCTGCATAATGAACGTTGAAACCTCTGTCCATCATGAAGTTCTGCAGCCAGTTGCGCATGTATTTTCCACTGAAATCACTGTGAAGACCAGCCGATACATGAATAATATCGATATGATCTTTCAAAAGGCCGATCAGCTTTAAGGTTTCATCAAAGTGCATGCCTTCTTCTGCGATCTCATCCGCAGAGATACGGAATTCAATGACAAAGTCTTCTCCGGCTTTTTCCCGGATGCTGTCACAGACTTCTATAGCAAAGCGGGCGCGGTTCTCCAGCGATCCGCCGTATTCATCGGTCCGCTTATTATAAAGCGGGCTTGTGAACTGGCTGATCAGGTTGCCGTGTCCGCCGTGTACCAGCACCACGTCCATGCCGGCACGTTTCATTCTTGCTGCAGCATTACCAAACTTTTCAACCGTCTCTTTGATCTTCTCGTGTGTCATCTCAATGGAAGCGATTGGCTCACGTCCCAAACGTTTCGCACGATTTCTCTCGGTTGAAGAAATAAAGGATGAAGAAGAAAACGGTGCATGACCAACGGTCTCAAATGCAGTATTTTCTCCGTTATGGTTAATTTCCAGAGAAGCATGGCAGTCATATTCTTTGCACATATCGGCAAAGCGGGCCAGGTTCAGGATGCATGCGTCATTGTTCAGATTCAGCTGATATGCTTCATCTTTGCTCTCCGTGATATCAATGGAAGAGTTTCCTACATATAAAGTACATACGCCGCCACGGGCAAACATGCGGAACCAGTCAATAAATTCCGGTGTACACTGCCCGTCCGGGCTTGCAAGGTTCGGGGATGGCGGTGCCAGTACGATCCTGTTTTTAAAATCAACGCCCCGGATCCTGACCGGTGAAAATACATGGGAATACTTTGAACTCATTTTGTCCTCCTCCTTGACTTTTTAAATTCTGCCAATATCCAGTGCGATGGTTTCGCCCATCTTGTTCGCATCTGCGATATTATTCGGGACCATGCAGTCGCCAAGCGGATAGAATCTTCCGGCACAGTCATACAGAGCCATAGCTTCGTCTGCCAGTGCTTCCTGTCCGACTGCATAGATCACAGTATCTGCCGGGAAGAATTTCTCACCGTCTTTTGTTTCGGCATAAACGCCGCCTTCATCGATCTTTGTTGCTTTTGTATTAAACTGGATCTCCATACCGTTCTCTTTGAACTGGACTCCGATTGCTCCAACTCCAAGTGCGTTGTCGCCTGTATTCATTTTATCTGCCATCTCAATAACGGTTGCGTTTTTCCCAAGGGACTTCAGATAGAGTGCCAGCTCTGTGCCTACAAGGCCTGCGCCAAGGATTACGGCATTCTCTTTTACCAGATCCGGATTGACATAAACTTCTTCTGCGCCGTAAACGTTTGCGCCATCGATTCCCGGAAGGGCCGGTTTCACCGGACGGGATCCTAAAGCGGCGATCAGAGCGTCTGCGCCGATCTCTTTCGCATATTCCGGAGTGACTTCCGTATTCAAACGTACATCGATGCCTAAATCCGCGATCTTCTTTTCCTGCTGATCCAAGTATTCTTTCAGATGTTTCTTGAACGGAACTTTATCCTCGCAGCGGATGTGGCCGCCCAGACGGTCGCTCTTTTCGCAGAGGATGACATCGTGCCCGTTTTCTTTTGCCGTAATGGCTGCACGCATACCGCCGATGCCGCCGCCAACGACCAGTACTTTCTTAGGAACAGCAATGGTCTGTGCTTTCTTCAGGGACAGCTCACGGTTTGTATCCGGATTCAAAGCGCACCAGAATGCACCTCTGTTGATGCCGCTGGAGAAGCAGTAGAAGCAGCGCATGCAGTGAGTGATCTCATCATCTCTTCCATCTCTTGCTTTATTTGGAAGCTCCGGATCGCAGATCAGGCCACGGCCAATCTCTACGATGTCTGCCGTACCGCTTGCGATGATCTCTTCCATCATGGCCGGATCCGAAAGTGCTCCGACTGCGGAGATCGGGGTCTGTTTCATATGGCTCTTTACAATACCTGCATATTTTACGTTTACACCATCTTCCCTGTACATACAAGGATGTGTCAGGGTCATAGTACGGTAGCTGTCCGGAAGTCCTTCACCGTAGCCAACACTGCAGTTGATCAGGTCAGCATGTCCTTCCAGAAGCTGTGCGAAAGCTGCACCTTCTCCGTCGGCTGTATAACCGCCGTCGATGACCTCCGTGGAGCTGATACGAACCTCGACCGGGAAGTCTTTGCCGCATGCTTTGTGGATAGCATCCACGATCTCAATAGTAAACCGCGCCCGGTTCTCCAGGCTGCCGCCCCATTGATCTTCTCTTAAGTTTGTCCGTCCGCACATAAACTGGTTCGGGAGCCAGCCATGTCCTGCATGAACCATGACCATGCCAAATCCTGCGTTCTGGCAGTTCTTTGCGGAAATTGCGTATTTATCGATGATCTCCCAGATAATATCCTCCGGCATCTCCTGGACCTGAACTCCATTGATCACGATTGCTGAAGGTCCATAAACGATTGGTGAAGTGATGCCGACACCAACGGTCTCGGTATTCGGGATGGATTTATTACCCGGATGCAAGAGTTCCATTGAAGGAAGTGCGCCGTGACGGCGGATCGCGTCTGCAAACTTTGCAAGACCACGTTTTGGCTGCTGGGTATCCAGACTTAAGTTAATGCCGAAACGTTTTCCGTATTTGCAGTCTACAGAAGATTCACCATGAGTGACAACTGCTACGCCGCCCATTGCTTTTCGCTCATAAAAAGCAATTGCGTCATCCGTCCACTTGCCCAAAATGGAATCCGGGTGTCCGATTGGTGCTGCGAAGATCCTGTTGCGGACCATCACGCCGCCAATTTTGATTGGTTTAAA
>JAGCAK010000072.1 GCA_017652745.1 Lachnospiraceae bacterium
AGCAAAACTTTCATTTGCCAGAATCTCTACCACCAAGGCATGCTATGTACTTGATGCGATCAGAGGTAAAAATGTAAATGAAGCCCTTGGTCTCCTTGCATACAATCCTAGATATGGAGCTTCCATTATTGCTAAACTCTTGAAGAGCGCTATTGCAAATGCACAGAACAATAATGGTATGAATCCTGAAGACCTTTATATTGCAGAATGTTACGCAAATAAGGCACCTACAATGAAACGAATTAGACCTAGAGCACAGGGCAGGGCATACAGAATCGAAAAGAGACTGAGCCACATCACTGTCGTGCTCGACGAAAGATAGGAGGGAGTATGGGACAAAAAGTTAATCCTCATGGTTTAAGAGTAGGAGTTATCAAAGACTGGGATTCAATGTGGTATGCAGAAGAAGATTTTGCTGACAACCTGGTTGAAGATTACCAGATCAGAAAATTCCTGAAAGACAAATTATACAATGCCGGAATCGCTAAAGTTGAGATTGAAAGAGCATCCGACAAAAACATCAAGATCAAGATTCATGCTGCAAAGCCGGGCGTTATCATCGGCAAAGGCGGCGGTGAGATCGAGAAAGTAAAAGCACAGGTTAAAAAGCTGATCGGCAAAGATGCCGTCATCGATATTATCGAAGTAAAGAGATCCGATAAGGATGCACAGCTTGTTGCAGAGAATATCGCACAGCAGCTGGAGAACCGTGTTTCCTTCAGAAGAGCAATGAAGAGTGCTATGAGCCGTTCCATGAAGGCTGGTTCACTTGGTATCAAAGCTTCCGTATCCGGCCGTTTAGGCGGAGCTGACATGGCTCGTACCGAGTTCTACTCCGAGGGAACAATTCCTCTTCAGACGTTACGTGCAGATATTGATTATGGTTTTGCTGAAGCAGACACAACCTATGGTAAAGTAGGCGTTAAAGTTTGGATTTACAAAGGTGAAGTGCTTCCGGTAAAAGAACACAAGGAAGGGAGCGATAAATAATGTTAATGCCAAAAAGAACAAAACATCGTAAACAGTTCCGCGGTTCTATGAAAGGTAAAGCTTTAAGAGGCAACAAACTTTCTTACGGCGAGTTCGGTATCGTCGCACAGGAACCAGGCTGGATCAAATCCAATCAGATCGAAGCTGCCCGTGTCGCTATGACAAGATACGTGAAGCGTGGCGGACGTGTCTGGATCAAGATCTTCCCTGACAAACCAGTTACAGCAAAACCTGCTGAAACACGTATGGGTTCAGGTAAAGGTGCTCTTGAGTACTGGGTAGCAGTTGTCAAACCGGGCCGTGTCATGTTTGAAATTGCAGGCGTACCGGAAGCAACAGCAAAGGAAGCTCTCCGTCTTGCAACACATAAATTACCGGTGAAATGCAAGATAGTTTCCAAGGCAGATTTGGAAGGCGGTGAATCAAGTGAAAACGAATAAATATTTAGAAGATTTAAGAACTAAATCCGCTGCTGAACTGGATGCAGCACTTACAGCAGCTAAGAAAGAGCTTTTCAACTTAAGATTCCAGAATGCAACAAACCAGCTGGAAAATACAGGCAGAATTAAAGAAGTCAGAAGAAACATCGCGCGTATCAAAACCGTGATCACACAGAAAGCAAACGCTGCCGAGTAAATAAGGAGGAGAAAACGTGGAAAGAAATTTAAGAAAAGTTCGTACCGGTAAAGTTACGAGCAACAAAATGGACAAGACGATCGTTGTTGCAGTTGTTGATAACGTTAAGCATCCTCTTTATAAGAAAATCATTAAGAGAACATACAAGCTGAAAGCTCATGATGCAAACAATGAATGCAACATCGGTGACACAGTTAAGGTTATGGAAACAAGACCGCTGTCCAAAGATAAAAGATGGCGTCTTGTTGAGATCATTGAAAAGGCTAAATAGTAGAAAGGAGAATTATTATGATTCAGCAGGAAAGCAGACTCAGAGTTGCTGATAACACCGGCGCGAAAGAGATCCTTTGCATAAGAGTTCTTGGTGGTTCTACTAGGAAGTATGCTAACATCGGTGATATCATTGTCGCTACAGTGAAAGATGCTAACCCGGGCGGCGTTGTCAAGAAGGGTGATGTTGTTAAAGCTGTAGTGGTTCGTACCAAAAAGGGTGCTCGTCGTAAAGATGGTTCCTACATCAAATTTGACGAGAATGCTGCCGTCATTATCAAAGAAGATAAAACTCCGACAGGAACACGTATTTTCGGACCGGTAGCCAGAGAGCTCAGAGAGAAACAGTTCATGAAGATCGTTTCACTGGCTCCTGAAGTATTGTAGGAGGTAGAGACATGGCATCATTAAAAATTAAAAAAGGCGATACTGTCAGAGTCATCGCCGGCAAAGACAAAGATAAAGAAGGCAAGGTACTTGCTGTAAACGCTGAAAAAGGCACTGTCGTGGTTGAAGGCGTCAACATGATCAAAAGACATCTGAAACCGGGCAAAGAGACCCAGGAAGGCGGCATCATCACTCAGGAAGGACCTATCCATATTTCCAACGTAATGTACGTTCAGAACGGCAAGACGACCAGAGTAGGATTCCAGGTCGTTGACGGCAAGAAGGTTCGTTACGCGAAATCCAACAATCAGGCAATTGAATAATGAGGAAGGAGGTTCAAAGAGTTGAGTAGACTGAAAGACATGTATAATTCTGAAATCGTAGACGCTATGATGAAGAAGTTTGAATACAAAAATGTGATGCAAGTACCAAAGATTGCTAAAGTCGTGATCAACATGGGTGTTGGCGAGGCAAAAGAAAATGCAAAAGCATTGGAATCCGCAGTTAATGACATGCAGATCATCACAGGCCAGAAGGCTGTAACGACCAAAGCAAAGAAATCTGTCGCTAACTTCAAAGTTCGTGAAGGCATGCAGATCGGATGCAAAACAACTTTAAGAGGCGAGAAGATGTATAACTTCCTTGACAGACTTATCAACCTTGCACTGCCACGTGTCCGTGACTTCAGAGGAGTTAATCCGAACGCATTTGATGGCAGAGGCAACTATGCATTAGGCATCAGAGAACAGCTTATCTTCCCGGAGATCGAGTATGACAAGATCGACAAAGTGAGAGGTATGGACGTTATTATCGTAACGACAGCCAACACAGACGAGGAAGCAAGAGAGTTATTAACAATGTTCAACATGCCTTTTGCAAAGCAGTAAAGGAGGGTATCGATGGCTAAAACAGCTATGAAAGTAAAACAGCAGCGTAAAGCAAGATTCTCTACGCAGGAATATAACCGTTGCAGGATCTGTGGACGTCCGCACGCTTATCTGAGAAAATACGGCATCTGCAGAATTTGCTTCCGTGAACTGGCCTACAAAGGACAGATCCCTGGCGTCAGAAAAGCAAGCTGGTAAAAACATTTTAGAAGGAGGAATACTATTATGGCAATGAGCGATCCTATTGCTGATATGCTTACAAGAATTCGTAATGCAAATACAGCGAAACATGACTCTGTAGATGTTCCGTCATCTAAAATGAAACTTGCTATCGCAAAAATCTTATTAGATGAAGGATATATAGCTAAGTATGAGATCGTAAAAGACGGTAACTTTGATGTGATCCGCATCGAGCTCAAATACGGCAAGGACAAAAATGAAAAGATCATCTCCGGATTAAAGAGAATCTCCAAACCGGGACTTCGCGTTTACGCAAGCGCAGATGAACTTCCAAAGGTTCTTGGCGGACTTGGAATCGCTATCATCTCTACCAACAACGGCGTTATCACCGACAAAGAAGCTAGAAAGCTCAACATCGGCGGTGAAGTACTCGCTTTTGTATGGTAAAAACTGACACTGAATTATTACGTGATTAACCGCTGTCAATGCTTGTGTTCACCACCACAAAGCAGATGCGGAAAAAAGAAAAGGAGGAAACGGCATGTCACGAGTTGGAAAAATGCCTATCGCTATACCAGCAGGAGTTACTGTTGATATCGCAGAAAATAATGTAGTGACTGTAAAAGGACCAAAAGGAGAACTTTCCAGACAGCTTCCGTCAGAAATGACGATCAAGCAGGAAGGTGAAGAGATCATTGTTACAAGACCGAACGATCTGAAGAGAAACAAAGCGTTCCATGGTCTTACCAGAGCTCTTATCCACAACATGGTAGTCGGAGTCACAGATGGTTTCCAGAAGACACTCGAGATCAACGGCGTTGGTTACAGAGCAGCAAAGAACGGAAACGTATTGAACCTGACACTGGGATACTCCCACCCGATCGAGTATCCGGAACCGGAAGGAATTGAGATCGAAGTACCTGATCAGTCAAAGATCATCGTAAAAGGGATCAGCAAAGAAAAAGTTGGCCAGGCAGCAGCAGAGATCAGAGCATTCAGAGGACCGGAACCGTACAAGGGCAAAGGTATCAAGTATGCAGAAGAGCATATCAGACGTAAAGTTGCAAAGACGGGTAAGTAATAAAGGAGCGTGAGAGATAATGATCAGTAAGAAATCCAGAACTGAGGTTCGTGAAAAGAAACACATGAAATTACGCAATCGCTTCAAAGGTACTGCAGAAAGACCACGTCTTGCAGTGTACAGAAGCAATATGCATATGTATGCACAGATCATCGATGATGATACACATACAACATTAGTATCCGCATCCACTGTTCAGAAGGATGTGAAGGCAGAGCTTGAGAAGACCAACGATGTAGCAGCAGCTGCATACCTTGGCAAAGTGATCGCCGAGAGAGCAAAAGAAAAAGGTATCAGCACTGTTGTATTTGACAGAGGCGGCTATATCTTTCATGGTAAAGTAAAGGCATTGGCAGACGCAGCCAGAGAAGCCGGATTAGAATTTTAAGAAGGGAGATACGCAATGAGAAGAGATGATAATCACGCAAATAGTGAAGCTCCTGAGTTCGAAGAAAAGGTCGTTACTATTAAACGTGTTACCAAAGTTGTTAAGGGCGGACGTAACTTCAAATTCACGGCACTGGTCGTTGTCGGCAATGGAAAAGGAAAAGTTGGCGTAGGCCTTGGAAAAGCAATCGAAATTCCGGAAGCAATCCGGAAAGGCAAAGAAGATGCAATGAAGAATATGATCGAAGTACCGGTTGACGATACAGCAAGTATTCCTCATGACATCATCGGCAATTACGGTGGCGCTTCCGTATTACTGAAGAGAGCTTCCGAAGGTACCGGCGTTATCGCTGGCGGCCCGGCACGTAGCGTTGTCGAGCTTGCAGGCATTAAGAATATCCGTGCAAAATCTCTGGGATCCAACAACAAACAGAATGTTGTGCTCGCAGTTATGGATGGATTGAAACAGCTTAAGACTCCGGCAGAGGTTGCAAGACTTCGTGAGAAAACGATCGAAGAAGTGACCGCATAAGGAATAGGAGGAAAGAAAAATGGCAGATAAGAAAATCAAAGTTACATTAGTCAAATCTCCTATTGGTGCGATTCCGAAACACAGAGCAACTGTGAAAGCTTTAGGTTTACGCAAAGTGAATCATACAGTTGAGCTTCCGGATAATGAAGCAGTCAGAGGAATGATTTGGCACGTAAGACATTTAGTCAAAGTTGAAGAAGCATAAAGGAGGTCACAAAAGTGAATTTATCAAATTTACATCCTGCAGAGGGTTCCAAACAGAGCAATAACTTCCGTAGAGGACGTGGCCATGCTTCTGGAAACGGCAAGACAGCAGGAAAAGGACATAAAGGTCAGAAGGCTCGTTCCGGCAGACCAAGGATTGGTTTCGAAGGTGGTCAGATGCCATTATACAGAAGACTCCCTAAGAGAGGCTTCACGAACATTAATACGAAAGAAATCGTCGGCATTAATGTAAGCGCACTGAATCGCTTTGAAGACGGTGCAGATGTTACCATTGAAACTTTAATGGACATCGGACTGGTCAAACATCCGCGTGATGGTGTCAAGATCCTGAGCAAAGGAAATGTCACAAAGAAATTAAACGTTAAAGTTACTGCTTTTAGTGCCGCCGCAAAAGAGAAAATCGAAGCAGCAGGCGGAACCTGTGAGGTAGAAGAATAATGTTCAAAACGATAGTTCAGGCATTCAAAGTAAAAGAGATCCGCAAAAGACTGATCTTTACTATCGTAATGCTGATTATTGTCAGAATCGGCTGTCAGATCCCTCTGCCGGGAACAGATCCGGCAGTTGTCAAGGAAGTACTTGGCAATCTGGCAGGTGGAGCATTTGGCTTTTTTGATGCATTGACAGGCTCCTCGTTTTCGAGCATGTCTATCTTTGCACTGAATATCACAGTATACATTACTGCTTCCATTATCATCCAGCTTCTTACGATCGCGATTCCAAAACTGGAAGAGCTTCAGAAAGAAGGTGAGGATGGAAGACAGAAAATTGCTAAAATTACCCGTTATCTCACCGTTGCACTGGCATTAGTAGAAAGTACCATCATGGTAATCGGCTTCGGCAACCAGGGTATCTTTGGTTCCCTTTCCGGAGGGAAATACGTCTGGACAGTCATCTGCGATGCACTTGTTCTGACTGCCGGTGCTGTTCTGGTTATGTGGATCGGTGAACAGATTACGGAAAAAGGCATTGGAAATGGTATTTCCATCATCCTGTTGGTCAACATCGTTTCCACCATGCCGGCAGACTATTCGAACCTGTTCGAACAGTTTGTCAAGGGAGCAAGCAGTGTTGGTATGGCTGTTCTGGCAGCGATCATTATCGTTGCACTTACAGTTGCAGTCGTCGCTTTCATTGTTTACCTGAATGATGGTGAAAGAAGGATCAGTGTCCAGTATTCACAAAAGATCGTCGGAAGAAAAAGCTTTGGCGGACAGTCCTCTCACATTCCGTTGAAGGTCAACACCGCCGGCGTTATCCCGATCATCTTCGCTGTTTCACTGTTCCAGTTCCCGGTCATCATTGCGAACTTCGCAACCAACTATAATCCGGGTACATGGACAAGATTCTTTATCTCCAGTTACTGGTGCAGACCGGGATATCCGATCTACACGCTGGGATTGCTCCTTTACATTGCTTTGATCATATTCTTTGCATACTTCTACACTCAGATTACATTCAATCCTGCAGAAGTATCCAATAATATCAAAAAGCAGGGCGGATTTGTTCCTGGAATTCGTCCGGGCAAGCCGACGGAAGAGTATTTTAGCAGAGTACTGCGTTATTTGATCTTTATCGGAGCAGTTGGACTTATTGTTATCGCAGTTATTCCGATGATCGTATCCGGCGTATTTAACGCACAGCTTTCCTTCGCGGGAACTTCTCTTATCATCGTAGTCGGTGTTATTCTGGAGACCGCTAAGAAGCTTGAGTCAATGCTTCTGGTAAGAAATTACAGTGGATTCCTGGCAAAATAAGGATTCCATAAGATAAGAAAGGCATCACGATGAAAATTATTATGTTAGGTGCCCCGGGTGCCGGAAAAGGAACCCAGGCGAAAATGATAGCTGACAAGTTTTCGATCCCTCATATTTCCACGGGAGATATCTTCCGTGCAAATATCAAAGAGGGAACGGAACTTGGCCGGAAGGCAAAAGAGTATATGGACCAGGGGCTCCTGGTTCCGGATGAGCTGGTCGTTAATCTGGTTGTGGACAGACTGACATGGGAAGATGCAAAGAACGGATATGTTCTGGATGGTTTCCCACGTACTATTCCACAGGCTGAAGCGCTGACCAACGCTCTGGCTGAGAAAGGCGAGAAGGTTGATTTTGCGATCAACATCGATGTCCCGGATCAGAATATTATTGACAGAATGGGCGGTAGACGTGCATGCGTAAGCTGCGGAGCTACTTACCATATAGTGAACATTCCTCCAAAAAAAGAGGGCATCTGCGATGTCTGTGGCGCAGAACTCATCTTAAGAGATGACGACAAGCCAGAGACAGTCAAGAAGAGACTGGATGTTTATCATGAGCAGACACAGCCGCTGATCGACTACTATAAAGCAGAAGGCGTTCTGAAGGATGTTGACGGAACAGTTGACATGAAAGATGTTTTCGAGTCAATTGTTCAGGTTTTAGGAGCATAATTCATGCCAGGCGTAACTATTAAATCCAAAAGAGAAATTGAGTTGATGAGGGATGCGGGCAAACTTCTGCGCGATGTACATCTTCGTTTGGGAGAAGAGATCGCACCTGGAATTTCCACTTTGGATCTTGATAAGCTTGGAGAGGAACTGATCCGGAAGACAGACTCCGTCCCGTCGTTCCTGAACTATGAAGGATATCCTGCATCGGTGTGTGTATCTATCAATGATGAGGTAGTGCATGGTATCCCGAAAGCAAACAGGATCATTCAGGAGGGAGATATTGTCAGCCTGGATATAGGACTGATCCACAACGGTTTCCAGTCCGATGCAGCAAGAACCCATGCTGTCGGACAGGTTTCGGATGAAGCTCTTGCCTTGATCAAGGTGACGGAAGAGAGTTTCTTCGAAGGGATGAAATATGCAAAAGCAGGGAATCATCTGCATGATATCTCAAATGCGATCGGTTATTACTGTATCGACCGCGGATATGGTGTGGTACGTGACCTGGTCGGCCATGGTATTGGCCGTGAAATGCATGAAGCACCACAAATTCCTAATTTTCCGCAAAAGAGAAAAGGGATTTTGCTCTGCGCAGGAATGACTTTGGCCATTGAACCGATGATCAATATCGGAACCGGTGATGTGATCTTTCACGATGACGGCTGGACATGCACAACAGCCGACGGAAGCCTTTCCGCTCATTACGAGAATACGATACTGATCACTGACGGTGAACCAGAGATTTTATCACTTTAGGAGGGAAATGAATGTCTAAAGCTGACGTAATTGAAATCGAAGGAAAAGTAGTAGAGAAATTACCGAACGCCATGTTTCAGGTTGAACTGGAAAATGGGCATACGGTCTTGGCACACATCAGCGGCAAGCTGAGAATGAATTACATCAGAATCCTCCCGGGAGACAAGGTCACATTGGAAATGTCTCCATACGATCTTACAAAGGGAAGGATCATCTGGAGAGACAAGTAAAAAAGAAAAAAGTTTTTCCTTGTGCAGAAGAATTATTTATGATAATATATTCAGCGGACTTTTTTTGGAAAGGAGTAGTTTGACATGAAGGTTAGAGCATCAGTTAAACCGATTTGTGAAAAGTGCAAAGTAATTAAAAGAAAAGGTAAAATCAGAATTATCTGTGAAAACCCAAAGCATAAACAACGTCAGGGTTAATTACCCAAAATTTTAATGGAGGTAGAATAAATGGCTCGTATTTCCGGAGTTGATTTACCAAAAGACAAACGTGTTGAGATTGGTCTGACCTATATCTACGGGATTGGTGTTTCCAGCGCTGCTAAGATCCTTGCAGCAGCAGGAGTCAATCCTGATACCCGTGTCAGAGATCTTACAGATGACGAAGTAAAGAAATTATCTTCCGTTATTGAAGAGCACTATACGGTCGAAGGTGAATTAAGAAGAAATGTCGCTATGGATATCAAGCGGCTTCAGGAGATCGGATGCTACAGAGGTATCCGTCATCGTAAGGGCTTACCGGTTCGTGGTCAGAAGACAAAGACCAATGCAAGAACCCGTAAAGGTCCTAAGAGAACAGTAGCAAACAAGAAGAAATAATCAAGTTTACCCCAATCCGGAAATTCGTATTTATATATAGAAGAACGGACGGGAACCCATAAGGGAGGTTAGTTTAGAAAATGGCAGCAAAAAAAGTTACGAAAAAAGTGACCAAAAAGCGCGTTAAGAAAAACGTTGAACGAGGACAGGCGCATATCCAGTCATCATTTAATAACACGATCGTTACTTTAACAGATACAGAAGGTAACGCACTGAGCTGGGCAAGTGCCGGCGGTCTGGGTTTTAGAGGTTCAAGGAAATCTACACCTTATGCAGCTCAAATGGCAGCTGAAACTGCAACAAAAGCAGCTTTAGTTCATGGACTCAAATATGTTGACGTATTTGTAAAAGGACCTGGTTCCGGAAGAGAAGCAGCTATTCGTGCTCTTCAGGCAAGCGGTCTGCAGGTAACAAGTATTAGTGACGTGACTCCGGTTCCACACAATGGATGCCGTCCGCCAAAACGTAGAAGAGTCTGATTTAGGAGGTGCGAAAGAATGGCAGTAAATAGAGTTCCTGTTCTGAAAAGATGCAGATCACTTGGATTAGATCCAATTTATTTAGGAATTGATAAAAAATCAAAAAGAGGCGCTGCTAATGGCAGACGTTCCGGCAAAAAGAGTGAATATGCCCTTCAGCTGAGAGAAAAGCAGAAAGCAAAATTCATTTATGGTGTATTAGAAAAACCTTTCCATACCTATTATCTGAAGGCAAAACAGATGAAAGGCCAGACCGGTGAGAACCTGATGGTCCTCCTGGAGAGAAGACTGGACAACATCGTTTTCCGTGCAGGTTTTGCAAGAACACGCCGCGAAGCAAGACAGATCGTTGACCACAAACAGTTACTGGTAAACGGTAAAGGAATCAACATTCCTTCTTACCTGGTAAGTGCTGGTGATGTTATCGAAGTGAAAGAAAAATGCAAAGGCTCTGCAAGATATGCAAGCATTGCTGAGATCACTGGAGGTAGACTGGTACCAGGCTGGTTAGAGGCTGATCTGGAAAACCTGAAAGTCACCGTGAAGGAACTTCCTAAGAGAGAAGACATCGATGTACCGGTTGACGAGATGCTTATCGTCGAGTTGTATTCTAAATAATAATTCCTGCAAATGCTATGGAAAACACTTTGAAAAGGAGGGCATATGTTCGAATTTGAAAAGCCGAATATTGAAGTCGTTGAGATCTCTGATGATAACAAATATGGCAGATTCACATTGGAGCCATTGGAGAGAGGCTATGGTACCACTCTCGGAAATTCATTAAGAAGAATTATGCTTTCTTCCCTTCCTGGCGCAGCAGTCAGTCAAGTGAAGATCGCAGGCGTATTACATGAGTTCACAACGATCCCGGGCGTCAAGGAAGACGTAACAGAGATCGTCATGAACCTCAAAGATCTGGCAATCAGAAATAACAGTCCGACAAATGAGGCAAAGATCGCTTATATCGACTACACTGGAGAAGGCGTTATCACCGCCGGAGATATCCAGGTCGATCAGGATATTGAGATCGTAAATCCGGATCTCGTTATCGCAACACTGGACAGCGCTGACAGCAAGCTGTACATGGAACTGACGATCACAAAGGGCAGAGGCTATGTGGATGCAGAAAAGAATGGTTCTGATAATGCCGCAGTTGGCGTGATCCCGATCGACTCCATCTACACTCCGGTAGAGCGTGTAAACATCCAGATCGAGAATACCCGTGTCGGACAGATCACCGATTACGATAAACTGACGATCGAAGTATTCACCAATGGGGCGTTGGCTCCGGATGAAGCAATCAGTCTGGCAGCAAAAGTTCTCAGTGAGCACCTGAACCTGTTCATCAACCTTTCCGAGAATGCAAAGACCGCAGAGGTCATGATCGAGAAAGAAGAAGATGACAAAGAGAAGGTCCTTGAGATGAATATCGACGAACTGGAATTATCTGTTCGTTCCTACAACTGCTTAAAGAGAGCTTCTATCAACACAGTGGAAGAGTTAATTAACAAAACTCCGGAAGAAATGATGAAGGTCCGTAACCTTGGACGTAAATCCCTGGAAGAAGTCTTCGCAAAACTGAAGGAGTTAGGATTAGAGCTTAAGAGCTCAAATGAAGAATAACTAAAGGAGGCAAACGTCATGGCCGGATATAGAAAATTATCCAGAACAGCCGCACAGAGAAAAGCTTTGATCCGTAGTCAGGTGACTGCATTATTAAATAATGGTAAAATTGTTACTACTGAAGCAAAAGCAAAAGAGATTCGCAAAGAAGCTGAACATCTGATTGCTCTGGCTGTAAGAGAAAAAGATAACTTCGAAGAAGTAACCGTGAAAGCAAAAGTTGCCCGTAAGGACAAAGACGGCAAACGCGTGAAAGAAGTAAAAGACGGCAAGAAGGTTACCGTTTTTGATGAAGTAGATAAAAAGATCAAAAAAGATGCTCCTTCCAGACTTCACGCAAGAAGAGAAATGCTGAAAGTTCTTTATCCTGTAAAGAAGGTTCCGCAGGAAGCTCCGGGCAGAAAGAAAAATACGGAAGACGTTGATCTGGTTGCAAAACTCTTTGATGAGATCGCTCCAAAATATGTTAACCGTAACGGCGGATATACCCGCATCGTAAAGATCGGACCTCGTAAAGGCGATGCAGCTATGGAAGTCCTGATTGAGCTTGTTTAATCCAACAAAGCAAATAAGTTAAAAAGACCGGCTGATGCCGGTCTTTTTTATTGCAGCATCAACAAGAGGTTTTTATATAACAAAATTGGCAAAAGTGTTGTTTTTTCTTCATTTTTCGCAATTTTGATTCTATTTATGGCTGTGTTTTAGTTGTGTATTAATTATGAACATGGTATACTGCATCAGTAATTTTAGATTCTTTTTTAAAAAAGGAGAGAGAGGTTTATTATGCAACAGAAAAAAAGTTATAACTTTGGCTTCCGTGGTTGGCTGCTCATCCTTTGGGTTGCCACCGGTATGTTCTCCTACGTTGTAGCTGGTAACTACCCACTGAACATCATGTCCAATGCACCGGCATACGGCCCGAGCACGACACTGTCCATGGTTTACACAGGTGCTTCTATCGTAGGTATCATCATCCAGGTTATCTTTTCCAGCAAAGTTAGAAACTGGAAAAAACTGTCTGTCATCTTAGGTATCGCAACCTTAGTGTTCATGGTACTGGAGATGGTCATTCCTGGCGGAAATGGTAAAGCAAGTATCCTTTGGATCATCTGCTTTGGTATCGCAACTGCTATCTCTGCTCTTTACGGAACATGGGCACTTTCCGTTCTGGTTGGTGTTTGGTTCCCAAGAAGAAAAGGTACAGTTATGGGTATCATCACATTTGCATTCCCAATTGGTAATGCACTTCTTGGCGGATTCGCAGGAAAATTCCTTCCACTGGCATTTGGTGGAGACGGCATGGCAGCTCTGAAATCCTTATGGCCATATGTTCTGGTTGTACTGATCGGTTTCATCATTGGTATTGCTACTATCTCTGAGTTCCCAGAGCAGGTTGGCGCTTACCGTGATAACGACAAGAGCCTTACTCCTGAGATCGCTAACAAGATGATGATGGAAGAAATCGAAAACAGAAAGACCACAGTTTGGAAAACAGGTCATACAATGGCTTCTCCGGACTTCTGGTTCATCACAATTCCTATGGGCTTACTGCTTATGTTCGCAGTTGGTGCAATGACACAGTCCATGGCTATTATTTCTTCCCAGGGTAAAGCTTTTGACTGGACAGGCGGATACACAGGCGTTATGTACTGGATCGCTGGATTCGGAATCATCGGCAGCTATGTCTTTGGTCTTCTTGATACAAAGCTTGGAACAAGAATGGCAGTTCTTCTTTCCCATATCTGCATGCTCATTTCCGGTATCCTTGGAATGATTCACAATTCCACAGCAATGTTCATCGCATTGATCCTTCTGGCAATGTTCATGGGTGCTTCTTCCAACTACACTGTTTCTGCAGCAGTTCAGTATTGGAGAATTGAGGACTTCCCAAGCGTGTTCTCCTGCGTTAACCCGGTAGCTAACCTGATCAACGCATTTGGACCGACTATCGTTGCTGCACTCATCGCATCCAAGCTGGGTGTTACTGGCGTGTTCATGGTAACCGGTATCGCAGCTGTTATTTCTATCATCTGCTGCTTACTGTTCAAACCTGCACGTGTTAAAGCATACGATGATAAGTACAGAGCAGCAGCTGGCAAGCCGCTGGATGATGTACTGGTTGGTCGTAAATAATTTAGTATTTATATACTGACAAACTGCAAGAGGAGCCGAAAGGCTCCTCTTTTTTTAGTAACTTCAGGTTGTTAATTTCCAAATATTATTGATTTCTCTATTGAATATCCATCACTTATACTGCTTTTAGAAGAAAAGAAAACGTTTTTGACGGGTATTTAATGGAGGGATAAAAATGTTAACAGAACGCGAAAACATGGAGATCTGCTGGAATCACTAAGAGCCGGAATGGGTGCCGATGATCAATACGGCAGCTCAGATGATCATCACGCCGG
>JAGCAK010000008.1 GCA_017652745.1 Lachnospiraceae bacterium
CCCATAAAGGTTTGGTAGCGGAAGCAGAAGGAAAAACCTGGTACTGTGATGTAGGATTTGGCGGACCAGGACCGAAAGGTGTTGTGGAGATCCGGAATGGAGAACAGGTTGTCGGCGGTGTGACGTTCCGCGGAACGATTCGTTCCGATGATTTTCTGATTGAACGGAAGACAGATGACGGCTGGGTTGAAACAATGTATTTTGCACCGCGGCCGATCGAGCCGGTGGATTTTGAACCACTCAACTTCTACTGTGCACTGCAGCCAAATTCCGGGTTCAGGCTCAATTGCATTGTAAACCTGACACTCCCGAACGGCAGCAAGGCATTGAGTGATAAGCACTTTACGCTGCGCAGGGGAGATGTCGTCATTGAGAAAAATGTGGAGACGCCGGAAGAGTTAGAGGAACTTCTACGTGAGGAATTTGGGATCGTGATCCATATTCCTAGAGGCAAGAAATTCTGAGAAATGTATATTAAGAGGAAAAAATGAAAGAGAAGAATATTCAAAAAAGAATCATAACATCTGTTGTATCAGCATTGGTCCTGCTGCTGATGTTCACGGGGATCGCAAGAGCCGCTACGGAATTTCGGTATCAGCATGACCCAATGCAGAATCCGGACGCAGCGAAAGATATCATTGTGAACCTGAACGCAGTTTATGGGTATTCTCCAAGCCCGGATGGGAGTTTGAAGTTATTTGCTTCCGAGGACTGGACTGATGAGGCGGTTGTAGAAAAAGGCAGGCAAGAGCGGATAGCATATCTTGCCAGCTTTCAGGAATTGTATGATATGCTGTATGAGATGCAGGATGAGGGATACGAAATAGAAATGATCGCGCGGAAGATATCTACGCGCAGAAATGAACTTCGTTGGGAATCATATAAAGACGATCCAGAGGGATTAGAAACTCTCAAACAAAGGAATCTGGAAAAATACGGAAACGAATTGGGGCCGACGCCGGAATATTTGTTTGAACAATATGGTTCCTGGGAGACTGTAATCACAAAAGCCTTTAGCAGCAATCCGGGAATGGATGCCTGCTTAGGCTTATATGACGAGATGTATGATACCTATTTGATCCCGGACGAGGAAGAAGAGGAGATAGTTCCGAGTGAAGAAGAGACCGTTCCGGAAGAAAACGCAATTCCAAAGACAGGTGACAGCAATGAGCTTGTGGCTGTGCTGGTGATGCTTGCTCTTTCTGCTTCTTCTATTCTTGGCGCAGGGCTGCTTTTCAGAAGAAAGATAACAAAAGAGTGACAAAAGCTGATTGCTTTGTCACCCAATATGTTCATTCAGGATGTCGAAAGCTCTCGGCATCCTTTTTTTCAGATTCAAAGGCAAGCGGGTCTGTACATCAATAAAGCAGTGACTGGTAAACCCTTCCGCTATGAGAGCATCGTCTGCACCGCGATAGATCTGATATTCATAATTCATTCGCGCACCGTTAAACTCTGTCATCTTTACATCCACGCAGAGAGTATCGCCATATTGCAGAGTCTGATGATATCTGACATAGGCATCCACCTGAGGGATCAGGATGCCGGCATCCTCTATTTCCGTATAAGGGATGCCGGACTGCATCATAAAGTAAAGACGCGCTTCCTCAAAGATCCGCAGATAATTGGAGTTGTGGACGATCGACATTTTGTCTGTTTCGTAATAAAAAACCTGTCTGCTATATCGTTCCATTTTTTGCCTCTATTTCATGGCCAGTTTCAAAAGGCCGTTTTCCATATCTGTCATTGCCATTTCTTTTACCAGATAATGCTGCAGTTTTCCGGTTGCTGTCATCGGTAGTTCTTTAACAAACCGGTAATATCTTGGTCTCTTGTATCCAGAGAGCAGATCTGATGAATTGCAGTGTTCGACCAGATCGCCAACGGTAAGGGAGTCATCTTCCGGAACGATATACGCCACAACAGCCTCGCCGCGGACGGCATCCGGAATACCGGTAACCGCAGAAGCAGCAACCTTTGGATGTGTATTGATTGCTTCTTCGATGATTGGCGGGTAAATGTTTTCTCCGCCGGAGATGATCATATCGTCTTTTCTTCCGGAGATCGTGATGAAATGATTCTTATCCCAGGTTGCAAGGTCGCCAGTGTACATCCAGCCTTTATAAAACTTATTGGCTTCTTCCTCCGGATTGTTGTAATAACAGTAAGAGGACTTAGGCGTACGGATGATAACCTCACCGGTCTCACTTTCGTCCGCAGCAGCCAGATCGTCCGGTTCGCTCTTTCTTCCTTCTACATATTTGACAACACGTACGTCATCGTCTGTACAGGACTTGCCTGCAGTACCAGCCATTTCCGGAAGGTCATAAGGACGCAGGAACGTATTCCAGAAAGTTTCTGTTGTTCCGTATCCGTTGAACAGATTTGGAGATAAGACTTCGTGTACTTTTAAGCAGTCAGCACGTTCAAACGGGGCACCCATTGTGATGATGCCGCGCAGGCTGGACAGGTCTGCTTTATATTTTTCCTGATGGCGTACAAGCATCTTGATGATAGAAGGAACGCCAATCAGGAATGTGATCTGATACTTTTCAACATATTTCAAAGCCAGAAGACTCTGGAAGGTCTTCATGATAACGACCGTTGCACCCGCATAGAGAGTCGGGCACGGGCCACCGGAGTGGATGCCGCCGCGATGGAACCAAGGAGTGGTGTTGATCGTGCTGTCAGTCGGATTCATCGGGAAATGCATCATGACATCGTGAGCACTCATTACCTCATTGGCGTTGTACAGAGGGACTCCTTTTGGCTTTCCGGTCGTGCCGGAAGTGTAAAGACGCATTACTTCATCATACATATTCGGGACGAAGTCTGTAACCGGTTCGCTTTCCGGGTATCCTGCAAGGAAATCTGCAAACCGCTGATGGCCTTCCGGAAGATCACCTTCTCCGACCATCAGAACAAGCTGCGGCTTTGCCTCTGCTGCCAGCAGTGCTTTAACAGCGATATCTTTGTTAGCCTCATCATAAACATAAACTTTTGGACGGCTGAGGTTCAGACAGACGGTCGTTTCACCTGGCGAGAAATTGTAGTTGGCAGGGCTGTTAACAGCTCCCAGCTTCTGCGGAGCCAGGTAACAGTACAGATATTCCAGGCTGTTTGGAAGCTGGTATAAAACAACATCTTTATAGCCGATTCCCTGATCGTTCAAGGCGTTGGCAAATTGGTTGACTATTTTATTCAGTTCAGAATAAGACAGGACTGTTTCAGACAGCGGATCGATAACTGCAGTTTTATCTGCAAAACGGCGGACATTTCTCATGAAACCTTTGATGTAAGTCATATCCTCTTCGAACACTTCCTGGAACATGGATTTTTTGCTCTTGGAGACATGGCCCGTCAGCTCATCTAAAGAGATGCCCAGCACATCCGCCATTTTTTCTGCATAGGAAATGGTCGGTTCGGAATTGGTGCTGCAGTATTTTTTGATCATGTTATAGGTAATGCCGGTTTCGTTTGCGAGAGTGGTGATCGACATACCTTTTTCGTTTAAGATCTTTGTTAAACGTTCTCCGAAATTCATAAAGAACCTCCTAATTATTTTTCACTATTGTTCAGGCCCCTAAAGCATATACGATTGCACTATATTTGTAAACAGAAAAATAGTTCAGCAAAATGCTGAACTATAGTTCACTTTTTTACTATTGATTGTCCGGAGCGAAAAATCAGGAACGCTGTGATCAGATCAGTTTTTTTGATTTTTCAAAAGCTGCCCGGAGTGCCGCAACAGCAGCATCGTGGAAACCGGCTTCTTCTAATACCTTCACGCCTTCGATCGTTGTGCCGCCAGGTGAGCAGACATTCTGCTTCAGTTCTTCCGGTTCTTTATCAGATTGAAGAGCCAGTTCTGCAGCACCTGCCATTGTCAGTTTGGCATAAAGGAGTGCTTTGTCGCGCGGCACGCCAAGAGCAACAGCTCCATCTGCTAATGCATCGATGAACATATACATATAAGCAGGTCCGCATCCGGTAAGGGTGCCGCCTGTTTCGATCATTTTTTCTTCCACGTGATCCAATACACCGGCAGGGGCCATATCAGCCAGGACCTGCTCCAGTACATCAGCCTGAACCTCTACAGAAGTATGATACATGATCACACCTTTGCCGACAGCAACCGGGGTATTTGGAAGAATGCGGATGACCGGGAGAGAATCATCGCCTGCAAGTTCTTTGACGCGGGCAATAGAAACACCGGCCATCATGGAGATCAGGGTCGGGCGTTTCTTTTTGATACGGGCCTGCAGCGGTTTTAATACTTCTTCTGCCATCTGTGGCTTTACACCTAAAAAGACGGTTTCACACTGACCGATCACATATTCATTATTACCGCAGGTCACTCCCAGCTCTGCAGCCAGGTTTGCCGCTTTCTTTTCATCTGCATCTGCCAGCAGGATGTTCTTTGTTGAATTTGCCAGTGCTTTTGCAATTGCACCGCCCATATTTCCGCAGCCGATAAATCCGTATCTCATGATTGCCTCCGTTTCTCTTGCCACTTTTGTGGTGTTGTTTTCGTTATTAAGAATTACCGGATATGTCCGTTTCCGGTAATGACGTATTTATAAGTATTCATCTCCCTAAGACCCATCGGTCCTCTTGCGTGGAGCTTTTGCGTGGAGATGCCAATCTCACATCCCAGACCAAACTCTCCGCCATCTGTAAAACGTGTGGAAGCATTGACATAAACTGCAGCGCTGTCCACAAACCGTGTGAAGGTTTCTGCTGCAGCTGCATTTTCTGTTACGATGGCATCGCTGTGACCGGTAGAGTGGATGCGGATATGTTCCACAGCCTCTTCTACGGAGCTTACACATTTCACTGCCAGGATGTAATCCAGAAATTCCGTGTCAAAATCCTGCTCTTTGGCAGGGGTGCCAGGGATGAACTGAGCCGCAAGATCATCTAACCGCAGCTCTACAGGAACCAGGCCGCTTTCTTCGCGCTCATCTACCAGTACTTTTTTCAATCTTGGCAGAAATTCGCCGGCAACTTCTTTATGCACCAGCAGGACTTCTTCTGCATTGCAGACACTTGGCCGGCTGGTCTTGGCATTGTTGATGATTTTGACCGCTTTTTCCAGATCTGCATCTTTATCCACATAGACATGGCAGATTCCGGTACCCGTCTCGATGCATGGAACCGTTGCGCTTGTAACGCAGGCACGAATCAGCCCGGCACCGCCGCGAGGGATCAGAAGGTCCACATATTCCGGCGATGTCATCAGTTCGTTGGCACTATCACGGGAGGTGTCTTCCACCAGATTGATCGCTGCCTCATTCACGCCCGCTTTCTCCAGGCCTTCTTTCATAGCCTGAATAATTGCCGTGGCGCTCTGATGTGCTTCTTTTCCACATCGAAGAACGCAGACGTTTCCGCTTTTTAAGGTAAGTGCCGCAGCATCTGCAGTCACGTTTGGCCTGCTCTCATAAATGATCGCGATCACGCCGATCGGAACGGAGATCTTTTTAATATCCAACCCTTCCTGCGGCATTGTCTCTTCTATTACGCGCCCGACCGGATCTGGCAGAGCAACGACATCACGGATCCCGTCTGCCATGGAGGCGATCCGTGCTTCGTTCAGCAGCAGCCGGTCTAACATTACATCAGAGATAGTGCCTTTGGCAGCATCCATATCCTTCTGGTTTGCAGCAAGGATATCTCCTGTATGAACAAGCAGCGCATCCGCCATCTCCAACAGGGCGGCATTTTTAACTTCTGTTCCCAGAGAGGCTACCTCACCGGTGATCCGTTTTGCATTCTGCAGCATTGCTTTTGTTTCCATGTCTGATCCTTTCAGCACGTGGCGTTAATTCTTTGGCAGAAACTTCGTTCCGACGTTTTTGCCGTCAATAATATCATACAGATTTTCCGGGATGGAGCCGTTTGCGATGACCATCGTGCAGCCGCAGTCCATGCAGATCTTTGCTGCATTCAGTTTGGTGATCATCCCACCCGTGCCAAGCTCGGAACCTTTTCCACTGGCCAGGGAAAGAATATCGTCATTGATCTCATCGACCATTTCTATCAGTTTTGCGCTGGCATCTTTCCGCGGGTCAGCGGTATATAATCCATCAATATCGGAAAGGAGGATCAGAAGGTCTGCTTTGATAAAACGTGAGACCAGGGCGGCCAGCGTATCATTATCGCCGATCACGATCTCGTCCGTCGCAACGGTATCGTTTTCATTGATGATCGGCAGTGCACCGTAATCCAGCAGCTTAAAGATGGTGTTGGAAAAATTATCGCGGTAGCGGTCATTTTCCAGATCATCTCCGGTGATCAGGATCTGTGCAACGGTATGATGATATTCATCAAAAAGTTTATCGTAAATATACATCAGCTCACACTGTCCAACAGCAGCAACTGCCTGCTTGGAAGGGATGTCATCCGGTTTTGCATGCAAGCCAAGTTTGCCAACACCCATGCCAATGGCGCCGGACGAAACCAGGATGATCTCGTGTCCGGCATTTTTGATGTCGCTCATGACTTTGCAAAGCAGTTCCACGCGGCGGATATTCAGATTTCCGGTCTCGTGTGTCAGAGTGCTAGTCCCTAATTTGATTACGATCCTCATTTGTTTTCCTCTCCGGTTTTTACTGATTGTTCAGCGATTATACACTGATTCTCATTCTTTCGCAATGTGCCATATTAAAATGTGAAAGTTTAGATTTCCTGCTAACCGTACGTCTGGCAGCGCGGAAGGATTTGCCCCGATGGCAGGAAGCATGCTACAATAAATCCAAATCCGCTTTTTTATACAGAGGAATGGGGGACAAGTATGAAAACATTTCAGGATATTATTCAGTTATGCGAAGAAGAAGAGATCGAGATCATCGATTTTAAGATGACAGACATAGAGGGCAGATGGAGACATTTATCAATTCCGGCAAAACGTTTCACGGAAGATACCATGGTGCATGGCATTGGCTTTGATGGATCCAATTACGGCTATGCACCGGTTGAGAACAGCGATATGGTCTTTATCCCGGACCTGGATACGGCAGTCGTAGACTGCTACAGCGAGGTACCGACTCTTTCCATGAACGGAGATGTCATGGTGATCGGAGCGGAAAACAAACCGTTTGATCAGTATCCGCGCAATGTGGCGCGGCGTGCAGAGGCCTATATGCGCGAGAGCGGGATCGCGGATGAAATGATGGTCGGCCCGGAGTACGAGTATTATGTTTTTGATGACGTGCAGTTTCAAAACCGCCAGGAAGCATCCGGTTTTCAGATCACTTCGGAAGCTGTTGGCTGGGGTGAAGAAGGCTTCAATAACGGCGGATACATGAATCCTCTGCAGGATGGCTATCATATCGCACTGCCGCGCGATACCGGCAGTGATCTGAGGAGCCGCACGATCCTGGTCCTGGGCGACTGGGGCGTAGAAGTGAAATATCATCATCATGAAGTCGGCGGAGCCGGGCAGATGGAGGTAGAAGTGGAGCTTGGCGAGATGATGAGGATGGCGGATGCCACCATGATCGCCAAGTATGTGATCAAAAACGAAGCGTTTGCAGAAGGCCGGACAGCAACTTTTATGCCTAAGCCGGTTGCCGGTATGGCAGGCAGTGGCATGCATGTGCATATGATGCTGGTCAAAGACGGAAAACCGCTCTTCTATGATGAAAATGGTTATGGACATCTGAGCGAGACGGCTATGTATTTTATAGGGGGCCTGCTGGCGCATGCACCATCTCTTTGTGCCATTACTAATCCGACAACAAATTCCTACAAGCGTCTGATCCCGGGATTTGAGGCGCCGGTTACGATCGGTTACGCTATGGCAAACCGCAGCGCAGTCGTCCGGATCCCTGCTTACGCCAAGGATCCGATGCATAAACGTTTTGAACTGCGCAATCCGGATGCGACCTGCAATCCATACTATGCATTCTCCGCAATCCTGATGGCCGGCCTGGATGGCATTGAAAAAAAGATCGATCCGCATGAACAGGGCTGGGGTCCGTTTGACTGCAACCTGTATGACCTTCCGGAAGAGGAAAAAGCAAAACTTGGCGGTCTTCCAACCTCTTTAACAGCGGCAGCCGAAGCGTTGGAGAAAGATCACGATTATCTGACAAAGGGAGGGGTCTTCCCGCAGCGGCTGATCGATCTGATCGTGGCAGATGATAAAAAGGAAGATGCAGAGCTGGGTAAATATCCTCATCCGATGGAATTTGCAAGGTATTATGATCTGTAGAGAGGCGCTTGCATTTTGTGAGTGATTGTGTATAATAAGCAGGCTGTGCAAAAGCATGGTGCATGGGCGTGTAGCTCAGGTGGTAGAGCACTTGACTTTTAATCAAGTTGTCCGGGGTTCGAATCCCCGCACGCTCATAGCTATAAACAGCGGAACCTTTTGGAAGGGACCGCTGTTTTTTGCTGTATAGAAAATTGATTGAACATGAAAAAAAAATAAATTATAATTTTTTTGTTGTCAGACAGGATCACGATTGGCAGCAGGTGGCAGCAAATAAAAGAAATGAGGACAATGCAAATGATTAGAGTAGGAATTGTTGGCTATGGAAACATCGGACGTGGTGTAGAAGTCAATATTCAGGAAAATCCGGATATGGAACTGGTTGCCATTTTCACCAGAAGAGATCCGGCAACACTGAAAACAAAGGGTACCTGTCCGGTTCTGCCAGTGGAAGAAGCAAAGGACTGGGTCGGAAAGATCGATCTTATGTTTGTAGCAGGCGGAAGTGCAACAGACCTTCCGGAGCAGACTCCAAAATATGCAAAGATGTTCAACGTGATCGATACGTTTGATACGCATGCCAATATCCCGGAGCATTTTGCCAATGTAGATAAGGCAGCAAAAGAAGGCGGAAACATCGCCATTATTTCCTGCGGCTGGGATCCGGGCATGTTCTCCATTGCCAGATTGTATGCGAATGCGATCCTTCCAAATGGAAACGATTACACTTTCTGGGGAAAAGGCGTGAGCCAGGGACACTCGGATGCCATCAGACGAATTGAAGGCGTTGCTGATGCTAAGCAGTATACGATTCCGGTGGATGAAGCAGTTGCAAGTGTGCGTGCCGGCAATAATCCGGAACTGACCACCCGCCAGAAACATACCCGTGAGTGCTTTGTCGTTTTGAAAGAAGGTGCCGATGCTGCCAAAGTGGAGCAGGAGATCGTGACCATGCCTAACTACTTTGCAGATTACGACACAACCGTTCACTTCATTAGCCAGGAGGAACTGGACCGCGATCACAGCGGCATCCCGCATGGCGGGTTTGTATTCCGTACCGGAGCAACCGGAGCAGATCATGAGAATAAGCATGTGATCGAGTATAGTCTGAAACTGGATTCCAATCCGGAGTTTACGACCAGCGTACTGATGGCATTTGCCCGTGCAGCTGTCCGTATGAAAGAAGCGGGAGAGGTTGGATGTAAGACGGTGTTTGATATTGCACCTAAATATCTTCTTGCGATGGATGAAGGCGAGATGCGTGCACACTTACTGTAAGTATTAAAGATATATGCGCACGCGGAAAATGCGTGCGCATTTTTTATGTCATATGAGACCGGAGATCTTAGCACCGGCAGGCACACCGGCTGCACTTTTAGCAGCCATAAGGGCAGGAGCAGATGCCATTTATTTGGGAGGCAGTCTTTTTTCTGCAAGAGCCTTTGCCGGAAATTTTAATCAGGAGGAATTACTTAAGGCAATCGAAGACTGCCATCTTTTTGATGTCAAACTTTATATGACAGTTAATACGCTGATGAAAGAAAAAGAGATGTCCGGACTGGTTTCTTATATGAAACCGTTTTATCAGGCAGGGCTTGATGGAGTGATCGTGCAGGATGTCGGATGTGCAAAAGTTCTGCAGGAAGCATTTCCAGATCTCGCCCTGCATGCAAGTACGCAGATGAGCATTTCTTCTGCATATGGAGCAACGCTTCTGAAAATGCAGAGATTCAAACGCATTGTTCCTGCAAGAGAACTTTCCCTTGCAGAGATCAAAGAGATCAAGGAAGAAAGCGGAATTGAAATAGAGACATTTGTGCATGGAGCTATGTGCTTTTCCTATTCCGGAAAGTGCCTGCTGAGCAGTTTTGCAGGCGGCCGGAGCGGCAACCGGGGACGGTGTGCACAGCCGTGCAGAAAATGCTATGAACTGTTGAATGCCGGCATACAGGAATATGCCATGAGCATGAAGGATATGTGTACTCTGCGGATCCTGCCGGATCTGATCGATGCTGGGATTGATTCCTTTAAGATTGAAGGCCGAATGAAAAATCCGGTTTACGTGGCATCAACTGTAAATGCGTATAGACAGGCCAGAGATTATTATCTGGAGGCTGTGGCCAGCGGAACATTTGACCGCAAGGCATATGAGGATTTCATTTACCCGCTGGAAAAAGAACTGGCAGATATCTATAACCGCGGCGGTTTTTCCGAAGGATATTATTTTACAGAGAAAGGACCGGAAATGATGGCGAATGAAAGGCCGAATCATACCGGTGTCCTGATCGGTAAAGTGGAAAGAATCGCTCCGCCGGAATTATTCATTCGGCTAACAGAAGAAGTTTTCATGCAGGACGTGCTGGAAATCCGGCCGGCAGGCGTAGAACTGACCAGCGCCGGAAGTGGAAAGAAAGGCGCGCTTCTGTCAATAAAAGGAAAAGAATTCCATTCGATCCAAAAAGGACAGGAAGTCTTCCGCACGCGTAATAATCAGTTGATCAGCCGGATACAGAAAGAGATCATCGATCCGGAAAAACAGATTCCGGTACAAGGTGTGATCATTGCGAAAAAAGGGGAACCTCTGACGATCACGCTGCAGGGAGATGTCTGTGTGACAGCCAAAGGGGCAGTAGTTGAGAAAGCGAAAAAACAGCCAATCAGTCAGGCGGATCTATTGGAAAAAATACAGAAGACCGGCGGCAGTGAGATCAGCTTTGAAACCATCAGTATAGAAATGGATCGGGATATTTTTATTCCGATGAGTGCCTTCAACCAGCTGAGGCGTGAGGCTATGGAGCAGTATCGCCACGCACTCATTAAGCGCTTTGAAAGAGACGTATAGATGGAAATCTGGGTCAGAATAAAAACAGAAGAACAGCTGCAGGCAGTTATGGAAAGTCAGGTGAATGCAAAGCGCCTGATTCTGGATGCTGCCCTTTTTTCAGTAACTCCGGATTGTGTGCAGATGATCCACAGGCAGGCAGCAGATACAAAGGTCTATCTGCAGCTTCCGGATATCCTGCGTCAGAACCGGAAAGGGCAGATAGAAAAACTGCTGGAGCAGGCAAAGGGCTGTGCCGGGCTGGTGATCAAAAACCTGGATGAACTGGGTCTTATTCTGGAGAAGCAGATGCAGGAGCAGTTTGAGATTATCGGAGATGCATTCCTTTATGCTTATAATAATGACGCGCTCCGTTTCTACCGGGAATTGATCCCGGAGATGAAGTTTATATACAGCGACGAACTGACAGACAAAGAGGCCGGGAGTCTGGCCGGGGGAAAGAGCGTCTTCCTTTATAAAGTATATGGTTATCAGGAAGTGATGATTACGGCGCAGTGTTTCTTAAAGAATACCGGGAACTGCATGCGGTCAAAACAAGCTGGCAGCAAGGTGGCGCAAAGCGGCCGGATGGAACTGCGTGATGAAACGAAAAACAACCTGCATGCGGAAAGCATCTGTGACCTTTGTCATACGGTGATCTACAACGGCGTTCCGACCAGCATGCTGGATAAAATAACAGATAAATACGAGAACCTGCTTTACGACTTTACTATTGAAGATGCAGATACGGTGAAGGAGATCCTGGAAGCAAAGCAGTGCCATAATTATACACGGGGACATCACCTTACCCCGATCGATTGATTCCAACAGCACATGATCATTTCAACTGACAGTCAGAAAAATACATACAGTTCTTATCACATCGCCAAGGCTTTTTTTCCAAACGAGGAAATTGAAACCAGAATCGAAGAAAACGGAGAAGATCCGCGCTCTCTTTATCTGCGACTGCGAAAGGAAACCGGACGCGATCTTCCGTGGGGGATGCTGACGGGTGTTCGTCCGACCAAGCTGGCGATGGAAAAAGTGAAAGAGCGGATGCCGCTCGAAGAATTTGAAAAGTGGTTTTATGAAAACCGCTTTGTCAGCAAAGGAAAAGCGGACCTGGCTTATGAGATTGCGGCAAAAGAAGAAGAATTGATAAAGCGGGCAGGTATCACGATTGGTGAAGACAGCTTTTCCCTGTATGTGAACATCCCGTTCTGCCCGACTATTTGTACCTATTGTTCCTTCCCTTCCGGAGCGATCGCAGATTACGCCGATGTCATGGAGGAGTATCTGAACTGTCTGTTTTCTGAACTGGCAGCAGTTAGTGAGATCTGTGAGCAGAAAAAACTGACTTCTATTTATATAGGGGGCGGCACACCGACGACCCTGACTCCACCGCAATTGGAAAGACTTTTATCCGAGATCCGAAAACGGTTCCGCACAGATGGAGTGGAATTCACCCTGGAAGCCGGTCGTCCGGATACGATCATAAAAGAGAAACTGCAGATCGCGAAAGCGCATGGGATCTCCCGCATTTCTATTAACCCGCAGTCCATGCAGCAGAAAACGCTGGATGTCATCGGCCGCAGGCACAGCCCGCAGCAGATCGAAGAAGCGTTTGCTCTGGCACGGGAAGAAGGGTTTGATAATATCAACATGGACCTGATCATGGGACTGCCGGGTGAAGGTCTGGAGGATGTGGAAGATACGTTGACAAAAATTGGAAGGATGAAACCGGACAGTCTGACAGTACACTCCCTTAGCATCAAACGCACCAGTCAGATCTTTTCACAGACCACCGATGCGCAGACGGTAGAGCTGATGCTGGAAAGAGCCGCCGCATTTGCTCGTGAAGAAGGGATGGAACCGTATTATCTGTACCGGCAGAAAGGAATAGCCGGCAATTTTGAAAACACCGGATGGGCTATGCCGGGCAAAGAGTGTCTGTATAACATTCTTATAATGGAAGAGATCCAAAGTATCCTGGCAGTGGGTGCGGGAGCATCCACAAAACGCCTTCAGTTGGAAGATGGGCTTCAGATCAAACGGAGCCATAACGTGAGCAATATTAAAGAGTATCTGACCCGGATCGATGAAATGATCGAACGAAAAAAGATTCTCTTTTCATAAATTTCATTTTTCTACTTGAAAAATAAAAAAAGTTCGTATATTATGTTATTCGATTCTGCGGATGTGGCGGAATTGGCAGACGCGCATGGTTCAGGTCCATGTGAGGTAACACTCATGCAGGTTCAAGTCCTGTCATCCGCATCTTTCAAAAAGAGCTCGAAAGAGTTCTTTTTTTCTTTGTAAAAAACAAATTGACAAGCAGGAAGCCCTATACTAAAATAACAAAGCTTTTCAAGTTCTGTCCGCATACTTGAAAAGAGTTGAGCGAAAGAACTTCCAACACTCTCTCGGAAGACTTCGCGACAAGTAACCGCAAATGTGGAGGGTAAAAAATTGGCTAATATCAAATCAGCAAAGAAAAGAATTCTTGTCAACCAGAAGAGAGCGGACAGAAACAAAGCAATCAGATCAAAAACGAAAACTGCTATTAAGAAAGTTTATGCAGCAATCGAAGCAAATGATAAGGCTGCAGCAGCTGAAGCACTCAGACTGGCTACTGTTGAATTAGACAAAGCAGAGACCAAAGGCGTTTATCA
>JAGCAK010000009.1 GCA_017652745.1 Lachnospiraceae bacterium
ACGAGCTGCTTCAGACTTTTTCTTACGTCTTACGCTTGGTTTCTCATAATGCTCTCTTTTACGAATCTCCTGCTGGATGCCAGCCTTTGCGCAGTTTCTTTTGAAACGACGTAATGCGCTATCTAAAGATTCGCCTTCTTTAACGATAACATTTGACATAAGCTTCGAACTAACCTCCCTCCGATTATGGAATCTATCCGCTTACGCGCTTTATGAATTATAACATAAATGAGCCCTTCGTCAACAAAAATATTACCAGGCATTACGGATATACTGTATTTCTTCTCCGTCGATCAGCACTGCATCAAACCGATAGAAAGCATCTTGTTTCAATTTGTGACTGGTAATATACCAGGAAGCTACCTTCCGGATCGTCTGCTGTTTTTTTGCAGAGATCGCATAAGTTGCTCCTCCATATTTCCGGCTTGCCCGGTATTTTACCTCTATGAAACAGATGAAATCCCCTTCTTTTGCGATAATATCGATCTCGCCCACTTTTACACGGTAATTCTGCTCCAGGATAACAAGGCCCTGCTGCATCAGAAAGCGGCAGGCTTTTTCTTCCTGCCTGCCGCCCAGTTCCCGTTTATTGATTCTTTCTGACTGTTGATTATTCAAATAAAAGATTATCTACGAAAGTATCCTGGAAGTTCGGAGATGAAGCTAATTCTAAGAATTCCACTTTTTCCCGGATCGTCTGTGCCCGTTCAAACTCATCGATATTTAATGTGGCGATGCGGGACCCTTCACCGGCTGCATTACCTATCATCTCGATCCTATCTTCCAACTCAATTGGAAGCATGCCGATCCTGCAGGCTGAATGCGGATCCATGTAGTTTCCAAAAGCTCCAGCGATCATGATCTTTTTGATGTCAGTGATTTGAATGCCCAGCTTTTCTGCCATCAGCTCAATACCAGCTGCAATGGCACCTTTAGCCAGCTGCACTTCCCTGACATCTTTCTGTGAAAGATAAACGTCATCTCTCAGTTTGAAAGCCAGAAGATTGGTATCTTCCTGCCGATAAACATAGTCAAAGTCATCATCTATCTTTCCGGACTCATCGATCAGTTCAATATCCAGACCGCAAGCAATTGCGTCCATTAGACCACTGCCGCAAATACCGACGGCTTTGACATCATCGATCACATGACAATCAAGATTTGTTCCGTCTGCCTTGATATGATCGATCGCGCCGCTCATTCCACGCATACCGCATTCAATCTTTGCGCCCTCAAATGCCGGACCAGCTGCTGTCGAGCAGGCGATCATATGGTCTTTATTACCCATGACCATTTCTCCGTTGGTTCCGATATCGATCATTAGAGAAAGATCTTCGATTTCGTCAAATGCGGTCGCCAGAAGACATCCTACGGTATCTGCACCTACAAATCCAGCAATATTCGGCAGGATCTGCACTTTTCCTTCCGGATTGATCTGCATATCCACTTCTGCCGGAGTGACAGTCATATAGTCTTTTACGACAGCTTCATAAGGAACAACGGTAAGAGGCGTCGGATCGATGCCCATGTATAAATGATGCATACAGGTATTGCCAACAACTGTGGCAACGTAGATCTGTTCTTTTTCTTTACCGGCCTGTGCGCAGGCTTCTTCTAAAAGCTGGTTCAATGCATCACGGATCACTTTTGATAATTCTGATAATCCACCTGCGATGGCATATTCACATCTGGAAATAACATCAGCTCCGAACTGACTTTGCGGATTCAGCATACTGGCATGTGCCAGTTCTTTTCCAGTTGCCAGATCTAACAGATAACAGACAACCGAAGTGGTACCAATATCAAAAGCAGCACCCAGTGCTTTTTTCTGACCAATTTCTTCTGCGGAAAGACGCGGATTGATCTCATAAGTCCGTTTGGTTCCTGTCTCTAAGATATGCAGGTCATTTTCTTCCTTCACTTCGATCGTCATATCTTCTTCGACTTTAAACTGGCAGGCACGAACAGTGCGGTGATAGCCATTATCCTCCACGATATCTACCAGACATTTTCCACATGTTCCCTGTCCGCCGCAAGGTGCATCAGGATGAAGTCCGGCTTTGATCTGAACATCCAGAAGTGTTATCCCTTCCTGGACTTCAATTGTTATATCGTTCGGTAAGATCTTAACTGTAAACATCGTATTCTCCATTAATCGTTATATAAAAAGCACCCGCTGTAGCACATTTTTTCCGGTCCATAGTTATAAGCTACGCCGTTCTTTTTGCAGACATCTGAAACATAAAGCCCATAGGACTCCATAGAAGATACCGCTTTTTCCGGGAACCGGCACGGGGCATCCGGATAAGTGCATTCCTTGCATCTATTACAGCCGCCGGCATTTAATGGAAGCATATCAGGAAGCTCTGGCCGCAGTTTATCCAGACATTCAATAAAACGCTCATTATGCATTTTTGTCACTTCCATAATGCCTTCAAAATCCATGCTGTCTTCAATATCTCCGACAGTCTGCACCAGGATGCCTTTGGTATAAGAATGCATTCTCGCGTCACATTCCTCAATCTCTCCACATCCCGGAGGACAGGTCCAGCATTTACCATACATTCCGCATGTATTCACAGCGCACATATCCCTCACTTCCGTAAGTGCCTGCAGCGTGGAAACATCCAGTGGAACGGCCGTTTCAAAACCAACACTTTTTGCAATTTCAATCAGTTTTTCCTGTTCCATTTGTTACTCCTTTTCTTTCGATTCACAGTAGATGCATCTTCCATTCACGAAAATCTGATCCAACTCCTGCTCAACGGATGAGATGCACTTAGGATTTGTACATTTACTGATGTTAATTTTAGCACCTTTATAGCCAAATTCATAGTGAGGAACAAAATGTCTTGTTTCTCCTCGTTTCATGGCGGCTGTTTCTTCTGCATTGTCTTTGAAAAGCTTCAGGATCAAAGCCATACGCATGAACTTCCCATTTAGAGCCTGGTCAAAATAAGCGGCTCTCGGATCACCATCCACCTTTGCACTGATCTCATTGACACGTGGCAGCGGATGTAAAAGACACATATCTTCCTGAGCCAGTGCCATATTTTCAACGGTCAGGCAGAAACTGTCTTTGAGTTTTTCATAATTAGCAGGATCTTTAAACCGCTCTCTCTGGATCCTGGTCATATACAAGATATCCAGCTGCGGGATTGCCGCATTCAGATCTGTCGTTTCCTCATATGTGATCCCCTTTTCATCCATCATTTCTTTCACGTAATCCGGGAGTTTCAGTTCTTCCGGTGCGATCAGGATGTATCGGTTGTCAGGATAACGGCTCATCGCGTTGATCAGGGAATGGACAGTCCTTCCATATAGGAGGTCTCCACACAGACCGATCACCAGATGGTCAAAACGTCCTTTATAGCGGTGGATCGTCAAAAGATCCGCCAGTGTCTGCGTCGGATGGCAGTGTCCCCCGTCTCCGGCATTAATGATCGGAGTGCTGGAATTACGGGAAGCTACCAGTGCACTTCCTTCCAGCGGGTGCCGCATGGCGATCATGTCTGCATAGCAATTTACGATTTTGATCGTATCTGCAACAGACTCCCCTTTGGTGCTGCTCGATGCCTTGTCTGCGCTAGGAAGAGAGATGACCGATCCGCCCAAGGACTGCATGGCTGCTTCAAAAGAAAGACGGGTCCTGGTAGACGGCTCAAAAAATAAAGTCGCAAGGATCTTCCCGTCACAGGCATGTGCATATTTTGCCGGATTAGCAATGATATCCATCGCAGTTTCCATTAATTCGCTGATTTCTTCCACAGACAGATCTGTGATGTCAATGATACTTCTCATGTTTTCCCCTTATCTGCTTCTTTATTTGGAGGCAGTGCCTATCCAAGACTCATCTGACGGGTTGTTGCGGAATGCGATCAACCGGTCAATATCTTCTGCTTTGATATAACCTTCTTCAGCGGCAGCTTTCACGATCACGTCAAAATTTGTAAGGCTGTAATTGGTCACGTTTGCTTCTGCCAGGCGGTCCAGTCCTTTCTGCATTCCATAAGTGAATATGGATACCACCCCGAGCACATCTGCTTTATGCGCACGCAGAGCTTCAACCACTTCAATGACACTTCCTCCGGTCGAGATCAGATCTTCTACGACAACGACTTTCTGTCCTTCCTCCAGTTTCCCTTCGATCTGGTTTCCCTTGCCGTGGTCTTTAGCACTGCCTCTGACATAGCCCATCGGCAGCTGCATGATATGGCCAACAATAGCTGCATGAGCAATGCCTGCAGTCGATGTTCCCATCAAAACTTCCACATCCGGATACTTTTCCCGGATCACTTCAGCTAATGCATTTTCCACATCATTCCTTACGTCTGGTGCTGTCAATGTTAAACGGTTGTCACAGTAGATCGGACTCTTGATCCCGCTTGCCCAGATAAAAGGCTCTTCCGGACGAAACCAGACTGCTTTGATCTTCAGAAGATCTTTTGCAATTAATTCGCTTGTATTCATGATAAGAACTCCTTTACTGCTCTTTTATATGCTTCAACCGGATCATCCGCCTGTGTGATCGGACGACCCATAACAATATAGTCAGATCCGGCTGCTTTTGCCTGTGCCGGAGTCATGACGCGCTTCTGATCCTGCACATCCCCTTCTGCGAAACGAACACCCGGCGTGATCGTAAGGAAATCCCTGCCGCATCTTTCATGCACAAAAGCTGCTTCCAATGGGGAGCAGACAACGCCGTCCAATCCTGCTTTCTGCGCATTCTGTGCATAATGCATGACCACTTCTTCCATTGGTTTTTGGATCCAGAGATCTTCTTCCAGATGCTCCTGATCTGTGCTTGTCAGCTGAGTAACAGCGATCAGCAATGCCCTGCTCCCATCTGCTTTGCAAAGCCCTTCCTTTGCTGCTTCCATCATTGGTATGGTCCCGCCTGCATGTACATTTGTGATATCCACATCCAGATCTCTGAGGACTGACATTGCTTTTTTGACCGTGTTCGGTATATCGTGCAGTTTCAGGTCCAGAAAGATCTTATGTCCTCTTTGTTTGATCTCTTTCACGATCTGAGGCCCTGCAGCATAAAAAAGCTCCATACCAATTTTGACAAACGGCTTGCAGTCCGTAAAACGATCCAGAAAGCTAAGGGTTTCTTCTTTGCTGTTAAAATCACATGCAATGATCACATCTTTTGCCATTGTTCTACTCCATATTTATCCATAACAATTGGTAATTCTTCTATAATGTCGCGGCAGATAAAAGGATTGGTCAGGTTTGCTGCACCGATCTCTACTGCACAGGCCCCAGCCAGTCTCATCTCCAATACATCCTCCGCGCTGGAGATACCACCCATTCCGATCACTGGTATCTGCACTGCGTTTGCTGTCTGATAGACCATGCGAAGTGCAACCGGGAAAACTGCAGGTCCGGAAAGACCGCCTGTAACATTTGCCAGGATAGGCTTTTTTGTCTTCAGATCAAAACGCATCCCCATCAGGGTGTTGATAAGGCTGATCGCATCTGCTCCGGCTCCTTCACAAGCCTTTGCAATTTCCGTAATATCTGTAACATTTGGTGAAAGCTTGACGATCAACGGTTTTTTGATCTCTTTTTTGACTGCCGCTGTAACTTTTGCTGCATCCTCCGCCTTTGTTCCAAAACTCATTCCACCGCCATGCACATTCGGACAGCTGATATTCAGTTCGATCCATCCGACCGCTTCTTCCTGATCCAGTTTCAGGGCTGTGTAAACATACTCCTCTTCTGAGAAACCGCTTACATTGGCCATTACCTTTTTATGAAAGACCTTTTTCAGTTTTGGCAGTTCTTCCGAAATGACTTTTTCCACGCCCGGATTCTGAAGACCAACCGAATTCAGCATACCAGACGGCGTTTCTGCGATCCGTGGCGTCTCATTTCCAAAACGAGGCTCTTTTGTGGTTCCTTTAAAGGAGAATGTCCCCAGACAATTAATGTCGTATAATTCTGCAAATTCGTAGCCGTAGCCAAATGTGCCGGAAGCAGGAATGATCGGATTATCGATCTCAATCCCGCAAAGATTGGTCGTTAATCTTCCCATAAGATCTCCTCCTTTCGCAGCACTGGTCCGTCCTTGCAGATCCGCTTATAACCTGTCAGTGTCCTGCAGGAACATCCCATGCAGGCACCAAACCCGCATCCCATCCGTTCCTCAAAACTGAACTGTCCTTCTGTCTGAACTGCTTTATAGACTGCTTTCAGCATCGGCTCCGGTCCACAGGTATAAACATAACTATAGTTTTCCGGAAGTGCATCGGTCACAAAGCCTTTTTTCCCATAACTGCCATCAACCGTTGTTACTGTTACCCGGCAGCCTAGTTTTTTGAATTCCTCTTCGAAAAAGATCTCATCCTGCCTGTTAAATCCCATGATCACATGGACCGTCTTTCCTTCAGCACAAAGACGCTTTGCCAGAAAATACATCGGCGGAACTCCTGCCCCTCCACCAACCAGGAGGGGTTTGGACCCTGCACAGGAAAGATCATAACCATTTCCCAGCCCGGTCAGAAGGAGAAGCGTTTCACCAGTCTTCCGCTCTGCCATATAAGCAGTCCCCTTTCCAACCGTTTTATAAATTAAGGTCAGCTGATCGCCTTCCAGATCACAAACAGAGATTGGCCGTCTCAGGTAAAACCCAGGCAGATGGATATTCACAAACTGCCCCGGGGAAGTGATCTGGCTGCAGTCGCCCTCTAAAACCATTTGAAATGTTTGCGGTGCGATCTGTCTATTCACTTTTATTGTAAATAATATATCTTTCATTTTTTAAGAGTCGATCGTGGATACCGTCAGGGTTGTCTCTTCCAGAACGTCCAGAAGTACTTTCACAGTATCCAGTGAAGTGAACAGGGTTGCATTGTTTTCAGCCGCACACTGACGAATCTTCAGACCATCAGATTCCTCATCGGTGGAGCTGACATCTCTTGTATTTAAAATATACGCAATATGTCCCTGACGGATGGAATCCAAGATCTCTTCGCTGCCGTCACTGATCTTCTTTAAGACTCTCGTCTTGATACCATGCTCCTTTAAATACCTTGCTGTGCCCGGTGTTGCTTCAATATTGAAGCCCAGATTATAGAACCTTTTGATCAACGGCAGGGCTTCTTCTTTATCATTTCCTGCAAAGGTTGCTAATACCGTGCCATAGTTTTTGACTTTTGTTCCGGAAGCCTGCAATGCCTTAAATAATGCTCTGTTTAATTTATCATCGTATCCGATAGCTTCACCGGTTGATTTCATTTCCGGAGAAAGGTAGGTATCAAGACCTTTGATCTTATTGAAGCTGAATACCGGAACTTTGACATAGTAACGTTTCTTTTCATCCGGATACAGATCAAAGATTCCCTGTTCTTTTAAGGACTTGCCAAGGATCACCTCCGTTGCAATGTCTGCCAGTGAATAACCGGTTGCCTTGGAAAGGAACGGTACGGTACGCGAGCTGCGCGGATTGACCTCGATGATGAAAACATTGTCATCCTTATCTACTATAAACTGGATGTTATATAAACCGATGATTCCGATGGAAAGGCCCAGTTTCTTCGCGTACTGCAGGATGATTCCCTTGACCTGATTGGAAATGGAGAATGTCGGATAGACGCTGATAGAGTCGCCGGAATGGACACCCGTCCGTTCGACCAGCTCCATGATACCAGGTACAAAAACATCTCTGCCGTCGCAGATGGCATCAATTTCCACTTCCTTACCCTGAATATATTTATCGACCAGGACCGGTTTATCTGCATCGATCTCCACTGCACTCTTCAGATAGTGCCTAAGCTGTTCGTCATTTGCCACGATCTGCATTGCACGGCCGCCCAGAACGAAGGATGGACGTACAAGGACCGGATAGCCGACATCATTAGCTGCTTTGACTCCGTCTTCAATATTTGTGACAGCATGTCCTTTCGGCTGCGGAATATCCAGCTCTGACAGGACTTTTTCAAAACTGTCTCTGTTCTCTGCCTTTTCAATTGCATCACAGTCAGTTCCAATGATCTTGACACCCCGATCAACCAGCGGCTGCGCAAGATTGATGGCCGTCTGACCGCCCAGAGAGGCAATAACACCTTCCGGCTGTTCGTAATCGATGATCGCCATTACATCTTCCGGTGTCAATGGCTCAAAATACAGTTTATCCGCTGTGGTATAGTCCGTTGAAACGGTCTCAGGGTTATTATTGATAATGATAGCTTCATAGCCTGCGCGTTTAATAGTCTGAACGGCATGCACTGTGGAATAGTCAAATTCCACACCTTGTCCGATACGGATAGGGCCGGCACCCAGAACCAGGATCTTCTTTTTGTCCGTCAGGCGGGAATCCATGTTGCCCGAATAAGAGGAATACAGATAAGCAATATATGCGCCTGTATGTAAGGTATCCACCATGCGGAAGACCGGAACGATATTGTTTTTCTTTCTCTTTTCGTAAACTTCCGTTTCTTTCAGGTGCCAGATCTTTGCAATAAAAGCATCTGAGAATCCCATGATCTTGGCTTCTTTCAGTACCTGAAGATCATTGATGTTCTCTTTCAGCTTTTTCTCCATATCCACGATCTTTTGATAAGACTCCAGGAAGAGTTCCGTGATCATTGTGATCTCGTGAATCTTTTCGATCGATACTCCGCGACGGAGCAGTTCAAAGATTGCAAAAACGTTATCATCTCTGAATTGTTGAATGTAATCGAGAAGTTCCTCTTCAGTAAAGGAGCGGAAGCGTTCCTGATAGAAATGGTCAACTCCGATCTCCAGAGAACGAATGGACTTCAGGAGACACTCTTCCAAAGAAGAACCAATTCCCATAACTTCACCGGTTGCTTTCATCTGTGTTCCAAGGATATTGGATGCGGATGTAAATTTATCAAATGGGAACCGCGGGAATTTTGCCACGATATAATCCAGACTTGGGGAGATAGCAGCTGTACCGCCTGCAACCGGAATATCTTCCAGGGCCATGCCCAAAGCGATCTTTGCCGTTACTCTGGCAATTGGATATCCCGATGCCTTGGATGCCAGTGCAGACGAACGGGAAACGCGCGGGTTTACTTCGATCAGGAAGTACTCGCTGGAATTCGGATTCAGGGCAAACTGAACATTGCATCCACCTTCGATCTTTAATTCACGGATGATCTTGATGGCGCTGTCGTTGAGCATCTTTTCATCTTCTTTGCTTAAAGAAAGGATCGGTGCCACAACGATCGAGTCACCTGTGTGGACGCCAACCGGATCTACATTTTCCATTCCGCAGATAGTGATTGCCGTATCATTGGAATCGCGCATGACTTCGAATTCGATCTCTTTATAGCCTTTTACGCTTTTTTCGATCAGAACCTGATGGACCGGAGACAGTTTGAAGGCGTTCATGCCTACCTCGACCAATTCTTCTTCATTATTGGCAAATCCGCCGCCAGTACCGCCCAGGGTGAAAGCAGGTCGGAGTACGACCGGATATCCGATATCCAGTGCTGCTTTTTTGGCTTCTTCCAGGTTGTATGTGATCTCGGATGGAATAACTGGCTCGCCTATGGATTCGCACATTTCCTTAAACAACTCACGGTCTTCTGCCCGCTCAATGGAATCACTGCTGGTTCCCAGCAGTTCAACTCCGCATTCTTTCAGAATACCTTTCTTTTCCAGCTGAATGGCAAGATTCAATCCTGTCTGTCCGCCGATACCCGGAACGATTGCATCCGGTCTTTCATACCGCAGGATCTTTGCGATATATTCCAGCGTCAAAGGCTCCATATAGACCTTGTCTGCGATGGATGTATCCGTCATGATCGTTGCCGGGTTGGAGTTGCAGAGGATGACCTGATATCCCTCCTCCTTTAATGCCAGACAAGCCTGCGTACCGGCATAATCAAACTCCGCAGCCTGGCCGATCACGATCGGTCCGGAGCCAATGATCAATACTTTTTTAATGTCTGTTCTCTTTGCCATGTTCTTTCTCCCATTCGTTATTCATTTCTATTATATACGATTTTCCCGTTACATACTGTGAAAAAACAGCGTCCGCTGACTTTTGTTCCTGCGAACGGTGTCGCTTTTCCTTTTGAAAGGAACTCTTTTGGATCTATTACATATTCCTCATTAAGATCCCAAACACTGTAGGAATCATCATCCACGATGCCAAACCGTTTTCTTGGGTTTGTCACCATCAGATCGATCAGTTTTTCCAGTGAAATTACTTTTTCTTTGACCAGACAGGTGTAAAGAAGCGGGAAAGCAGTTTCAAGACCAACGATCCCAAAAGGACTGTCTTTCAGCCCTTTGGCTTTCTCTTCCGCAGAATGAGGCGCATGGTCTGTTGCGATCATATCGATCGTTCCATCCAGGATCCCCTCGATCAGTGCCTTCTGGTCATCTATCCCTCTGAGCGGCGGATTCATTTTGAACCAGCCATCCTCCTTCAGATCATTTTCATTTAAAAGGAGATAGTGAGGAGCGGTCTCACAGGTTATATCCACTCCTTCCGACTTTGCTTTACGGATCAGATCCACGCTTTCCTTTGTTGAAATATGGCAGACATGGTATGCACATCCGGTTTCTTTGACCAATTTGATATCTCTCTCGATCTGCCTCCACTCGCTTTCTGAACAAATGCCTTTATGTCCATGCTCTTTTGCATAACTGCCATCATGAATATAACCGCCAAACAGGAGTGAATTATCCTCGCAGTGAGCGGTTATGATCTTCCCTAATACTTTTGCTTTCTGCATAGCTTCACGCATCAAAGAATCAGACTGTACGCCCTTCCCATCATCTGAAAAAGCTATCACTTCCGGCGCCAGCTCCTCCATGGCAGACAAGGTCTCTCCCTTTTCTCCCATAGTAATGGCTCCATATGGATATACATGAATAGATGCGTCTTTTTGGATCAAAGATACTTGTTCCTGAAGATGAGCTGTCGTATCCGGAACCGGATCTAAATTAGGCATCGTGCAGACGGTCGTATAGCCGCCATGAGCTGCCGCCTGGCACCCGGAAAGGATCGTCTCCTTATATGAAAAACCCGGTTCTCTGAAATGTACATGTACATCACAGAAACCGGGAAGAATTGTGTATCTGGAAGAGTCAAGTTCAATCGGAAGATGCAAAACTTTTCCGACTTTAATAGATTCAGCTTGTAAAAAACCTGTCATGTTTACCACCTTGTCAGCCTCTCAGGACTACCTTAAAAGTTATATAATTTTTACCACAGTCTCCCTGATAAGTCAATGGAAAGACAGGCAAAATGAACTGTTATTTCAATAAAATCCATTTTAGTGCAGCATCCTGCAGCCTTCCAGGAAGAATATTCATCAAAAGCAGAAGCGGATTGCGGTTGATCGTATAAATAAGCCGTGGATGAGAGGCAAAAAGTGCTTTTTCCACCAACTTTGAGAGCCTTTCCGGCGTAATCTTTCTGGACTCCACCTTTGCCACAATGTTACGAAACCGGTCAGCATTATAGGAGTAGTGTTCTGTATTCGCACAGAAATCCTCCAGACGCCTGGTAGAGACATCTAAAAGACCGGTATCTACTGCTCCCGGACGCAAAATAATGACCGGGATCCCAAGCAGCATCAGTTCCCTCCGCAAAGATATGGCATAAGAATCCAGGGCGGTCTTTGTGATTCCATAGATTCCCGTAAACGGAAGCGGCGAAAGCGGTGCCAGTTCACTTGTCGTGATCAGGATCCTGCTTCCCTTTTTTAGGAGAGGAAGAAATGTTTTGTTCACCCTATAAACGGAAAACAGATTCACCTCGTAACTCCGCAGGAACTCTTCCTCACTCATTTCAACCAGTGAATTCAGGTCATAGATACCTGCCATATGAATGATGGCTCCAATTTGATCTGTCTTTTCCCTTATACTTTGAAAAGCTGCTATTACAGCTTCTTCATTCCGCAAGTCGGTTTGGATAAATATTAATGACTCTAATTCTTCTTCTGGTGCTTTGATATCCAGGCCAAATATGCGATGTCCATCCTTAATCAATTGTTTTGCTGTCGCCAGTCCCATGCCGCCGGAAACACCGGTTACAATGATATCCATGAGTTTATGCCTGCCTCCACGTATACGCGTTTGTTATGACCTCACCACCATTATTGTGCACTGCAGTAAAAATAGCAGCATCCACAGTCATAATCCAGCACCGTATTACCATTTAATTGTTCTTCTGCGACTTTGATGCCTTCTTTTTCCGGTGTGGACTCCAGATTCCTGCATTTCATGACTTTTTCCCATGCCTCATAAACCTGGCTAAGGTAATCACCCGGAAGTGGTGCTGCTCCATGGCTTCCTAATACCTGATCAAAGCGCCCTTCTGTGTTTTTGATCAAATTCAGCAAAGAACCTCCGAAAATCTCCATTCCGCCTTTCCCTGTCATAAAGATATGTCCACTCTGAACCGAATCTCCTGTGATCAAAAACCGGTTTTCCACATCCAGATAAGCCAGACTTCCTGGAGAATGACCTGGATTTTCAAACACTTCCAGCACTCTTCCGCCCAGGTCGATCACATCACCTTCCTTGACCGGATGAAATGCAAGATCCGGATAGTTCTTTCCAACTTCAAATACATCATAATCCGTCTGGCTCATATACAGTTCTGTGAAAGCCGCGAGACCTCCCATATGATCTCCATGACCATGGGTAATGGCGATCAGCATCGGTTTTTCTTCTGTGATCAGCTTGTCATAAAGTCCTGCTTCTTTCAGGATCCCCTCACCAATTTCTTTCGCGTTTTTGGTGTTCATTCCTGCATCGATCATCAATGCCCGCTCATTTCCTGCCAACAGGAAAAAACGGGTCAGACTTGTTTCACTCAACAGGTCTTCGATCATCCATGTCCCCTCATTATATTTTTTAATTTCGTAAGCCATTATCCTTCTCCTTTTAATACATCAGATTCTTATGAAGACATTATACTTCATCCAGGGATTTTTCAGAAGTATTTCTCTATTTCTTAACAAAAAAAGCTGCCGCTTTGCAGCGACAGCTTTTCTGTCTTTCGATAAAGATTCTTATGCTTCCGGAGGCATAACCATTTCTTTGATTTCTCCATCGATAACGATTGGAGCGCCAGTTGCTGCCTGCATATCTTCAATAGATACTCCAGGAGCAAGTTCTCTTAATGTGAAGCCTCTGTCAGTGATCTCCAGAACACCAAGTTCTGTAACGATCATATCAACAGCTCTAAGAGCGGTTGCCGGAAGGGAGATCTCTTCAAACAGTTTGTGAGCGCCTTTGTTGGTGTGCTGCATAGCAACAACAACCTTCTTAGCACCAACAACAAGGTCCATAGCGCCGCCCATACCTGGAGCCATCTTGCCCGGGATGATGTGGGATGCGATATTACCGACCTGGTCAACCTGAAGAGCTCCGAGAACGGTCATGTCAACATGTCCGCCACGGATAATGCCGAAGGAAACTGCAGAATCAAAGAATGCTGCACCTTCATAAATGTCAACATTGACACCGCCTGAGTTAACAACGTTCGGATCGATGTGATCTGGAGCAGAAACACCAGCCATACCGATGATACCATTCTCAGACTGAAGGGAAATATCGATTCCTTCCGGAACATAGTTAGCGACTAAAGTAGGAAGTCCGATGCCTAAGTTAACAACGTATCCGTCCTTTAATTCCTGTGCTACACGGTGAGCAATAATCTGTTTTACGTCTGCCATTATTTGTCACCTCCTACTACGATATAATCAACAAAGATATACGGAGTCATGACATAGTCAGGATCTAATTCGCCGACTTCCACCAGCTTCTCAGCTTCTACGATAACTGTATCAGCTGCGGTAGCCATAACGATCTGGAAGTTCTTTGTTGTTCCTTTGTAGAATACATTACCCTTCTTATCAACAATGCTGCCTTTCAGAACTGCGAAATCAGCATGAAGAGGTGCCATCAGCAGATAATCTTTTCCTTCCAGGGTCATTTCCTGAAGAGTAAATTCGCTGTTTGCGATATCTGTGCCGACACCGGTTGGGGTGATAACACCGCCAAGACCTGCACCGCCTGCACGGATCATTTCAGCCATGGAGCCCTGAGGAACCAGCTCAACCTGCATTTCGCCAGAGTTCATCTGCTCTGCAACCTGCTTATTCAAACCGATATGAGTAGCAACCAGTTTCTTTACTGAATGATTCTTGATCAGTTTACCGTCGCCGGTAGGTCCTTTAACTTCGTTGCCATCTGCATCAAACTGCGGACCAAAAGCGCCATCGTTGCAGATCACGGTGAGGTCCTTTGCATTACGCTCTACCAATGCATCCATGATAGATTCCGGAGTACCATTTCCCATGAAACCGCCGACCATAACGGAAGAACCGTCTTTGATCAATTCAGCAGCTTCTGCAGCTGTAATAATTTTATTTTTCATTCGTTACGTTTCCTTTCATTAGTCACGTTTTACGATAAGAGCCTGACCCTGGCCACCGCCGATGCAAAGAGTTGCAAGACCAAGTTTAGCATCTCTCTTCTGCATTTCGTAAAGAAGGGTGACAAGAATACGGCATCCGGATGCTCCGATTGGATGTCCAAGTGCGATAGCTCCGCCGTTTACGTTAACTTTGTCCATATCAAACTCAAGGTCATGAGCAACTGCAAGAGACTGAGCTGCGAATGCTTCATTTGCTTCAACAAGGTCGATGTCTTTGATCGTTAAGCCAGCTTTTTCCATAGCTTTTCTGGAAGCCGGGATAGGGCCTGTGCCCATGATCTTAGGATCTACACCGCCTGTAGCGTAAGAAACGATCGTAGCCAGAGGTTTGATACCTAATTCTTCTGCTTTTTCTTTTGTCATAACAACAACTGCTGCTGCGCTGTCGTTAATACCAGAAGCGTTACCTGCTGTAACAGTGCCGCCATCTTTCTTGAATGCCGGTTTCAGTTTTGCAAGAGCTTCGATCGTAGCACCAAAACGAGGGAATTCATCGGTATCGAATGCAACCGGATCACCCTTCTTCTGTGGAATCATGACCGGAACGATCTCATCTTTGAATTTTCCTGCTTTGATAGCTGCTTCAGCTTTCTGCTGTGATGCTAAAGCGAATTCATCCTGCATCTCTCTTGTAAGTCCCCACTGCTCAGCAACGTTCTCAGCTGTGATGCCCATGTGATAGTTATTAAATGCATCCCACAGACCATCATTGACCATAACGTCTACCATGTTCGTATTGAACATACGAGCTCCCCAACGAGCTGCCGGCATAGCGTAAGGTGCCAGAGACATGTTTTCCATACCACCTGCTACAATGATATCAGCATCGCCTGCCTGGATAAGACCAGCTGCTAAAGCAACGCTCTTAAGGCCAGAACCGCAAACGATGTTAACTGTGAATGCTGTGCTTGTCTCAGGAAGACCAGCTTTTAATGCTGCCTGACGAGCCGGGTTCTGTCCAAGGCCTGCCTGAAGAACGTTACCAAAGATAACTTCATCAACCTGCTCCGGTTTCAGACCTGCTCTGTTTACAGCTTCTTTAATAACTGTCGCACCGAGCTCAACTGCTGGTGTATTCTTTAATGTACCGCCAAAGCTGCCGATAGCTGTACGGCAAGCGCTGGCAATTACAATCTCTTTTGCCATTTTATTTTTTCCTCCTAGATAGATGTCCGCTTTTTCTGATGCGGAAGATCCATTTTAAAATTCGGGCCGGCCCGAAAAGCCGGCCCTAAATAGTTTGTTAATTATTTCTTTGCTGCTTTCTTAGCTGCTGCTTTTTTAGGAGCTTTCTTTGCGTTTTTCTTCATGAAATCTCTATCCTGGCAGCCAGTTCCGCAGTACAGATATGTTCTGTCTTTTACGCCCTTGTTGATCTGATCTTCATCGATCTCAGCAACGCAGCGAGCCATAGAACCATCACCCATGTACCAACGAAGTGGGAAGCAGTAGAAACGGAATCTCTTGTTGGAAACTTTGTCAAGATCACCACCAAGGTTCTCAACACCAACAATACCATGACCAAGCATCATCTTGTGGCATGGCTCCCATGTTCCCCAGCATCCGATCTTCTCAAGATCGCCGAACTTCTTGTCATATGCTTCCTGTCCGTGGATACGGATGTACTCGAATTTATCGAATTCAGCATAAGCTTCCTCGCCGAACTGAGCTTTGTACTCTTCTGTGATCGGATATCCGGATGCTCCAAGAAGGTTCATTCTTGTCATACCGTTGTTACCCATAGCGGTGTGAAGCGGATGATCAAGTGCCTGCATATCCATAGCAACACATTTTACCTTGTGCTCTACGAACCAACGACCAGCATCGATACCGGTACCGCAGGAATAATGATAATATTCTTTGGAGTCATCGAACAGTCTGTGCATACCTGTGTTCAGGCAGACAACCATTCCTTCTAACTCTGACGGCTTAATGTTTGCTCTCTTGCAAGCATCCTCAAGATGCTCAGGCATGATGAGCTCCCAACGGCCAACATGGATCTCTAAGCAAACTGCATCGCCGGTGTAAGCATCGATAGGCATTTCATGCGTATAACGAGCTCTTTTGCCGTCGAATTCGAACTCCATGACGTGACGTGGAGCGTCGCAGTGAGTACCTGTATGCATTGTGCATCCAACATACTGCGTTAAAACGCCGCCCTTAGCCATGCTGTGTTTTCCCTCGATAAATGGCTTATCGAAATAAGGCCAACGTGGAATTTCAGCGCTGAAAGGATGTGTTAAGTCAACAAATACTTTTTTTCCCATTTTTTTTCCTCCATTAAAAAAATAATAACGTTATTATTTTTAACTGTAACAGACACATAACTCCGAAGAGCTATGTGTCTGAACAATCAAAATCTTATTTACCATAGACCATCTTGATGAGGTACTCATTCAGATCAGTCTTGGATTTTGCGATGGATTCATCATCCCATTTCAGGAAGCCTTCTCCTGAAGCGAAGCCCATCTTGCCTTCATCGAGCATCTGCTGCAGCAGTGGTGATGGCTCATGATTATCTGCCAGATATTTCAGAACATAGTTGTGAATGTTATATGTAAGCTGTGTTCCGACCATATCGGAGTTCTCGATAGGAGCCAGCTGCGGAAGACGAAGACCGAAGCTGTATTTAACTGCATCATCAACTGTCTTAGGATCTGCAATGCCTTCCTGTACGATGTAGATAGCTTCTCTCCAAAGAGCATGCTGCATTCTGTTTGCTACGAAGCCAGGAACGTCCTTCTTGCAGTAGATTGGCTTTTTGCCTGCTCTGGTAAGAGCATCGATCGTTAACTGCATTACTTCTTCTGTTGTATCAGCTGTCTTAACAACCTCTACCAGTGGAATCAGATGTCCCGGATTCCAGAAATGGGTACCAACGACACGCTCTTTATGAACACATTTAGAAGCGATCTCTGTCGGGCTCATAACAGAAGTATTGGTAGCGAAGATACAATCCTCACGGCAGATGCCCTCCAGCTCTGCAAACAGGTTCTGTTTTGTTTCCATTTCTTCTGCAACACATTCAATGATAAGATCTGCCTCTTTGAATTCCTGACCTTTGTCCGGGAATACGAAAGAGATACGGTCTAAACGTTCTTTGATCTCTTCATCTGTGATGATGCCCTTGTCACGAAGCTGCTCCAGGTTTGCCTGAATAACTTCCTTGCAAGGTTTTTCTCTTCTGTTCCAGATCGTAATATTGAAATCCGGGCAGCTGGAGAATACAAGACCGATCATATTACCCATCATACCTGCACCGCAGATAACGACATTTTTAACTTTTTCCATTTCTAATAATCTCCTTTTTTCTTATCGGGTCTTTTCCTGTTACTGTCAGGGTCCTGATTAAACTACCAGGTAACCACCGGAGCAGTCACATGCGGAACCTGTAATAAAGTTGGAAGCATTTGAGGAAAGGAAGATAAGATATCCAACGAAGTCATCCGGCTCAGCCAGACGTCCGATTGGCTCTCTGTTAAGGAAGTTTTTGTAAACTGCAGATTCCGGATCGAACATCCACTCTGTTAACTCAGAACGGAATACGGTCGGGCAAAGTGCGTTAATGTTGATTCCATAAGGTGCAGAAAGGTCACATGCTGCGCAAGCGATCATCATATCTGCGCCACCTTTGGATGTGCAGTATCCGGTATAGCCAGCCATACCTCTCTTGGAACGCTGAGAAGTAACAACTACGATCTTGCCGCCCTGTCCGGATGCAGGTTTCTCACCATTGAGCTGTTTAACCATCTGCTCGGAGACATATTTCAGAACAATGTATACGGACTTGCAGTCTGCATCCATGATGTACTGCCAGTCAGCTACACTCTGCTCTAAAATGTTAGCAGGTTTGTTAAATCCATGAGCGATTGCCAGGATATCGATTCTGCCATAAGTAGCAACAACATCCTCGATCAGTTTCTGAACATCTTCTTCTTTTGCAGGATCAGCAGCGAAGATAGCACATTCAATGCCTTCTGCCTTGAATTCATCTGCTAATTCCTGTAATTTTGCCTGATTACGTCCTGTTAAAGCAACCTTTGCTCCAAGGTATCCATAAGCTTTAGCAGCAACACGTCCGAAAGCACCTGTAGCACCTGTAACCAGTGCAACTTTGCCTTCTACTGAATACATGTTTTCAACGAAACTCTTGTCTAATTTTACCATCTCTGTTCCTCCTTATTCTAATTCCTGACATAACCTGCCAGGTAATTATGGTAAACAAGTGCCTGCATGCTTTCTATGCTGATTTTTCCTGCGTTTTTTCACACCAAAAATCAGCACACAAAGCGCTGAATTTATATTACTCTTTTCTAAAGTAAAAATCAACTGAGCAAAACGGGATTTTTTGTTGATTATCTGCTGTTTTTATGTAAATTTCATTCATGTATCCAGCTAATAATTAATACCATATTTTTGTTTTAATCTGTTCAGGATCGCCATAAAAGGCTTCAGCAGTATAAAGACACATAATGTCGATGCAAGTGCATTCATCATGTTTGGAACAATGCCAGCTGCATAGATGCTGATAGCAGATACTTCATTGACTGTCGAAGTCATATAGAAAAGCGAACAGGTATCTAAGACAGCGCTGCTTAGTACGGTCACCAGGATGAAAGAAATGATGGATGTACGGATCAAATGTTTTTCACTGAATATTCTGGCATTTGCCAGTAATCCTGCTACAAAGCCGATCAGTCCATAGCAAAACATCTGCCATGGAGTCCACGGTCCCTGACCAAAAATGATATTGCTGATGATCATAGATAATGCTCCGCTCATAAACCCTGCCTGAGGTCCAAAGGCGATCGCTGTCATGATGATCACGCCTGCCATAGGTTTAAAGGAAGGCAGCCATATAAAAGCAACACGTGAGACAACAGCAATTGCCGTCAGAACTGCCAGTATTGCAAGATATCTTGCTTCCGGCTTGCTCCCCTCAAAACTGACAAAGAACGGAATCATGGCAAGGATCATGATGATCACACTGCCGATATACAGCTTTCTATCCCCCAAAAGATACGAAATACCGATCGTCGCAGGAATACAGACCACCATAATGATGATGCTTATCCAGAAACTCAATCCAAAATTCTTTTTCCGATAAGTCGTTTTATCCATTTCTATTCCAAATTCATATTACATAGGTCGATCACATTGTTATCCGTGATCGCATTATGAAACAGATGTCTGCTCATACGGTTAGCCGCAGTTGTATAAAAACTATTCTGCCCGAAGAATTTAGCCGGTGTGTTCGTTGTGATCAGATCCCCATCGAAAAACATTCCTACCAGATCTGCATATCGTGCACAGAACTCTACATCATGCGATACCATAAGGATGGTAACACCTCTATCTTTCAGTCGGTTTAGAATGTCAGCAAAATGTATTTTAAAGAAATTATCCAGTCCTTTCGTCGGTTCATCCAGCAGAAGGATCTTAGGCTCAGTTAAAAGTACTTTAGCAAGCGCTGTTCTTTGCTGTTCTCCTCCGGACAGATCATACGGATGCATATTCAACAGATGGAAAATATCACATTCTTCTGCTATTTCTTTGATTTTCTCATGCAGTGGTACATTTTCCGGCCCATATTTTTCAACTTCCTTCTCATACCAGGCAGCTTCTTTCACACCCAGCATTTCTTCCAATTCTTCCCGCACAGTCGTTTTTACAAAGAGACTTTTCGGATCCTGTGGAAGCATGGCCAGCTGTCCTTTAAACAATTCTTCTGCTTTATAAGAATCCAGTTTCTTCCCGTCAACCAGTATCTTCCCGCGGTACGGTTTGAGAATCCTGCAAATTGTTTTTAAAGAGGTACTTTTCCCGGTTCCGTTTCCTCCAACAATCGCAAACAGGGAATTCTTCGGCACTTCAAATGTAGTGCCTTTTAAAATATCAGGCAGATCTTTCTCATAGCGGAACCAGACATCTTTAAATGCAATTGCTGCATCCTGTTTGTCCGTATTCTGATACTGTTGTTTTTCTTCCGGATCCAGTTCTCTGACCAGTTCTTTTTTCTCCCCTAAAAGACCGGTTAACCAGGTTCTGCCTTCTCTAACAGTCAGAGGAACACTGTTAAGATCATCCGTATTCAATTTCGCCTTTTCTGCAACGCCATAGAAAATCTGTACTGGTGCAGGCATTGCAGCAAACATCTCACTGCCGTTAGCCTTCAAATATTTTCCTACCGCCTTTGGCGTATCCTGGACAATGATTTTCCCCTGCTCCATGACTACAACTTTATCGGAAGCGTGGAAGATATCTTCCAGACGATGTTCCGTAATGATGACCGTTGTCCCCAGTTCCAGATTGATTTTTCTAACCGTATTCAGGAAATCACTGGCAGCTATCGGATCCAACTGACTGGTCGGCTCATCGAGGATCAGAACGCCAGGCTGCATCGCCATGATACTTGCAAGATTTAAAAGCTGCTTTTGCCCTCCTGAAAGGTCCGCAACATCTCGATGGAACCAGCCCTGGATCCCAAAATAGCTGGCCATCTCTGCCACCCTGGTCCGCATTGTATTTTGATCAAAGCCAAGGTTTTCCAAACCGAAAGCTAATTCATGCCAGACTTTATCTGTAACGATCTGACTATCCGGATCCTGCATTACATATCCAATGGTCATTGCCTGTGTACGAAGATCCACCTGTTCCAGTGGTACGCCATCCAAATAAACAGCACCCGTTTTATTTCCGTTCGGAGTCAAAACTGTCTTTAACTGATTCAGAAGTGTACTCTTCCCGGATCCGCTTCTTCCACAAAGTGTTACATACTGTCCTTGTGGAATATCCAGCGTAATATGATCCAGCGCCAGTTTATCTGCACTGACCGGATAGGAAAAACTTAAATTTTCGATCGTAATATGCGCCATTTGATCGTCTCCTTAAAGAAAAGCAACGTAGGAATACATAAGAAAACTGTATATGTAATAAACCCAATCAACATATAGATCTCGCCAAACCAGGTCATCGTAAAATACGGAACAAATTCCGCCTTTGCGCAGCCTTTTGCTGCACAAAAGATCACCGCAGCCAGAAGGATCACAAACAGGCAGCTGATGATCACATTTCTGGCATCGAACCGATACTTCGCAAATGTGGTCCGCTTCCCGGTGCCATATCCTCTGCTTCGCATGCTGTCTGCAGTAATAATGCCGCCTTCCAGTGCCCAGCTTGTCAATGTTGATAACACAACTGTTCCATTTCGTATTTTTTCTTTCCGGCTTTCTGAAACAGAGCCTGCCATCCCAATAGATGCGCGGGCTGATGCAATCTGCTTTGTCTTTTTTGTCAGATTCGGAATTAATCTTAGAATCATGGTCAGGATCAGAGAAATTGCCGGAATGATCTTTCCAAAAATATAGATGAACTTATCGCTCGTCATAATTGCATTGTAACATGCAAACCAGCAAAGGATTGCAACTGCCATCCCCCCAAGGGTCATACCATAAATCAGCGCTTCCAGGGTATATGGCCTTCCGAACAGGCGAAACAGTACATTTGCTCCCATACGGTTGAAGAAAGGATTGATAACGGAAATAAGCACAAACAGAAACAGCATGTACATCAGTTCTTTCAATGCTTTTGTTTTTTTCAGAGTGATAAGATAGATAATGCCCGTTATAAGCGAGATTGCAACAAAAACCGGGTGGATCAAAAACATACCCAGGATGATAGCTCCCAGGAAAAAAACCATGTTCACGATTGGATGAAAAGTTGAAAACTCGTCTTTATAAATCTCCTGCATCCTGATATTTCCTTTGATACCACAGGATCGATTCTTCCGAATCATCCACATTTTCAAATGTAATACTGGCAGAAGGAGCCAGCTCATCCAGCAGATCCAACACCTCTTCCATCGGGATCGTCCCTTCTGAAAGATTTTTATGATGGTCCCAGGTGCCATCATTATTATGCAGGTGCAGGTGCGAGAGATATGGGGCAAATGCCTTGACCCAATCCAGAATCGATATATTTGAGACTCTTTCAACATTGGCATGTCCGGTATCCAGACACAGACAACATCTTTTATCATCAACCCCTGCAGCAATTTCTACCAAGTATGATGGATCCGGCTCCAGAACATTTTCCAGGCAAACTGTAAAATCATCCGCCTTGTCTGACAGGAATTCTTTCCAGAAAATAGTAGATTGCTCAATATACCACACCGGATAATAAACTTTTGGTATAAACCCGCCGTGCAGAACCATCTTTTTCAGCCCGTACTGTTTCATCAGGTGATAGGCCTGATTGTAACGTTCCATAGAGATCGCTCTTACTTTTGGATCGATCGCGCATGGAAAAAGCTCATTAAATGGTCCGTGAAACACACGTGCTCTTGGAAGGAATCGACGTGCATCTGCGTCCCATATTGCAAAATCTGGCGGATCCATATACATAGCCGTACAGAACTGATCCAGTTCGATTCCCAGATCATACTTTTCCGCCAGTTCCATGGCATGTTCATCGATCGTCGCCAGATTGATCTCTCTCATCATTTCTCTTTTCTAAATCGTTATTTTTATACTGCCTGAATATGTGAAAGCACTGTCCCGTCCCATTCTGCAACATATCCATGCCCATTTTCTGCATACCACTTATAGTACTCCTGACGGGTCTCGGCGAATGCCTCCATGACAGACATGATCGTTCCTCCGTGAACAAGAAAATAAACAGGCCTATCTCCACATTCTTTCAGGCAATCCAGAAATGCATCACAACTTCTTTTGCTGAAAGAGGCTTTATCTTCTCCATCTGGTACCTTGGATTCACAATGCGTTTCCAGCCAGGCAGCATATTCCTTACTATTTTCCAGATCTTTATAGTTTTTCTCCTCAAAGATCCCAAAGTCCATTTCACGCAGATCGTTAATGACCGTCTGTTTTGCGCAAGGGAACAGGATCTCTGCTGTTTCCTGTGTGCGTTTGAGCGGTGTCACATAGATCTGTTCCACTTTTTCCGGACGCAGAGCTTGTTTAAATTCCTCTGATGAAGCAATCCTTTTTAACTCATCAATGCCTTCCTCTGCCAGGGGCTGATCAGTACGTCCGATATACTGTTTTACTAAATTTCCCGGGGTCTTCCCGTGTCGGATCATTACCACTTTCATTCTATTTCCCTACTTGATCTTCTGACCAATGCCACAATATACGCGAGTGACACTTTCTGCTCCCTCAGCAAGAATGCAAAGAGCTCTTCCTGTCTGTTCTCTCCATCTTCTGTCCCGTCTTTCCAACGGATGAATTCCGAATCCGATCTCATTCGCAACGATTACTACATCCGGGTTTTCCAAAAGTAGCTTTTTAGCAAACTCCTGTGCATCTCCATCTTTTTTTACGATTTCCTTTATGATCTCTTCAAAGTTATCAATCGATTTTGCATTAAAAGCCGTTTCTTCTGAACACGTTTCCGGTTTAAGACCCGTTTCTTTTTCTGCAAGAATGGCCTGCCCATGTCCTAATCCACCAATATATAACTTCATGATTTGATAATCTCCTTATAATACGAAACCTAAAAGAACTGCAGCTACAATGGTAGTTAATTCAGAGAGCTGTAAAAACCATCCAGCAAGATCTCCGGTGATCCCACCGAATTTCCGGTAAGATAATAACCGGTAATACAGAAACAGCAGCCCGTTTGCAGCAACCATGACCGCACCGATCCATCCGGCAAAAAAGATCATAAAGAAAGCTGCCACAACGATATAGATCAACATGGTGATCGTCAGCATTTTTTTATCGGCTGCATCTTTGAACCCCTGCAGCATCCCCTGACTTCTGGCGCCGCGGAACATATTCAGTGCCAGACCGCTCAATCCTCTGGAAAGGATAAATCCGAAACACACCGCAAAAAGAATATTCCAGCTTCCTCCGTGCCATTCAATGATGGTCGCAATACCGCTCCAGGATGCAAAATATACGATCATATACACAGCGCAAAAAATAATCGCAAATGCTCCTGCATGTGAATCTTTCAGGATCTCCAGCATCCTCTCCTTACTCTGATGTGAGGAAAGAGCATCGACTGTGTCGCAAAAGCCGTCCATATGGATCGCACCGGAAACAAGAATTGGGATTGCGCATGCCACTGCTCCGTAAATCAGCGCCGGCAGATGTAAAAGGCCTGCCAGAAATACCCAGAGGATCTCAAATCCACCGGTAAATATTCCGACGACTGGGAAAAAGCAGATCGCATACTTCATGGACTTTTCCGTCCATTCGACCTGCGGCATCGGTATTCTTGAATATGTCTGTAATGCAATAATAATACTCTTTAACATTTTTTTACTCTTCCAGAAATGCTAGGCTGCCTTTATGAACCAGAGGGATCCCATAAATAACTTCTACGAACAAATCTGCAGAAGCGGCAATGCGGTTATTGATTTCAGCTAACGTACGGATGTATTGATTTGTAGCCGGATCATATGTATTCCCATCCATCGTAACTTCTGCAGATACGATGATCGTGTTTCCTTCTCTTTCAAAAAAAGGACAGATTTCCTTCCAGACCACTTCTTCATAATTGATATTCGGATCGTTTCTCAGGTCATCAAATCCATCTCCGAACATAACATTTGCCACATGGGTAGACATATCTTCCAGCAGAACGGTTTCTCCCTGATCCGGATAATCTTCGATCCGCTGCGAGCGCTCCAGTGTTTCAAAACCTCTCCCTGCCCGTAGCTTATGATGCCTTTCCACAACTTTCAGGTCCTCTTCCGAGTAGATCGGCATAGTCGCAATATATATCATTTTTCCACCAAACTTCGCAGCAACTTTTTCTGCAAATGCGCTTTTTCCGTTGCCGCTTCCGCCGATAACAAAAACTTTCATTTTTACCTATTTCTGTTCGGTATATGCATCTATACCGATATTTTCAAAACTATGCGTACCATGATAAAGCTTTAAAGCCATCTCCAGGAGCGGCAGAAGCATCACGCCACCAGTTCCCTCTCCTAAAGCCATATGCGCGTCAATTGGTCCATGCATTCCCAGAAAATCTAAAATGGCTCTCCCCGCAGGCTCATTGCTGACATGAGATGGAATCATATAATCCAATGTTTCCGATGCAATTGCCCTCGCACAGCAGCCTGCGGTACAGGAGATGACGCCATCTAATACCACCGGCAGGCCTATTGCTGCACACCCTAATATCACACCGCACATTGCTGCTATATCAAAGCCTCCAGCTTTTGCCAGAACATCCAGAGGATCCCTTGGGTCTGGTTCATTGACTTCGATACACTGTTCTATGACCTGGATCTTTCGTTTTAATCCCTCATCGGAAAGTCCGGATCCTCGACCTGTCATCAGATGCGGATCCTGATTTAAAAGAATCGATGCAACCGCTGCAGCGGTTGTCGTATTGCCAATTCCCATTTCCCCGATCACAACGATCTGTATTCCATCCGCTTTTGCTTTTTCAGCTGCATGAATGCCGGTTTCCAAAGCAAAAGTCAGTTCCTCTTTTGTCATCGCCGGTTCTTTCGACAGATTCTTTGTTCCGTTCGCACATTTTTGCACGATCAATCCTTCAATTTCCAGATCATCTATCATTCCGACATCATAGACCTCTACCTCTGCTCCCGCCTGATGGGAAAAAATGTTAACATTCGATGTGCCCTCTGCCAATGCTTTTGCGACTGCCGTAGTAACAGTGTGGTCGGATTGACTGATGCCTTCTTCCACCACACCATTATCAGAACAGAATACCAGAACTCGCTTGCGTTCTATGCATATATCCGTCGTGCCTTGTGCTGCTCCGATTTTAGCAGTCAGGTATTCAAAATCCCCCAGACTATGAAGCGGCTTGGCTACATTGTCCCAGTTTGTCAGGCATTGATGGTAGATGGATTGGTCTGCATTTTTAATTTTGTCGATAGTTTCCTGATAAGTCATTTCTTTTCCCTAAAAAGGCATTCTCTTCCGGGAATGCCTGATTGATCTATTTGTTCATTTCTCGTGATTCTTCAGAAGCTCATTTCTAGGAATTATAGCAGAGGATGCATCTATTTTCTATAATTTTATAATTAAAAAACAGTAAGAAACCCTTATACTAAAGGTTCCCTTTCAAAAAGTCCTTAACGATTCCAAAGAATTCCCGCAGCATATTGTTAGGCAGATAGAATGGTTTCGATCCAGCGGGCATGCCTCCAAAATCTGCCAGCCCCTGCTTCTTTGCAATCTTTAGTGCCCGGAACATATGGAAATTATTGGTTACAATTCCAACCGAAGCATTCTCAGGGATCAATTTCATACTGTTGCGGATGTTCTGGTTGGTCTTCAGGGATTCCTCTTCTTTCAGGATCCTCTCCTCTGCAATCCCTTTTCGGATCAAATAAGACTTCATCCCTTCTGCCTCTGTCACCGGTTCATTGTCGCCCTGACCACCGGATACAATACAAAGTGTTTCCGGATGTGCTTCCAAATAGGAAACTGCCTGGTCCAGTCGATACTGCAGGACTACGCTTGGCCCACTTTCCTTTACCTGGGCCCCAAGCACAAGGAGATAATCATATTCCCGCTCTTCCTTTTTTGAGAAACCGCTGACCACGCAGCCTTCGACCATAAGAAAGATAACACCGCATAGGATAACGATGGTAAGAATGATTCCTTTTAAAGCTTTCGGTAAAAGAGACCACCAGTTCTGGCGGGCAGCAATTGCAAGAAAAATGCAAAACACTCCGAGTATAAACCATATCAGGAAAAACTTTGTCCCGGAATTCACACTTGCTATACAGATCCCGTACCCCAGAAAAAGAACTGCCAGCAGGATCCAAAGGATCATAAAGAAGCCTCTCCTCATCGCGGCTCCAGGAGTTCGGAGAAGATCCATCCGTAATGATCATAGTAACGGATATAGGTCCAATCTCCTTTTGTTCCTAAAGCATATACCAGGATACCAGGAGCCAGCACAGTTACTCTGTCATACTCTTTTGATGGTCCGCTGCGGACTACAACATTGCTGTCGCCGGCTGTAAGCATTTCAACTTCATTCAATACTTCATCCGGTTCCAGATTAGGATCTTTTACGACCGGAATAAAAGCATCTGCGCTATGCGTATATAAGGTCCAGTATTCCTGATTGTCTACTGTCTCTTTTGCCATGATCGCATAGTAGATCTGCTGGTATTTGTTGCCCGTAATACGCGGATCATCATGGTTCCGCCTATATTTAATGTAATAATAGGTACCGTCGTATTCAGCACGGATTATGGTGAAATCAGAATAATACCACTTCACCTTATTCTCATCCAGGGTGATGGCACCGGAAAAACTGTTATCACTGTAGTTGCTGCTGGTTCGCTCATAATCCGCAACAACATTCTGCGGAACATGGAAAATATGTGTCGCTGTCCAGCTGAATGCCTCTGCAGGCACAGACATAGACGTTTCAGATTCCGTTGCCTGCGGAACCGGATACAGTGAATAGTCGGCACAGCATTTTTGTCCGAAAAGACTGTCTAAAAGACGACGGTTCGAGATTTCATTCCGGCTGTCATATTCCATACTGCCCGGTGAGCCATTATCAGAATATGGGTCGAAAGCGAATAACATTTTTCTCAGATTATCGTCCCTTGCCACTTCCATCGTCACATTCTCTTTCGGATCAGGACCGAAGTCCATATCCTCCGTCGTTATGATGACTTCTTCCTCTTTCTTTCCACAAGCAGAAAGAGCTGCCGCAATAAGGGCGAGTGAAAGCATTACCACTATGATTCTTGCAATCGTCTTTTTCATATTTCCCTCTTTTACTGTTTCAGCAATTTTTGATAGTATCTCCATTCCGGCATATATCGGGTCAGTTCCTGTTTAAAATCTTCCCCATGGCCGCGATATTTTAAATGCAGCAGTTCATGCAGGATAACATATTCCAGACAGGCATCACTTTTATCTGCTAACTGCAGGTTAAAACAGATCCTTCCTTTTTCAGGGATGCAGCTCCCCCAGCGGCTCGTCATATAACGCACATGCCAGCTTTTGCATCTGAGGTCTGTCATTCCTTCCCATTTCCAGAGAAACGGGCGGATCCTCTGTATCAAAGATTCTTTCTGGGCTTCGTAATCTTCTTTACTCGGACGCAGCTGTATCTTTCCCTGTTGTTTTTTGATCCAGTCGATGTTAGCCCTGGCAAAATTTTCTGCCTCTTTCAGTGAAACATATCGCGGAATCGTAACATAAACGCTTCCATCCGCTTTGACATGCAGATGCAGATTTTTAATTCTCTTTTTTTGCACCTCGATCGGGATGCCTTCAATAGTAATCGTGCCCATATTCCTGTTCATCAAAGTTTGTCAGGAGAAACTCACGAAAGTGTTCATTTCGTTTTGCTTTATCCAGCGTTGCATAATCTCCTTTTTCTTCCAAACTCTGATAAAGACGGCTGATCCGCATAGACATACCGATATCCTCTCCAAAACCGTTTGACCTGTTGTCCGGAAAATCTCCATATGTCTGATCAGAGTTCTGATCATAGTCTCTGTATGCTCTGATATGCGGATCCATCAACCCTACTCTTCCTTGCCCCGTTTCTTTGATGAAATTATAGCAAAAAAAGAGGAATTAATACAGCCTGAACAAACAAAAAGAAACTGCCGCCTGTATGAGCGCGGCAGTTTCCTGATATACTGTCGAATGGATTCGTTATCCTCTTAAATTAATAATCGTCTTCTGTTAAATCTTTATATTTCTTTCGAGTGACTGCAAGCAGAATGATCAGAACAATGATGATCACTGCAGCAACTCCAAGTGCGATCAGAAAGATCTTTTTGCTGAAGATAGAAGACTTCTTTGCTTCTGCCTTTTCCGGTTGAGCTTCCTCTTCCTGCGCAGGTTTTAACTCCACAGTTCTCTGGAGAGTTCCTTCCTTTTTATCGTAGGAATAAAACCCACTCTGTCCGTCGTTCAAAACATAGATATAATAGAAATCCTCATAACCCTGTTTATCACAAAGAAGCGCTTCCACTTTATTTCCATTCAGGTCAAGTTCTTTTTTTGTATAGCCTTCCGGAATCTCTGTCCCGTTTGGAATCTTTAATAAATAATAGGTATTATTTCCCTGCTTAAATGTAGCTGGCTCTCCAAATGTCTGTGTTGCAGGATCATATGTGCGAAGAATGACATCTCCGGTCCAGTGATTCCATAGCGCATACAGCACAATCTCCGATCCGTAATTCAGTGTTTTAACCTTTTCACCTTCGAATGTTCCATCCGCCTCTGTAAATCCTTTCGGTTTTTCAACACCCGAAAGATCTGTCAGAACGGAATATGGCTCATCATTCAGCCAGAGATTCAGCACGTCAGAAACCTGTGTGACATCATCATAATTATAATCCGGTAATTCACCGCTTTTCCCGTAATCTCCGGTATAGCCGCCGTCCGGGGCATATACATTAACATAAACGGTAATAACACTCCCGCTCAAATCTTCTTCATCATAGGTTGCGAAATCATCTAAAGTAATATAAACCTCTCCATATCCTTCGCTAGCCCCATAAATGCTAACTGCTTTAAAATCATTATCCAGGAAATCGCTGCCATTCGCCATAACAGAACCATATGACGATACGCTATAAGATCCTGCCGCGTTATCTGCCCCGACAGCAATACTAACAGTTTCACCAACAGCAATATCAATCTGTGTTTCAGAAACATAAGCCCCACCAGCTGCATAACTTGCTACGGGCAGGCAAACAATGACTGATAAAACCGCAAGCAATAATACCGATACAAGTTTTCTTAATACTTTCATGCTAATTACCCATTATCATATTTTTGATCCGGACATAATCCAAAGCAGAGATCTTGCCATCTCCATTAGCATCGGCTGCTTTCAGCTTTGCATTGTCCGTGATTGTTTTTGTTCCCATAATATGGTTCTTCACAGCCACATAATCGAGGGCTGAGATTTTTCCATCGCCGTTTGCATCCCCCGCTGAATAAGCTGTCGTCTGAACAGGTGCTGTCGTTGGTTCCTCCTGCGGCGGAGCGGTCGTTGGCTCTTCAACCGGTGTTGTTGGCTGTTCTGTAACTTTCTTTGGATCATCCGCCACATCATTTACAGGCGGTGTAGTTACCAGAGTGTTATTAGGTACCATAGCAATCGTCTGTGTGCCGCGCGGCAGAACAGAGCCATCCTGTGCATAACGCTTATTTAAGGATCCATTCTCTTCCGGATATCCCTGTGGAACCAATGGCATTTCGGTATAGACCGGGATCCTAAGGGTTAGTACTGCATTATAATCAGATCCAATCGCATTGCGCAGAAATGCAGCATTACCGATCTGATCATAGACGCTCTGTGCATACTGATGATTAAAATCAAGATTTGGCAAATTGTAATCTTTATAGAAATACGTATCCTGGCCGGATTTCAGATATCCGTTATAGTATCCCTTTGCCCCGCCAAGAATCGATTTATAGACAGTGTCCCATCCCTGCGTTTTTGCAAAATAAATACCATTTCCTACCACGTCTGATCCGCTCGCACCAAAGTTGAAGAAGTTATAATAGCCATGGCTTCCGTCAATCAGCGGGGATTGTCCCCAGGTAGGCTGTTCCGCACGGATAGTCGCAGCGATGACATAAGGACTGACATTGGACTCTTTTGCAGCCTCCATGATCGTATCGACATAACTATGCGTACCTGTAGAATCCGTATATGTGCCTGCCAGGAAGGACCCTGCAGCAATTGTCTCAACTCCGGATCTTGTCTCTGCACCGGAATAAGTCTGCTGTGCAAAAATAAACATATTCCTGGTGTTCAGGAAATTCCGAGGATCCATATAATACTCAATGACATCAATACCGGCATCCGTCCAGTCTCCGGAATAAGTATTCCAGGTTCCATAAGCAGCGTTATAGCAGCCCCTGTCTAATGATCTCCAGGAAACGCCGTCGGAATACATGTTGACCAGCTTCCTGTGCCCGATGCTTTCCTGATAGACTGCTTCGTCATAACTGATATTGATATAGTCTGCTTCAAAAATATAATTTGGATAACTATCATGAATATCCCGGAGCATTTTCTGGTAGCTTTCCGGGAATGCAGAGAGCTGCTCTTCAAAAGAAGATGATGAGCTGTTATCAACTGAAGAACCTGTTGTGCCGGATTGTATGGTTACATAATCGGCATATACATAGTATTCTCCTCCGGCATACCTGATCTTATACCAGAGATCCCCGTCTGCATCCTTTGCTTCTCCAACGATCGTGACCGGCGTATAAGACAATGTTCCGACAGCAGGTGCCCATGTTCCGGGACCTGTACGCACATTTAATTCACTGGCATCTACATAGCCAGTCTCATCTGCTTTGCTGAAATACGGGACAAAGATACATATGAAAAGAAACGCTAAAAAGAAAAGCGCTCCGAAAATGATCTGCGATATGTGATTCGTTTTGGTGAGTGTATTCTTCATCTGAAAATCACATGTCGCTGGGAGGCTTACAAGTGATTGAGGATGAATACACCATGATTATAAAAAATATGCACGTAATATACAATTACGTGCATATTAAAAAACTATTTCGAATTTATTAAGTGTTTGCAACGAATTTAATGCAAAAACGGCTAATTATCCTCAACCGCTTCCTGCGGTTCGTGGTGCACAATTGCTTTCGTCTTCCACTTTCCTCCATAGAAACGGATCGCACAAATGATGGTGCTGTAGATCCATCCCATCGGAAGATTCAGCCAGATCATGCGGTATCCGAGCGGTGTGAACAAACCAAGAACGTAAGCTAAGACAACACGCAGAACAAAGCCGCTGATCGAAGCAAACGTGGTAAACATGACATCGCCGGATCCTTGTAGTGTTCCTATTGTAGACATGTTCAAGGCAAATATCAGAACGCACGGGATCATTGTTACCAAATATTCCAGTCCATAGGCTTCTGACACGCCTCCAACGCCAAACAGGCGGATCAGAGGATGACGCAGGAAGAATGCGATCAGACCGACTGCCACCTGAATGGAAATACAGATGATCCGGGCAGCTGTTCTACCGCTCCTGATACGATCGAACCGTCCTGCTCCGACATTCTGTCCTGTATAAGTAGCCATGGTAGCATTGATACAAAAGGCAGGGATCATCAGGAATGTCTCAAGTCTTTGTCCGGCAACGTAACCAGGAAGCAGACCCGGAGTAGAAAGATCAAACGTGTTAACAAGTCTCTGCAACGCCAGGGATCCGAAGGACATAATACTCTGCTGCAGTGTGGTCGGGATAGCCATCTTCAAAGAAATCTTTGCTGATTCCTTGTGGAAACGGAACTCCCCTTTCTTAAACCGCAGAACCTCATATTTTTTGAACATATATATGACTGCGACGATTGCAGAAAGAATATGTGCGATAACGGTTGCAATTGCAACACCAGCCACGTCCCAATGAAATGCGATAACAAAAAGCAGGTCCAGAATAATATTGCTGACTGAGGAAATGATCAGGAAATAAAGGGTTGCTTTGGAATCACCAAAGGATCTCAGAACAGCTGCGCAGATATTATACAGGAACTGGAATGCAAGTCCGATCAGAAAGATTCGGAAATAAATGGACGCATCCGCCAGATAAACTTCCGGAACATTCAGCACATATTTCAGAAGAAGATCTGCCGTGAACTCTCCGATCACAGTTAAGACAATACCAAGTCCCACCATCATGATCATACAGGTGGAAACGGCCCTACGCATATCTTCGTGGCGGTTTGCTCCGTAGAACTGGGAGATAACGACCGCACTTCCTGTAGACATACCTACAGCAAAGCAAAGGAACAGCATGACCAACGATGCACATGTTCCTACCGCACCTAATGCTTCTGAGGATACAAAGTTTCCGACAACAATACCATCGACGGTATTATACAGCTGCTGCAGTGCATGTCCTGCCATCAATGGCAATGCAAAAAGAAGGATCAGCTTCCAAGGCGTTCCTTCCGTCATTTTTCTTGCTTTTTTCATCTCTTACCTTCTTTGAAAAACACGGGCACACCAGGTGCACCGAAAACAATAGAATAACGTTAACTTTATTTTTTTATAATAATATTATCAGCCTCCTGAAGTTATATTTCAAGAGGCTGATGATTCATTTAATAAATGAGTTGATAACTTAGAAGAGTCTTGCGATATACGGAACCATGGTTTTGATTTCCATATTGGTCGTATTAAAGCAGATATCGTAGTTTTCTTTTGCTCCCCATTTACGGAGCGTGTAGTTAGTATAATAGTTGGCTCTTTCTTTGTCGACCTTGCGGATCTGTTTTTCCATTTCCTTTTCGGTCATATTCATCTCGTCTTCCGTTCTTCTTTCCATGCATCTTTTAACACGGCTCTCCATACTTGCATGAACAAAAAGTTTGAACAACTGGATTTTTCCGTTTGCATCGTCTTCTTCCAGAATATAATCTGCGCATCTGCCGACGATGACACAGTCAGACTTCTCTGCCATCTCTTTGATGACTTCTGTCTGAGCCTTTACAATATCCTGCATCTGCTGGATCTGATACTCTACATCAACATCCAGAGATCTTCCAATCGTAATCGGGATGATTCTACGGGTATTTCCTTCGATGATTTCCTTAACATAGTTTTCCGTATAATCCGTATGATTTACGATTCCGGTAATGATCTCTTTGTCATAATATTGAAAACCGAGTTCATTTGCCAGGCGGACGCCCATTTCTCTTCCGCCGGAACCAAATTCACGGCCTATGGTAATGATTCTGTTCATGCAGTTCCTCCCTCATACATCTTTTTCTTCATTTTACTTAAAATTATTAAATATGCAACCAAAATTGCTGCATTGGATAATATCCAGCTGATCGGATACATTGCCACCAGAAGCGGATACGACGGATAAGCGCGGAAGATCGTAAAGATCATAAGCAGTCTGGTTCCGCAGATCGTCACAATGGAGATCACCGCAGGCAGCACTGTATGTCCATACACACGCAAAGCGCCGCTGAATACCTGATCTGTTCCATTCAGGAAACAGAACAATGTGGCAATTCGCAGCCTGTACATTGCCAGCTTAATGACCTCTTCATCCGGTGTATACAGCCTGCAGAAGAAATGGCCGAAAATAGCAAAAATGGAAGCCAGCAGAATGGCACTCGCCATTCCCAATATCAGTGCCTTTCTTGTTGTTTCCCTGCATCTGGCAAAATTCCCTGCACCGTAATTCTGTCCGACAAAGGAAAGTGAAGCCTGTCCAAACGCACCGCAGAAGAAGAAACAGAAGTTTTCATAGGTCTGGGCGACGGTGTTCGCTGCAATTGCTGCTGGTCCCAGGGAATTCATAGCTGTCTGAATGATAACATTCGAAATACTGAATGCACTTCCCTGCAGTCCGCCCGGGATACCAATCGCAAACATTCTTTTGAGAATTGGTCCATTGATACAAAGATCTTTAAAATGGAATCCCAGTTCGCTTTTATCCTTAGTCATCAATCCCAGCAGTACAAAGGCAGAGATAGCATTACTTACAACCGTCGCAATCGCTACACCTTCTACACTCAGATGGCAGACTATAACAAAGAACAGGTTCAGTCCTACGTTGATCACACCTGCAATAGCAAGAATAAGCAACGGAGTCCTTGTGTCTCCTTTGCTTCGGTATATAGCCGAGACAAAGTTGTACAACATAAAGAAAGGCATTCCGGCAAAGTAAATACGGAAATAGATTGCAGTCAGATCAAGGATCTCCGCAGGTGTACTCATTAATGTCAGGACAGGTTTTGCTATAAACTGTCCAAGGACACCAAGGAAAATTCCACTGATAACGGCAATCGAAATGGAAGTATGAATTGCTTTTTTGATCCCTTCCTTATTCTGCTGTCCTATGAAGGTGGAAACCAATACATTTGTTCCACCGGTCAGACCGACAAACAAATTGATCAAAAGATGAATGATTGCACCATTTGCGCCAACGGCCGCAAGTGCATTAGAATCCGCAAACTGTCCGACGACCAAAAGGTCGGCAGAATTAAAGAGCTGCTGCAGCATACTGCTGGCAGCTAACGGAAGTGCAAACAATAATAATTTTTTCCAGATGCTTCCATGCACCATATCCATTTTTCTATTCATATTGTTATTTTACCACAAAAAAAAAGCAAAAAAATAGATAAAATGCATAAAAAATATAACTTTTTTCAGGGAATTCAAAAATTTTAAATAAATATATTAATAATACCGATCAGAAAGCCTAATAAAGCTCCCAGATAGACCAGATAATTCATTTCCCGCTTGATGGCCTCATTTACCAGCCGCTCAATATCGGCCGGATTCAGATCCATGATTTTCTGATAAATGAATTCTTTGATATGAAACGTCTCAGCAATAGTTGCTTTTGCATTTTCCATGAAGCTGCGGTAACCATGTTTTAACACGGCACATACTTTTTCCTTGTCTGCTCCAATATCCTCCAGGATCTTTCCTGTATTGGCTTCTTTCAGTTCTTCTTTCTGCTGTTCAAGAATAGGCAGAAGGATCTCCAGATCATGTTCCCTGATATAGGATGCAACTTCATTTCCAATCAGTGAGGAAAGACGGGACGTAATGTTATCATTCAGCAGACGGCTGGCGATGCTGCCGCCCTTCACCTTAGAATGGATAATCTTCTCTGCCTGATCTGCCACTACACCTGAAATATTAGAATGTAGAATGACATTATGGATCTTGTTATAAACAGATTCTTTGATCTTTAATTTCGCATCTTCATCCAGTGCTTCACTCACCTTGCTCAGTTCAATATCACTAAGCAGGAAATATAATTTGTCCACAAAAAGATTTTCCATCTCTTCCGAGAGGAAAATTCCTTCGATGTCATTATTCGTAAAGAAATTCTGATATACAGTTTTAGAAAGAGCCGCTGCGAGTTCCTCCTGGTGTTTTGGAATTACGCCCGGCGTAAACGGTACTTTAAAACGCCCGATCCGCTTTTCCTTCAGCGGCCGGAACAGCATTTTGATCGCGATATAATTAGTAAAGGCTCCGATGATGGCCCCGATCACCGGACCTCCCAGATAATGCAGGATTGTTAATAGCATTTTTCTGTTTCCTATAAACGCAGTTTCATCCCGGACAAAAGTGTATCGATCTTCAGATGCATCACACAATACATCTCTCCGGCCATACAAAAACCACAGTCATCACAGATTCCCAGGGATTCACCCGGACATGTTTTGAACCGGGTTCCGTCTGTTATAATAAAGTTGCTCACCCAGCAGTTCTTTTTGAATCCGCGTTTTTTCATTGTCTTCAAACCACTGATGCTATTCTGGATCGGATAATGCTGTTTTTTGAGTGCAATTACCTCATCGATCACCTTACATTTTTCCTCGTGGGAAAGCATAACAGCTTCCGTCCCTGGATAAGGCGTATGAAAATTGACGGCAATGCTTTGAATAAATGGAGACTCTTTCACATAACGAAGGGTATCTGTAACTGAGTCACGATTGATCTTATTGATCGCAATATTCGCGCCTAATTTTTTTGAACCATTCTTCTCTGCATAGATCCGGGCATTATGATCCAGTTTTTCAAATGCCCCTTTTCCCCTGACTGCATCATGATATTCTTTATATCCATCCAGACTCATCCAGATCAGATCTGCCTTCACCCAGGAAAAATCTGTTTGCGCATTAGTTGTGACGGTGCAGGAAAAGAACCCAATCTCCTTTGCCAGATCGATCAGATCATTAACATCTCGTACTTTTCCGGTCTGTTCATCCTTTTCTCTCCACAGCGTCGGTTCTCCGCCTTCAAAATCCACGATCCGGCTTCCCATCCGATAGCAGTCCTGCAGTTCTTCTTTAATCTTATCATAGGTCTTCTGCATCGTGCAGGCATGTCCCATTTCAAAACAATGCTTACAGCGCAAATTGCAGTAGTCCGTGATAAACAGGACCGTTTGCAGCGGTCCATGTTTTTGGAATATGACATTTTTCAGATACCAGAAAGGTAAATAAGCAAGCTGTGTCAGTTTCATTCGTTTATAGCTGCATCATTTTTGTGATCATATCCGCAATAGATGCAAGAATACACAAAATGGAAAAAACTGTATTGATCTTCTGGGCAAGATACCAGCGGAGCATAAACCAGTCGATCCCAGCTCCTTTGATCTCTTCCCAGTGAGCAAATCTCCCGTACCACCATTTCTTTTCTATTCTCCCAAATGGATCTTTACGGAACTGCAGCATAGAAGAAAAAAGTGCGACCGACCAAGGCAGTGCCAGTAAAACGACTATAAAGTATGCGGAGATCCAATGAAGGAAAAAGGCAGCAACGATCAGGATAAACGGAATAAAATTCACCAGTGCCAGCGTGATATAAGGTCCTGGAGAAGTGTTGACCAATCCATCCTTTTCATCTTTTTTATGGGAACTGACCAGGAAAGCAAGCGTCTTCTTGCCAGCCTTTTGATCCGCCGCATAATCCATAATAGAATGCACAAACAGGATGTTGATCACCAGCAGACCGATCGCACAGGAAACCATGACTTCACTTGCATGGAATTCCCCGCTGGCTGCAATGCTCATTCCAATCCCCAGCGCAGGTCCGAAGATCAGACCAATAATGATCTCTCCCAAACCGTGGTACCCAAGTTTCAATGGCGGAGCGGAATAGAATATGCCCAGGATTGCAACACCAAGAACAATATAAAAGATCCGAATCCCTCGTAGGATCAGAACCGGCACCCCAAAACAGCATGCGATCAGTCCGAACAGGCAGGATACAAAGAGCCATTGCTTTGGTGTTACTGTTCCATCCTGCAAATACGGACACTTCACAGTCTGTGCACGGAATCCTTCTCTTGCCAGAGCACTTCGATCGCCTTGCTGTGCGTTTCGATAATCAAAAAGATCGTCAAATAAATTCAGACTCAAATGGGCAAAGGCAACTCCGATCATGGAGATCAGTGCCAAATACCATTTAAAGTCTGAATACTTTGTCGCCAAAAATGCGGCAACAAGAGCCGGCATCATGCTTTGCGGCAATGACACCGGTCTTGCATTAGAAAACCAAAATTTAACTTTGTTCACTTTGAAAAAACGGAACCTGCTTATTTAATGCGGTCCAGCTGTCTTCCTGCTGCTGCTTTGATTTTATCTGCAAAACTTTCTTCCTTTGCAGCTGTGTCATCATAATCAAAACCTGCATCGGACAGATCGTCAAAGTTTTCTGCTTTATCTGGCTGTTTTAAATACTTTTTGTATAAATAGTATCCGCCGTAAGCAGCACCTGCTAATAAACCTAATTTGATAAGTCCCTTCATATTTCTTTCCTCCTGTTATGAGTTATTTTATTATAACACATGTATGTGCAAATATATGTTTTTTTTCTGCGGATACCGATTATTTTTCATCCGGCAGTTCATCCAGTTCTGCAAGAGTAAATACCGGACCGTCCAGGCAGACAAACTTGCTGCCTATATTACATCGTCCGCATTTACCGATGCCGCATTTCATGCGCAGTTCAAGCGTAGTGACAACATCTTCTTTCTGGAATCCCATCTTCAGAAGGCTCTCACTGCTCAGTTTGATCATGATCGGCGGGCCGCAGAGGACGACTTTCTTCCCTTCCGGTTTAAAACCAACTTCCTCGATATAAGAAGGTACAAAACCAACATGACCATCCCAGTCATCAGAAGGTACGTCTGTCGTTACATAGACATTTGTGTCTTTTTCCTTTGGCCAGTTCTCCAGGACATCTTCTTTAAAGCAGATATCACTTTTTGATCTGGCTCCATACAGAATATCCAGATGACCGAATTCGTCTCTGTGTTCAAAAGCATAGCGGATCATAGACCGGACCGGGGCGATACCGATGCCGCCGCCGATAAAGAGGATATCCTTTCCCTTCAGATCATCAATCGGGAAATGATTGCCATATGGTCCACGAACACCTATTTCCTGTCCCGGCTGCATTTCATGAAATGCTTCCGTCAAAAGGCCGGTTCGCTTGATTGAACTCTGAATATAATCTTCTCCCTGTGCAGTAATTGAGAACATCGCTTCTCCAACACCCAAAAGGCTTACCATTGCCAACTGGCCCGGCAGTGGAGAAAACGGTTTTCTGCCATCCAGTGTCTGGATCGTATAGGTCTGCACGTCCGGAGTCTCCTGCTTTACATCGATCACACGGCACAAAGAAGGAAGAAGTGGATTTTTATTGCATGAACAATCATGATCGATAGCCATTAACGTGCCTCCTTTCCTGCGAAGTCTGCTTCGCTGTATTCTTTAGCGTCAGCATCAACTTTGCTCGCCTTTTCGATAAATTCAGAAATATCCAGATGAGCTGGACAATTCTCGATACATCTGCCGCATCCCACACAAAGTGTCTCGCCATATCGTTCATTAAAGTAACTGAGTTTATGCATGTAACGGTTGCGAAGACGCTCTTTTTTGGTTGGACGAGGGTTTGCTCCGCCTGCCATTCTTGTATAATCTGAGAACATACAGGAATCCCAACAGCGGTATTTGCAGCCTTCCGCACCATAGTTTTCATTATCGATATCAAAACAATAGCAGGTTGGACAGACAAACGTACAGGTTCCGCATCCAATGCACCCTTTTGTGATTTTATCCCAGATCGGATGCTCAAACATGGTCGAAAGTTTCTCATCCAGTTTTGGATCCTTTTCAATCTTCAGCTTACAGACCGTATCTTTACAAGCCTCTTCGGATCCATCCTCAGTACAAAGAGCTTTGATTTTCTCCAGAAGAGCCTGTCCTTTTTCCGTACGTGCCTCCAAAATATAGCTTCCGTCATCTTCCGGTATCGTGCATCCGGTAACCGGGCAGGCTTTTGTCCGGGAAGTTTTTGTGACATTCATCATCACATCTGCCGTTGGGGCGTCATTTGGATCGATTCCCATAGAGTCACAGAAGCATGTCCGCTGCGTATCCAGACACCCGATCGCTACAATCGTCACAAGATCTCTTCTTTTTGCGTAATAGGAATCCACATATTCTTTTGTGAAAAAGACCTTATCCATGGAGTCGATGCTCCGCATATCACACGGACGAACCCCAAAAAGGACCTTAGGCTTATCTTCCGGCAGGATTTCCTGAATATAGGCGTTCTCGCCTGTTTTATATTTGTACAGTTTCTCCACATTCGGAAACAGAACATCTTTTGGAGGCTTAACAGTATTAAAGTTATCCAGTCCTACTGCTGCCCCTTCAAAATAAGGCATGAATTTCTTTTCAAAGGCCGGTTCTTTGATCCCGCTTTTATCTTCGATCAATTCGATGATCGGCACGAAAACCTCTGCATCCTGGCTGAGGATCCCAAGTGCCTGATCAAGATCTTTTTTCGCTAAAATCATTCTCCTCACCTCCTACATGAACTCATCCGGATCTTCCAGCTTATATTCTCCCAATACAGGCTTTCTGTCATCCGGCAGGCCGCATTCATAATCACCAAACAAATCATTGATATCTTTCAGCATTTTTCTGGTCTGACGCATGATCGGAAGATCCATCGGGCATACCCGTTCACATTCTCCGCATTCGATACAGCGGTCACCAACATGGTAGACACGGGTAAGACCATAAACTTGATTCTGCTCTCTGTCTGCTGCCTTCCCCTGCCAGCCGGTCCTGTACTGATCTGCATAGCACTCTATACAGTTACATGCCGGACAGGCATTTCTGCAGGCATAGCAATGGATACATTTATCATACTGTTTTGCCCAATAATCATATCTCTCATCCGGCGTCAGTTTTTCAAACGCAAGTACTTCTGCAAATCGATCAGCATTGATCTGCTCTTCTACTTCTTCTCCGACCAACACATCAAATGTCAGCGGATTCTTATGCTGGCATTCTTTGCAGATCGGGTTATCTTTTCCATCGCATGCAACACCGATAATATACAGGTTTTCTCTTTTGACCTGCTTATCCTGGATCAGACGGTTGATAGCCCGGCTGTCGCACCCCCTGGCAATAACAGCCAGTTTCTTTTCCGGATAACGGTCATCCAATGCATATTTAGCTGTTCCGTTGATGCAGTATTCATTCCATACAAGAAGGTCACATTCTGATTCTGTCTCTGCAAAAAACGGTTTAGTCCTATCCTCAAAACGTGTGCTCGTCCATCCAACTACGGCACTGACTTCTCCGGTGGCAAGAGCTTTTTTTGCTTCCTGACGGATCATTTCCTGAATCTGTTCTTTTGTATAAGCCATCACTCCTGCCCTCCTTCCACAGCGTTCTGCGGAGCATAGGTGCCGACAAATTTAGTATTCGGGCCCAATGCTTTAATCTCCGCGCTGACTTGAATAACGGTGTCACGGAATTTTGCCGCTTCACTTCCGCTGATCCATTTAGCCTGGAAGCGTTTTGGATCGATTCCGTTATATTCCAGGAGGCGTTTCATCAGCATAAACCGTCTTCTTGTGTAATAGTTTCCGGTTGCATAGTGGCAGTCACCCGGATGGCATCCACAGACCAGCACGCCATCGGCCCCTTTCTGGAAAGCACGGATGATAAACTGCGGATTCACTCTGGAGGAACACGGAACTCTTATGACACGGACATTCTCCGGATATTTCATTCGATTCAGTCCTGCCAGGTCTGCGCCGGTATAAGTACACCAGTTGCAGCAGAAAGCCAGGATAACCGGCTCCCAGTTGTTATCTTTCTTTACAGACACAGCGCATCCACCTCCTTCAAGATCTGATCATTCGTGAATCCCTTCAGGTCAATACATCCGGTCCTGCAGATTGCGTTACAGCATCCGCAGCCCTGGCAAAGTCCTTCATTGACTTGTGCGACGGTCTTGGTTACTCTCCTGTTTCCATCTCTGCCAGCATATTCAACCATAGTAATTGCCTTATACGGACATACTCCCTCACAGAACCCGCAGCCGGAGCATTTATTAGGATCTACAAAGGAGATCATCGGCGATGTTTCCATCTCATCATGACAAAGCAGTGCTGCTACTTTTGCGGCCGCTGCGCTTCCCTGCGCAACAGTATCCGGAATATCTTTCGGCCCCTGACAGGTACCACAAAGATAAATGCCATTCGTCTGTGTTTCTACCGGACGAAGTTTCGGATGTGCTTCTGTGACCCAGCGGTCCGCATCGATGGCGATGCCAAGTTTATTTGCCACATCAGCCACCGTAGGTGAGGGTTCCATTGCCGTTGCCAGGATCACCATATCTGCTTCTACAGTTACCGGTTTCCCTATCAGAGAATCCTCTCCGCGGACGATCAGTTTTGATCCTTCTTTATAAATCTTGGAAACACGTCCACGGATATACTGTGCTCCATCACGGCGTGTATTATCATAAAACTCCTCGTATCCTTTGCCCGGTGTTCTCACATCCATATAGAAGATGTATACGCGGGAATTCGGGATCTTATCCAGGATCTGATGCGCATGTTTTGCGCTGTACATACAGCAGGCGCGGCTGCAGTAGCTCTTGCCTTTCTTCGGGTCACGGCTGCCGACGCATTTTACTATAACGACATCTTTCGGTTCCTTGCCATCCGATGGTCTGACGATGTGTCCTTCCGTCGGTCCTGAAGCATTGACCAGCCGCTCAAACTGCAGACCAGTGATCACATCTTTATACTTTCCTCCGCCGTATTCCGGATACATCTCGGCCCAGTCGACCAGTTCATAGCCGGTCGCTATGACGATGGCACCATATTCTTCCGTCGTATAGCTGACTTCATCTTTATAATCTATAGCTCCGATCGGGCAGACCTTTTCACAGATCCCGCATTTGTCCTTTGTCAGTTTCAAACACGCATTTGCATCGATCACCGGTTTGGATGGAACTGCCTGTGCAAATGGGATATAGATTGCAGGACGTTTGCTTAACCCCTGATCAAATTCGCTTGTGACCTTTGTTGGACACTTCGTCTGACAGAGTCCGCATCCTGTGCAAAGATCATGATTCACATATTTCGCTTTTTCTTTGATCGTAACTTCAAAGTTTCCTACATAACCACTGACTTTTTCCACTTCACAAGATGTCTTTAACGTGATGTTCGGATGTGCGTTGCACTCCACCATCTTTGGTGTGGAAATACAGGCTGAGCAGTCCATTGTCGGGAATGTCTTATCCAGCATGACCATGTGTCCACCGATGGATGGCTCTTTTTCTACGATCGTCACGTCAAATCCGCAGTCAGCGATATCCAAAGCTGCCTGCATACCGGCTATTCCGCCCCCTATCACCAAGGCTCTTTTGGTAATAGGAATCGTACTGGTAGTAAGCGGCTTATTATTCGCCACTTTCGCTACACTCATCTGTACGAGACCAATGGCTTTTTCTGTTGCTTTTTCCCGGTCCGTGTGGACCCATGCACACTGTTCTCTTAAATTGGCGATTTCCAGCATATATGGATTGATTTTCGTACCCTTCAGCATCTTGCGGAAGGTCAGCTCATGCATACGCGGAGAACAGGAACCGATCACGATCCGGTCCAGATTGTACTGTTCGATCGATTCCTTGATCATTGCCTGGCCAGGCTCGGAACACATGTATTTATATGTCGTAGCAAATACTACACCCGGCATTGTTTTTGCAGATTCTGCCACTCTCTCCACATCTACGACAGATGCGATATTGGTTCCGCAGTGACAGATAAAGACTCCGATTCTTGCCATATTATCTACCTGCCCTTCCTATTACAACCGGGCCGTCCGCAAGCGGATCTTTTTTTGCCTCTTGTTTTTCCATAGCTGCCTTTTCTTTTGCATTCTTTACAATAACTTGATTGATCAGATCAAATGCAGGGAAGAAATGCTGATGAATTCCGCACTCTGATGCATCTGCGCCCATCGCGATCGCAATCAGTTCTGTGAACTGGAAGACTGGAATGTTATACTTATGGCTCAACTGCTTATTGATCTCTTCTTCCCTCATATCCAGATTCATATTACAAAGAGGACATGCGGTCACAATGGCATCCGCACCGTTTGCTCTTGCATTCCGAAAGATCTTCTCGATCAGCGGCCGAGCTGCTTTCGGTGCATCCACCTGATGACTGGCTCCACAGCATTCTGTCTTAAAATCCCATTCCACAGCCTCAGCACCGGTCATTTCGATGATCTTATCCATCTTCATCGGATTTTCCGGATCCTCCTCACCGGTAATATGGCGCGGACGACTCATCAGACATCCATAGTAGCATGCTACTTTCAGACCTTTCAGACTTCTGACCAGTCTTTCTTTGCATGCAGCCAAAACCTCCTCATCGCCAAAGAGATCCAGGAAATTTAAGATATCCGGTTCTGCTTTGAAATTCATTTCGATGATATCTTCGATCTCTTTTCTGGTTTCCTCAGAATTTCTTGCTGCGTAAGTGGAATAAGCAAGACGGGAATAACATGCTGCACATGGAGTTACAATTGGGAGCCCTGGATTGTGCTCTTCCGACAGCGCTATATTTCGGGCAGGAAGCGCCAGAGCCATTTTCTCGTTTTTTGTGTGTGCCGCTGTAGAACCGCAGCAATTCCAGTCTGGTATCTCTTCCATGATCAGACCGATCCTTCTGGCAATGTATTCAAACGATGCCTTATATGTAACTGCAGTTGAATCCATGGAGCATCCAGGGAAATACGAATATCTCATCATAATGCCGCACCTCCTTCCTCTGCTTTATTCATGATCTTCTTTATACTCTGTTTATCCTGCACAGTATTAAACTCCGGTCTGACAATACCTTTTTTCAGCATCAGCGGAACATTTACCATGTCCTGCATCAGATGTCCGGATGTCACATTGTAGGCGCCTTCCAGGATAACTTCCTGGCTCTTTCCTGTATAGCGGATGGTTTCAGTAAAGATATCATTGAATAACCGGACATCCCGGACAGCACAAATGCCGCGCTTCTGCGCTTCCATTCTGGATTTTTCGATCAAGGTTGGAATATCAATGTCATGTGGGCATCGTTCCACGCAGGTGTGACAGCTTGCACACAACCAGATCGTTTTGGAGCGAAGAACCTCATCCATATCTCCCAGGTGCATATAATGCACGATCTGCCGCGGCATCAAGTCAAATGAATTTGCCATCGGACAGCCTGCGGAACATTTCCCGCACTGGTAGCACTCGTGAAGCTTAACATCTGCCTCTTTCGCAATTTTGTCAGCAAGGAGTTTTCCTTCTGCTCTGTTTAAAATCTTATCCATATTGTTCTTCTTTCTTTTACAAACACATCTTTATTTTGTCCGTTCCACAAGAATCTTTGCCATTTTGATCAGATCATTTTTGGCAGGACTGTCCGGAAGCTTTTGCAATGCGAGGACGGCCTGATCAGAGTGCCCCCGGACCGCTTCTTCACTCCGGGCAAGTCCAATGATCTGCGGAAGTGTTTTCAGTCCTCTCTTTTTGTCCTGATTTCTCTGCTTTCCGAATTCTGCCCCGCCAATCTCATCCAGAACATCATCTTTGATCTGAAAAGCCATGCCGATATGATAGCCATATTGTTCCAGACAACGGATATCTGCTTCATCCAGTCCTCTTGCCATGCCTCCACAGGCAGCGGCGGCTTCTATAAAGAGCGCTGTTTTCCGTTCGATCTGCCGCATATACTGTTCTTCAGACACATCCTGATTCAACATTTCTAACTGATCCAGCTCACCCAGACACATTTGTTCTGAAACTTCCGCAAGACGTTCATCAATTCCAGAGCCTTTATAAACCTTCAACAGCTCCATAGCTCTTCCGAGAATAAAGTCAGCAGATTTGACTGCCATCAGATTCCCGCTGGTGGCATTGATCGTTGGCACGTTCCGCCGAATGTCTGCCTCATCCACTACATCATCATGTATCAATGATGCACTGTGCATCAGTTCGATCATGACCATAAGGGGAAGAATTGGATACTGTTTCCCTTTTGGTTCATTTTCAGTCTTCAGATTATAGGCTGCCCAGCTTAATGCTGGTCTCAGGCGTTTCCCACCTGCCAGTAAAACCCGCAGGAGGTCATTTTGCATCTGCACGTTAAGGCTGAAGCAGATCTTTTCCAACTGGCCTTCCAGTACTTTTTTGCTCTGAGCAAAGGTCTTCGGATTTTCCTCTGTGATCGGTTCCAGTTCCGGAGATGCAAACCCGCAGACATGCTCCCGCAATTCTTTCGCAAATGCATCTGTGATCTCAACGGAATCCACCGGTATCAAATGCAGGGAAAACTGACTGAAATGATAATCTCCGGTCAATGTATCCAGGCTGATCCTTGTTTGGTCCTGTAATTCATGCAGCGCAAGGAACCGGTCAAAATGTTCTCTTGCCAGTTCCAGTTCTTTTGTTTGATTGCTGCACGTAATTTGTGTCATGGATTATTTATCTGCCTCTTCAAAGGCTTTCTTTGCTGCTTCTACATCTTTTGGGATCATGTGATCCAGTGCCTGCTCATACGCATGCTCATTTGGAAGGATCACGGCTGGTTTGCCCTCTCCTCCTCCAAACTTCAAAGCATCCAGAATGACACTCTCTTCCTTGATCTCGAAATCCTTTACGATTGGATCGTAGCCATCCATATATGCTTTGATCTGCATCGCTCCGGTATTCTTAGGGATCATATCAATATAAAATTCCCCAAGGAAATCACTTGCCGTAGTCGCTACTACTGTTTTATTCACCAGTAGTTCTACCTTCGCATCAATTGCAGCCTCTTCAATGCCGTCTTTTTCAAAGCAAAGGGCGCCTTTGACAAAACATTTATTGTAGAAGTAAAGGTTTTTATACATCACACGTGGTTTGTTGGATCCATCCGTGATTGGCTTCAGCCCCTGCTTCTCAATTATGTTTTCCCATTCTGCATCTTCACAGAAAACGGTCTGCAGTGCACGAAGCGGACAAGCTTGTACGCAGCGCGGTTCTTTCCAGCCGTTATCGATCAGATGGGCACATCCGGTACATTTCTGCGCACAGCCCAGATCTTCATTCCAGCTGATCATGCCATACGGACACGCATCCACAATATCTTTGTTACCGGCGCGTTTGTAATCGATCAGCATCAGACCGTCGCTTCTCTTGATGAATACATCCGGATATTTCTTTGCACATGGAGCATTATCACAATGCTGGCACATTTTCGTTACATAAGTAACCTCTGTATATGGTGCCTCTCCGCGCTCTGTCATGGTCGGGCAGATCCACTTGTTTTCATGTTTCTGCTGCTCGTCCGTGTAAGGAAGCCACTTGTTCCCGACATGTTCATCTTTACATGCCAGCATACAGTTAAAGCAGCCGACACATTTTTCCAGATCTACGATCATATGAAACTTTTTCATTTCACTGCTCCTCCTTCCCATTTACGGACTTCCACAAGGCAGGAATTAACGGCTAATCCGTGTGCGTGTTTTGTTATAAATCTGCCCGGAGTCAAATTGTTGATACAGCCCATGATCTCTGTGGTATCTTCGCCGCCCGGATCATTCTCCAGGGTGACATAATCAGCACAGCTTTCATACGAGTGGCAGATTCCCTGCGGTACACGCTCCGTCGTTTCTAATGCGCAGAGGACTTTTCCTCTGTCGTTATATACTTCAATAACATCTCCCTGTTTCAGGCCGCGCTCTGCTGCATCTTTTGTATTCATACGGAAGACCCAGTATCTGTGGCCGTCAATCAGCATTCTATGTTCCTGAATATCATTTATATTGGTGTCTTTCAGGTCTCCCATGGTATGGAAGGAATACTTGGAATGCGGGGAGATCAACTGTAATTTATATTTTGCATATGGTTCGGATCCGACGCCCTCCCAGCTGTGAATATAGGTACAGATTGGAAGACGTTCTTCATCATTAGGATCAAACCGCTTTAAGGTCTGGCATTCAAATTCCAGAAGGCCGGATGGCGTCTGCAGTCCTTCTCCGTAACGTCCGTAGTACTCAGATGGCAGCGGAGTCAGTTCTGGTGTATCTTTCTTTCTGCCTTCTGCAAACCAGTTGAATGCTACCGGATCGCGGCGGTTTTCCGGCAGTGGCGGAACTACGTAGTAACCTTTCTTTATAAACTTACCCCACGGCATAACACGTGCCATATCGGTTGCCTCGTATAAACGTTTCGTCCAGTCGTATTCTGTATTGCCTTCTGAATAGACCTGCCATAAACCAAGTCTGTTGGCAATCTCCTGGAAGATATCAAAGTCTGCCTTGCTTTCTCCAAGAGGCTCGATACATTTATGCTGCACAAAGATTACACGGGAGTTATTCTGCAGATAGGATTTATCAATATAACCTCCACAGGAAGCAAACTCGCCGATATCCCAACGTTCAAAGTTTGTACATGCCGGAAGAATGATATCTGCAAATCTGGCTTCTCCTTCAAACCAGACACTCTGATTGACAACAAACTCCAAACTGTCACATCGATATTGCTGTGCATAACGTTTAGAATCTGGCTGTGTTCCCATATGGGACCCACCGTATTTGTAATACATGCGGACTCTTTCATGTCCCGGTGCCGGATAATGCAGCGTTCCAAACTGTGAATGAACGGAATAAACACCTAATCCATGCCAGGTGATATCTGCATCATCTTTTGCCATGATGGCTTCTGGAAGGAGAAGTCTCGGGATTGCCTGGTATTCAGAACTGATGGATGGTGTCTGCGGCATTCTGTTATAAGTAGCAACGCCTGCGCCGGTTCCAATGAAGTCACCGGAGAATCCGCCGTCAGCGTATCCCGGGAACCAGAATCTGGTATCCAGCGGTGTGCCATACTGCAGGGTACCAAAGTTCACACCAGGTTTTCCTAGACCCTGCATTGCGATCAGGCAGACGCAGACTCTAGCCCACTCTGTACCAAATGCGGTACGTCCTGCAGAACCAAAGCTGGTCATGGAACCGCAAGCCAGGTATGTCTTATGCGTACCCCAATATCTTGCCAGCGCACGCACCGTTCTTGCCGGAACACCCGTGATATCTTCCTGCCATTCCGGCGTCTTGTCGATGCCGTCTTCTTTTCCTAATACATAGGTTTCCCATTTTTCAAAACCATATGTTTTCTTCTTTACATAATCTTTATCATACAGGCCTTCATGCATCCAAACATTGGCAATAGCAATGCCTAAAGCGGCATCTGTTGCCGGACGTGGACAGATCCATCTGCCGCGGACAAAAGCTGCGGTTGCATTCTGATACGGATCGATATGCACGACCGGGATTCCCAGTTTATTGATCCATTCACGACGGATCGTTCCCTCCTGTCCCGCATAGTTACCGGAAGTACTTTCCGGATCCGATGACCAGAAAACGATGAATTCAGAATTCTTTAAGCAATCTTCCACAGTGCCATATGGCTCGGTGCCGCCGTTACGGGCACTGCCGCCAAAGTGATGCTGGCCGCCCCAAGCCCAGCCTTCCCAGCTGTCCGGGTTATGCATGCACATGGTCGCACCTATAACGTTAAAGAATCTCTTAGCACAGGAAAGGTAATATCCGATGCTTCCCCAGTTATGATGTGATCCGGTCGATGCAAAGATTGCTCCTGGACCATAAGTCTTTCTGACACGGATCATTTCTTTTGCCACGATATCCAGTGCCTCATCCCAGGAGATCCTTTCATATCCGGAAACACCTCTGTTTTCATAATGCCGGTCTCCGTCCGGATCAAAGTCCACTCTTTTCATCGGGTAAAGACAGCGGTCCGGTGAATAAACCATCTGTTTCCATCCCTGCGCATACGGAGCCACCGTTGTACGGCGCGGCGGTGTCAGTTTTTGTCCCTTTGCAGTAATCGTCCACATATCCGGATCTTCCTCGTCAAAGTCGATCGGTGTCACGCGGACGATCTTGTCATCTTTCACATAAACAAATAAAGGACCTCCATTCGTACCTGTGGTGTAACGCATTTCACCATTCGGCATTTTGGTCCCGTAATTTCCTAAATATAAAACATCAAAGGCAAATACTTTCAACAGCAATGAGGAAAACCACATTGCTTCTGCATCCGGGCCGTTAAGTACGATCTGACCTTGCTTCGCTGCGTTGACAAAATCAAACTGGCTGCGGATCAAAGCCGTAACTCTTCTTGCTGATGCTTCATCTTCAAAGATCATATCTACAATGCAGTCTTTGTTAATACCATCCTGACCGGTTACAAATCCGTCTTTAAAACGGAACCAGCGGCCATATGTGTTGTCACGAAGTCTCAACTGAACCGTTATATTATGCTCTGCAAGCTCTTTCTTGAATTTCGGAGAAAGAGTTCCCAGAACATTGAGGAGTTTATCCAGTGTAAATAAAGTCCCTCCTACAATAGTTTTGTTGAAAATCTTCAATGACTTTTCTAAAGCTTCCTGGGATAAAGTCGTCATTTACAATTTCCTTCCTTTCTTTTAAATGGATACAATTAGCCTATTATTTTTCTTGGTATACCAAAAAGTATACCATTCGTACACATTGCCGTCAACGAGATTATGGAGGAATGAACAAAAAAACAGGCCCTGTTTAAAAGGGCCTGCTTTTTTAAAATAACTATTGTTTATTTCTCGATTTTATTTTTATCAAGGAATCTTCTCAGAACAATGTCAACGATTGGTGATGGAGCGTCATCGATGCACTCTGCACCACTGTCTCTGAACCACATTGTCTTCGGAGCATCGCTCTTGAGCGGTTCCCACTTAGGCATTGGAGTTCCGTCTGCATCGTCGCCGTTTGGATCGCCGGTCTTGACGAAGTTTGCCATATAGTTGCACATATGGCGGGCAAGATCGAAGTGGAATCCTTTGAATGGTCTCCAGCATTTAGCCAGAGTCTCAAACCAGAACCAGAGATCGGAAGAATGGAAGGTCTTCGGATCATCCCATCCAGGAATTGACGGATCAAATACGTCATAATAAACCGGATCATCAATACCTAATTCTTCTTTTCTCTTCTGGACAGCACGTGCACCAAGCTCAATTCCGGACAGCGTGGATGCTGCATTAGCTTTCTCAATATCATCCTCGCCGCAAAGCTGCATGAACTCATCGTAGAAGTCTCCGAATCTTTCTTTTGCGTCGGCCTTGAACTGCTCCATGGTCTCAGAATTCATGCTGCTCATGAATTCGGTAGATGTACGGCTGAAAAGCAGCGGCATATGCCAGTATTTGCCCTGCATGATCTGCTTCTCATGGCTGCCAAGTGAGAATTTACCATCTACAACAGTTCCAAAGAACCGTGGATTTTCTACCAGTTTGTCTCTGATATAGAAAGCATCGAGTGCCCTAGCTTCTTCCAGAGTCTTGACACCAAGGATATCAAAGAATTCCTCACCAAATTTCTCTGCTTCCTCTAAGTTTTTACCGCCAAACATGGATGGGTAAACACCATACATAATACCGGAAAGAACGATTGCCTTCTGGAATAATCCTTCGTTCTGTGGAGAGATCAGCTGGGAAAGAACGCTGCCGCCACCTGCAGACTGTCCACCGATGGTGATATTGTCCGGATCACCGCCGAATGCTGCGATGTTTCTCTTGACCCAGCGGGTTCCTGCCTGCTGATCCAGATGTCCGAAGTTTGTCGGAGCTTCCGGAGCTTCTTTTGTCAGTTCCGGATGTGCCAGGAATCCAAATACGTTCAATCTGTAGTTAACGGTAACAACAACGATGCCTCTTCTTGCAAGACGCTCGCCGTCAAATTCCATTTCTGCCGGGTTGCCTTCCTGCAGGCCGCCGCCGAAATACCATACGTAGACCGGGAGTTTTTCATCTGCAGTTTTTGCCGGGGTCCATACATTCAGATACAGGCAGTCTTCATCCATTACGATAGTTGGATCGACATTCCATTCGCGGGAATAGATGTTATTCAGATCCAATCCTGGAATATGCTGCATGGAAATTGGTTTAAAGATGTAGCACTCTTTTTCGCCCTCCCAAGGAATGACCGGTTGAGGTGCGCGCCAACGGTTTTCACCGACAGGCGGTGCTGCAAAAGGAATACCTTTGAAGCTGAAAATTCTTGGATCCGCAGCTGGTGCTCCAACCACGACTCCGCCTTCTACTGTCGCTTTTTTGATCATAAAATAAGTCTCCTTTCTCCTCGCAAATTGACAGGACTTTTGCCCAGTTTCAATTGCTTTTTATATTTCCCCCAAAGAAAAATCATCTCATTCTTCTTCTGTACTGATAATACATCAAAGAATGAGATGATACAATAGTTGATAAAGTTATGAGGTCATTCAAACCTGTTTTTTATTTATAAAACTCGTGTCCAATCTTGATGATACTCTTATTGACGACGTCGTTGACGTGGTTCATTCTCTCTGCTTCACCTTCTGGAATCAGGATTGTTGCCAGGAAGCAGAATCCGCCGTTCTTTGCCCGCTCATTTGCAATGCCTAACAGATACTCATAAATATCATCATCACTCATGCTTGGATTTGTGACTTTCTCAACATCCCAGCAGCCGTTCAGGATCAGGCTGTTGCCATATTTTTCCTGAATGCCGTCCAGGTCATTGCAGATCTGTGCCGGATTCCAGGAACGAACCCCGATGTTATACATATCTTCCATGAAGATCTCGCATTTTCCGCAGTTATGGTAGGAGATTGGAATTCCTCTGTCCCGTGCAAATTTAGCTTCTCTGTCATATAATGGCAGGAAGTATTCGCGGAACATATCCAGTGATACAAATGGATTACCCCATGCTGCTGTATCATCGGTAATATTAAAGATGTCCGGTTTATAATAGTCAATGGTGTTCTCAATAATCGTGCAGTAAAAATCGGACAAATACTCAAAGAGTTCATGGCATGCTTCCGGCTCATCAAATAATGCGCAGAGACCCTCTGTGAATCCCATGAAAGCCATTAATAACTGGAAGTATCCGCCACTGACGTTCATAGATAATGCGGTCTGATTTCTGTCTACTTTAAATCTCTCAATATCTTGTTTGCAAAGCTGTTCCCAATCAAAGCCTTCAAGCGACGGAGCTTTGATAACATCACGCCATTTTGTTACATCTTCAAGGATGAAGTCCCATGTTTTCGGGATCATTGCTCCGGCTGCTTCTTTGGTGGTGATATACTCTACTCCCCAGATGTCTTTGTGAGGCGGTTTCATTCTTGCACCCATTAAAAAGCCCGGACCAATACCAGCTGTTGCAGGTACTTCTTCCAGATCTTTGACTGGTGCCAGGATGAGACGTGGAATCCACTCTGGAATTTTGCCGTCAAACATCATCATAAAGTTTTCTTTTTCTGTTAACTTAGACATACCCTATCCTCCTATATATTGAATTTTTAAAAAATTAAAGACTGATTAGAAATGATCTGCATACATATA